>NZ_JBDGJK010000023.1:0-91224 GCF_057656935.1 Variovorax sp. Soil_C_33
ACCTGCAGCTGGCCGGGGCCGAGTTCGGGGGTCGCGACTTCTTCGACGCGCAGATCGCCGGGGGCGTGGATGACGAGTGCTTCCATACGGGCGCCCTACTTCTTGATCTCGACGGTCGCCAGCAGCGACTTGAAATAGGTCGATTGGCTGTTCATGAAGGCCTGGAACTGTTCGCCATCCATGTAGGCCGGCTGCAGGTTGGCCTTGGTCAAGGCTTCGCGAAACGCGGGGTCCTCGGAGGTCTTGCGCGCCGCCTCGCGCAGGTACCGCACCACCTCGGGCGGCGTGCCCGCGGGCACGCCCAGGCCGCGCCAGGTGCCCAGCACCAGGTCCACGCCCTTCTCCTTGAAGGTCGCGACCTTGTCGTAGGGGGCCGCGAGCCGGCCTTCGGCCATGGACACCAGGACCCGCACTTTGCCGGCTGCCATATGCGAACCGATCTCCGCCGGGCTCACGACGATCGCATCGACATGGCCGCCCGCCAGCGCGAGCACGCTCGGTGCGGCGCCCTGGTAGGGCACGTGGTTGAAGCGCACGCGTGTCTTCTGTTCGACGGCCGCGGCCGCGAGGTGCCAGATGGTGCCGGTGCCGGCGTTGCCCATCGACACGGCGCCATCCTGCCTTTTCGCGGCGGCCAACAGGTCGTCGATCGACTGCCATGGCGAGTCGGCGCGCACGGCGATCAGGCCCGGATCGCCATTGAGCCGCGCAACGGCGATGAAGTCGGCGGTCGTGACCTTGGTCATTCCGAGGTGGGGAATGATCGCCAGCTCGGAGATCAGCACGCCGATCTTGTAGCCGTCGGCTGGCGCGCGCTGCACCTCCGTCATGCCGATGCCACCGCCAGCGCCCGGCTTGTTGGTGACGATGAAGGGCTGCGGCACGTTCTTCTTGGCAGCCTCGGCGAAGAGCCGGGCCATTACGTCCGTGCCGCCGCCCGCCGACGAGGGTACTACCATCTCAATAGGCCGGCTCGGATAGTCCGCGGCCGGCGCGACAGGGGACCACAGCGCCGCCGCGATCGCGGCGATGGCGCCAAGGATGTTTCGGGCATTCACGGTCTTCACTTTCCGGAACGAATACGTTCGACCTCGGCCGTCATTTCCTTGCCCAGTTCGCCTGTTGTCTGGCGATGCTTATCGATCACCGGCTTGAGCTTGTCGCGCATCCGCGCACGTTCCTGCGCCGAGACTTCGGTGATCACCATGCCCCTGCTCTTGAGCGTGTCGAGCGCCTTGGCGTCCAGTTCGCGCGACACCTGGCGCTCGTAGCTCTTCACCTCGTTGGCTGCGTCCGTCAGAACCTTGCGCTCATCGGCCGACAGCTGGTCCCAGAACTTCTTGCTCATCAGCACGAGCAGCGGCGAGTACGCGTGGCGCGTGGTGGAGGCGTACTTCTGGACCTCGTAGAACTTGGTCACCTCGACCGAGATGAACGGGTTCTCCTGGCCGTCGACGGCTTTCTGCTCGAGGGCCGAATACAGCTCGGGGAAAGGCATCGGCACGGCATTGGCGCCCATCGCATTGAAGGACTCGATGAATACCGGGATCTGTTGCACCCGGATCTTCAGTCCCTGGATGTCCTCGAGCTTGGCGATCGGACGCTTGCTGTTGGTCAGGATTCGAAAACCATGGTCCCAGTAGGACAGGCCGACCAGCCCTTTGGCAGGCAGCTTGTCGAGCAGCTTCTTGCCGACCGGGCCGTCCAGTGCGGCATCGACCTCCTTGAAGGTGTCGAACAGGAAGGGCGTGTCGAAGACGCCGAACTCCTTGTCCATGCCGGTCAGGAGGCCCGGCCCCATCATCGACATCTCGATGGTGCCGCCCTGCATCGCCGAGGCGACCACGGCCTCACCGCCGAGCGTGCCGCTGCCGTAGAGCTTGACGTTCAGCTTGCCGCCGCTCTTGCTCGCGACCACCTCGGCAAAGCGCTTGGCGCCGATCCCGTGCGCCGAGTCCGCCGTATTGGCAAAGGCGAACTTGATGTTGCGCTCTTTGATGTCCTGGGCGAAGGCCGTGCCCGCCGCGCCAATACAGGCGCCGGCAACGGTCAACCCAGCAACGACCGCGCGAATGCTTCGTTTCATCGACTGTCTCCTGAATGGAATGTGTAGTTAGAGAACGGAAACCATGCCGCCATCGACGTAGATGATCTGGCCGCTGACGTAATCGGAAGCGCTGGATGCGAGGAAGACGGCCACGCCCACCAGTTCCTCCGGGCGGCCCCAGCGGCCAGCCGGCGTGCGGCCCTTGACCCAGGCATCGAAACTCGGGTTGTCGATCAGGGCCTGGTTCATGTCAGTCAGCATGTAGCCAGGCCCGATGGCGTTGGCTTGGATGTTGTGGCTGGCCCATTCGGCCGTCATGGCGCGCGTCAGCATCTTGATCCCGCCCTTGGCCACGGTGTAGGGCGCGACGGTCGCACGCGCGAGTTCGCTGGTGAGCGAACCGATGTTGATGACCTTGCCGCGGCCGCGCGGGATCATGCGGCGAGCCGCTTCGCGTCCAACCACGAAGGCACTGGTCAGATTGGTCTCGATCACGCGGCGCCAGTCTTCCGTGGCAAGCTCGACCATGGGCTTGCGGAACTGCACGCCGGCGTTGTTCACGAGGATGTCGACCTCGATGCGCGCCGCGTCCAACTGGTCGAACGCGCCGACCACTGCGCCCTCGTTGCAGACGTCGAAGGCGTACGCCTCGACCGCGTAGCCCTTGCTGCGCAGCGCGGCGGCCGAATCGGCCAGCCGTACCGCATCGATGCCATTGAGCACGATTCGTGCGCCAGCGGCGGCAAGGCCCTCGGCGATGGCAAAGCCCAGGCCGCGCGAGGAACCGGTGACGAGCGCGGTGCGGCCCGTCAGGTCGAAGAGTTGGATGGACATGGTCTCTGTTCCTAGGGCGTCTGAAGCGTTCCGTCGGCCAGGCGCGTTTGCGTCCATGTGGTCACGACGTTCTCGCATGGGTACTTCCTGGCCTGTGCTTCGTCGATGTCCACGCCGAGGCCCGGCTTGTCGTTGGCATAGACATAACCGTTCTCGAACGCCGGCAGTCCCGGAAAGACGTCGAGCAGGGCGTCACGCGGTCCCTTGAGTTCCTGGATGACGAAGTTGGGCGGCTCCGTGCCCGACCACTCCTGCACGCCGAAGTTGCGCGCAGCCAGGTCGATGTGGATGTTGGCCGCGTGGCCGAGCGGTGACATGTCGCCCGGCCCGTGCCATGCGGTCCGCACGCCAAACTGCTCGGCAAAGAGCTGCAGCTTCCTGCCGGGCGTTATGCCGCCGATCTGGCTCAGGTGCACGCGGATGTAGTCGATCAATTGCTCGGCGATCAGGGTCTTCCATTCAGACGGGTTGTTGAACAGCTCGCCCTGCGCCAGCGGGATGCGGGTCTTGTCGCGCAGCTGGCGCAACCACTTGCCCTCTTCGAGCGGGATCGCATCCTCGAGGAAGAACAGATCGAACCGCTCCATCTCGCAGGCGAACTGGATCGCCTCGATCGGCTTCAGCCGCTCGTGCACGTCGTGGCAGAGCGAAACATCGAAGCCCACCTTCGCCCGGATGCCTTCGAACAGCTTGATCGTGTCGCGCATGTACGTCCTGCTGTCCAGGTAGATGCCATCCGCCGCGCCCCTCGGCGCCGTCGCGGGGGCGGGCCCGAAGGCGCCGCCGCCGTAGCCGCCGCTCTGACAGCGGATGTGGGTGATGCCCTGCTCCCGATACTTCTGGATGTTGTCGCAGAGCTCAGCCAGGTCCCGGCCATCCGCATGCCGGTAGATGGGTACGCCCTCCCGACACTTGCCCCCGAACAGCTGGTAAAGGGGCATGCCAGCCATCTTCCCCTTGATGTCCCACAGCGCCATGTCGACGCCCGAGATCGCGTTGTTCTCGATCGGTCCGTTGCGCCAGTAGGCGTTCTGGTGCATCAGCTGCCACAACTCCTCGATCGCGCTCACGTCGCGCCCGATCAAGAGGGGGCGGAGGTATTCCTCGACCACGCATTGCACGGCCAGATGCCGGTAGGAGAAGGTGGCGCAGCCGAGCCCGTAAAGGCCGGGCTGGTTGGTCTCCACCTTGACGACGAGGAGGTTGATCCCCTCAGGGGCCGTGAGGATGACTTTGACGTCAGAGACCAGGGTTGCCATGACGCAAAGAATACTGTGATATTTCACAAAGGTTCTTCGTGTTTTCCCTATTGCTTGCCAGTGCCCGGCCTTCCGGCGTTCTCCTAAGGGAACCGCTAAGTCCGGGTTGAAGAATTGCTTGAATATCAGGCTATGCTTCGGCATGGAACGTGCAATGGGCACCGACCCCTCTGACTCACAAGCCGCATGCCTCCAACCACCCGTCCGCGACCGCGCCCGGTCGCAAAGAGCGCTTCGGCTCAGGACTCGTCTCGCCGGCGAAGTTCGGTGAGCCTCTCCGACCTGGCTTATGCGCGCATCGAAGAGCTGCTGGTCTGCTGCGAGCTCAGGCCGGGACTGTTCCTGGCGACGCACGATCTGCAAAGAATGGTCGGCTTCGGTCGTACGCCGGTTCTGCAGGCCGTCAATCGGCTGGCCGCCGATACGCTGGTGCATGTAACCCCACGGCATGGTTTGCAGATCGTGCCGGTCGATCTCACGCGCGATCGCGTTCTGCTGCGGCTTCGACGCGATATGGAGCGTTTCGTGATCCGGTTAGCCACCGAGCGATCCGGTTCTTCACAGCGCAACCAGATGCTGCATCTCAAGCGCCAGTTGGCTGAACACAGGGACGCGATCACTCTCGAGCAGTTCAACGTGGTGGACCGGCGCATCGACCAGCTCTTTCTCGCGGCCGCCGGCGAGCCTTTCGTCGAGAGCACGCTGCGGCCCTTGCACACCATCTTCCGCCGCATCGGCTGGATCTATCACACGCATGCGCAGCGTGGTGCCAACCTGCAGGACACGGTGGATGCGCACATTGCCGTCCTTGATGCAGTCGCCACCGGCAATGTGAATGATGCGATATCTGCATCCGATCGCCTGGTGGACTTTGTCGAAGGAATGTTCGACGTGCTTGAGCGCGAAGTCGAGCCGGCACTTCTGGACTGCCGGCTTGGCGAGCTGGATGAGACATTCTTGCGGTCTGACGCCCCGCTCGACGAAAGAGCAGATACGTAGGCTGCGGACGACTTTTTGCCTTTCAAGCGCGGCGCGAGCATGCTCATGAACGTGAGGGTATTGCCCCTCGTCTGAAACGCCGCATCAGATGGCCAGTTCGAGCAGTCGACCCGACAATGGCGCGCTCGCCAATGTGTCTAACGGCACACTATGACGCGCCGTGGTGATGACCCAATGTTCCCTTTCGCCCGAACGTGCAAAAGCCAGATCAGTCGCGCAGGGCGCGGGACCTTCCACCCAATCGCGCAGATCAACGAGCGCCAGCGACTCGCCGTCGCCCTGAGCTTGATGCAGCTCATGAAATGTCGGATCGACCGCGCCTAGACTGCGCTCAGACCCGCGCCGCGCGGCGCGCGATGGCCCAGGAGTCTTATTGCTGACCGCTTACATCACCCACCCCGACTGCGCACGCCATGAAATGGGCGCCGACCATCCGGAATGTCCGGAACGGCTTTCGGCTATCCACGACCGGCTTCTGATCAGCGGTCTGCTCGACTACATGGTCCCGTACGACGCTCCGCTCGCCACCGATGATCAACTGGGGCGGGCACACTCGCTCGCCCACGTGCGCGAACTCGCTGCGGCTTCGCCGGACGAAGGGCATCACCAGGTTGACCCCGACACCAGCATGAACCGATACACCATGCAGGCCGCACGGCGCGCGGCGGGCGCCTCGGTTCTGGCTTGCGAGCTGGTTCTTTCGGGCAAGGCGCCCGCGGCGTTCTGTTGCGTCCGGCCCCCCGGCCATCATGCCGAGCGCGCTGCCGCCATGGGCTTCTGCTTCTTCAACAACGTGGCCGTCGGCATCCGGCACGCGCTCGATGTGCACGGCCTGCAGCGCGTGGCGCTGATCGACTTCGACGTGCATCACGGCAATGGCAGCGCCGACATCTTCAAGGGCGACGACCGTGTGCTCATGTGTTCCATCTTCGAAAAAGGGATCTATCCTTTCTCGGGCGAGGAAGACGAGGGTCCGAACATGGTCAACGTCGGCCTGCGTTCGCGCTCGGGCAGCGACGCCTTCCGCGCAGCGGTCATCCACCAATGGCTGCCGGCGCTCGAGGCCCTCGCCCCCGAGCTCATCTACATCTCCGCCGGCTTCGATGGCCACCGGGAGGACGACATGGGAAATCTGGCGCTGGTGGAAGGCGACTACACATGGGTGACGCAGCAGATCATGGCCGTCGCGCAGCGCCACTGCCGGGGCCGGGTCATCTCCTGTCTCGAAGGCGGCTATGCGCTGAGCGCGCTGGCGCGCAGTGCCGCGGCGCATGTCAAGGTCCTGATGGGTGCAGACTAAGGTCATGGACAAGCACTACCTCACCCCGCTGCTCGCGCCGGGCTCAGTCGTTGTCTTCGCGGGCCAGGCCGATGACCCGGTCGGCCAGACTTCGCAGTCGCGGGCCGTACGCGAAGCGCTTCGCGCAGACCGGTTTGACGGAACGCTGCAGTTTCTGGACATCCGCACCAGCGGCACGCTGGGGGATCTGGCGCAGACGCGCTCCGATCTCGCGATCATCGCGCTGCCCCCTCAGGAGATCGCCTCTGCACTGGAGGTCGTCGGCCGCATCGGCTGCCGCGCCGCGCTCGTCATCTCCAACGGCATCGCTACCGAGCAGGCTGCGCAACTGCGAAAGATCGCGCGCCGCGACGGCGTTCACCTCCTCGGTCCGAACTCGCTCGGCTTTCAGCGCCCGCCGTTGACGCTCAATGCCAGCACGGCCGGCCCGCTGGCCAAGGCCGGCCCGCTCGCGCTGGTGTCGCAGTCCGGCGCGCTGACGGCGTCGATGCTCGATTGGGCGCGCAAGAACGCGGTCGGGTTCTCCAGCGTCGTGTCGCTCGGCCGCCATACAGCGGTGGACATTGCCCAGGTGCTGGACTTCCTCGCCAACGATGCCGCCACGCACAGCATCATCGTCTACCTCGAAGGGATCTCCAGCGCTCGCCGCTTCATGAGTGCACTGCGGTCGGCCTCGCATGCCAAGCCGGTGGTGGTGCTCAAGGCCGGTCGCAAACCCGCCGGCAACGAAGCTGCGCACACGCACAGTGGCTCGACCGTCGGCAGCGACGATGTCTTCGACGCTGCACTGCGACGCGCCGGTGCGGTGCGGGTGCGCTCGTTCGTCGAACTGTTCTCGGCCGCCAAATGCCTGGCCTCGCGCTATCGCCCGGTCGGCCGGCGCCTGGCCATCGTCACCAATGGCGGCGGCCCGGGTGTTCTGGCGGCGGACTGGGTCAATGAGATCGGCCTACAACTCGGGAAGCTGTCACCCGACTCGCTCAAGACGCTGCAGCCCCGGCTGCCCGCGTCGGCTTCGCTCACCGATCTGATCGACCTTTCGGAGGAAGCCGAGCCCGCTCACTTCCGGGCCGCGGTCGATGCGGCCGCCGCCGACCCGCAGATAGACGGCGTCCTGGCCATCTTCTCGCCTAAGACAGGCGCCGACGCGGTAGCGGCTGCGCGCGTGCTGGCCGATATCCCGCGGCCGATGAGCAAACCGCTGCTGTCATGCTGGATGGGCGACGCCTCGGTCGGCCCCGCACGTGCGGTGCTGGGGGAGGCCACCATCCCGAGCTTCCGCACGCCGGAAGCGGCGGTTGGCGCATTCGGCAACATCGCGGCCTTCTACCGCAACCAGGCGCTGCTCCAGCAGACCCCGCCGCCGCTGTCGGCTCTCGCCAAGCCGGATATCGAGGGTGCGCGGCTGCTGATCGAGAGCGTGCTGGCGGAACGGCGCAAGGTACTGACCGAGATGGAGTCGAAAACCCTGCTGTCATCGTTCCATATCCCGATCACCCGCACCTTGCTGGCGCGCAGCGCCAACGAAGCGATGATGATCGCCACCCAGCTGGGCTTCCCCGTCGCGCTCAAGATCGATTCGCCCGACATCAGCCACAAGTCGGATGTGGAGGGCGTGGCGCTGAACGTCATGAACGGCGCCGGTGCACGCGACACGTACAGCGACATGATGGAACGCGTGGTGCGGCTGGCACCGGATGCGCGCATCAACGGCGTGACCGTTCAGAAGATGGCCACGGCCCGGCGCGGGCGCGAAATCCATGTGGGCCTGGTGACCGACGACCCGTTCGGCCCCGTCATCGTGTTCGGCGCAGGCGGCACCATGATCGAGCTGCTGGACGACCGTGCCATGGAGCTGCCGCCGCTCAACCAGTTCCTGGCGCGCCGGCTGATCGAACGCTCGCGGGTCGCCGAAACCCTGCACGAATGGCGCGGGGCGGCAGCCGTGGACATGGAGGCGCTGGAGCAGGTGCTGCTGCGGGTTTCCGAGATGGTGTGCGAACTTCCCGAACTGCGGGAGATGGACATCAACCCGATCATCGTCGACGAAACGGGCGCAGTGGCGGTCGATGCTCGCATCGTCGTCGACAGCACGCCGCAGGGCGCAAGCGGCCTCATCAACAGCTACCAGCACCTGGCCATCCTGCCCTACCCTGCGCGCTACCAGCGCGAGTGGCCTTTGCCCGGTGGAGGCACCTACACCGTGCGAGCCGTTCATCCCGACGACGCGCAGATGCTTCAAGCCCTGGTGCAGCAGCTCTCGCCCGAAAGCCGCTGGTTCCGGTTTGTTTCGCGCTTCCACGAGTTGCCGCCGTCGATGCTTTCGCGCTTCACCTTGATCGACTACGACCGCGAAATGGCGCTCGTCGCAGTGGTGCGGGAGCGTGGCGTCGCAGACGATGGCGCCGTCCTCGAGACCGAACGTATCGTGGGCGTGTCGCGCTACATCACCAATCCGGATCAATCGAGTTGCGAGTTCTCATTGGTGATTGCAGACGACTACAGCGGCAAGGGACTGGGATCACGCTTGTTGGAGGCGATCATCGATGTGGCCCGCGACAAGGGCCTCTCGGAGATTGATGGGCTGGTGCTGAGCAACAACGCCGACATGTTGAAGCTCGTGAAGCGGTTGGGCTTTTCGATCAAGTCCTTTGCCGAAGATGCGGACTTCAAACTGGTGAGTCGCACCTTGTGACTCAAGTGCGCTGAGCATCAATGCGCCGAGGGCTGCTCCGGATCGGACCGCGCCGGAGTTTGCGCGGCGCTCGGCGATCGCGTCTGCGCGTTGCCGTTTGCGGGATCGAATCGCGAGTTCCGCAGATGCGACGCAGTTCGCGCGGACGCCTTCACCTGCCTTTCGTGCTGCGGTTGCGCGCCCGTGCGAAGTCCAGGCCGGAGCAGACTCGAAGGGGGCGGTCGCTTCTTTCCCCCTGCTTGCCGCACCATGCGCTCGCTGCATGCCTGGCAGTTCGCGGCATCGCGTCGCCATCCAACTTCGCCCTCCGTTCGAACGGCTGGCCCAAACTCTGTAAGCTCGGCCCTGTCCAGATGCACCCAGAGGCATCGATGCGTGCAACGGGATCAGGCCCCTTGGAGATTCGATGAACCCTCGAGAAGCCAAGGGGCGCAACCGGTCGACGCGGCTTGCGCTGCGTCGTAGGTGATGGACGCGGTGGGTACCGTCGAACTCGTCCTTCAAGCGGACTATCGATTTGCGGTCGACTTTGGGCAGCCTGAGGTGCGGTGCTTGTGACCGATGCAAGCCCGCCATTGGGAACCGGAGCTGGTCCTGATTCAGAGAAGCTACTGGTGGCCGCAGTCGCCAACTGCCTGTCTCCAGCCTCCGTTCTCGCTTCGGAAATTCAAGAACCATTCGATCCTCATGCGCACGACAGCCGATGCCAAGCAGTTGCGCAACGCGCAGGGTCGACTGCGCATGGACCGCATTGAGGTGGATATTCATCTTGGCGCTCCGGCTGCGACGATCCGGTTTCTGGACAGGGCGCTTGCGCAGTTCGAGGACTTTTGTGTCGTGACGCAGAGTGTGCGTACTGCAATCCCCGCCCGCGTTCGCGTTTTTGACAGCAGCGGCAGGTTGCTGACAGAGTGAATGAAGGTCGAGGGCTTGAGAAATTGACTGTGGCCACTGGGTGGCGCTTGACAGTCTGTACAAGCCGGGTTGTGAAGGAATGGCGGGCGGTCGCACCTCCACGGGAAACCGAAATTGACAAGCGCCGCCTCATGGACGCGCTCGCGATACGGACTTTCACCACCGTAGAGCACCACTTCGCCGATCTCGAGCCTGTAGACGCGTCCTGCGCGCACGCGGTTGCCAGACCACCGATGCTGCTGATGTCCGAGTGCGCGCGGGTTCTGAGCACTGCTCAGTGAAGGGCGGCGGCGCTCATCGGTGCGGCAAGGCTCTGCATGAAGCTCGTGAGCGCCTCCACCTGCGGAATGTGGATGTCGCGCCGACCCTTCTCGGTGAAGCGGATCACGTCGCCACGCGCCAGTCGGGAGAGCGCACGGTTCACGCTCTCCAGCGTCATGCCGAGGTAGTTGCCGATCTCGGCGCGCGTCATGCGCAGCGTGATCTGGTCGGTGCGCAGGCCGCGCTGTGCGAGCGCGTCGGCCCAGTAGCGCAGGAAACCGGCCACGCGGGCGTCGGCGGGCAAGGTGCACAAGAACAGCATCGAATCGAGATCGCGGGTGAGCTCGCGGCTCATGGCCTCATGCAGCGCGGTCAGCAGCGCGGGCGTGCGAAGGGCTGCCTGCAACAGCGCGTCATAGCGAATGGCCCAGGCGGTCGCCCCCGGTAACGGCGGGTGAATGCTTGGTATCCGGCCGGTATCGACGGCGGCAGGATGACGGATTGTTGACGGCGATCAAGGCCCCGATCGCAGCAGGCAATACCTTCGCTGATGTGAAATCCGTTCTCTCCATTCCATCTCACCGCGGGTCCGCCGGCGAGCCGCTGGCCGCGGAAGAGATCCTGGCGATCTTTGCGGCCGCCCGGCGCCTGCGTGAGGACGCCCGCGCTGGCACGATCGGCAAGCCGCTGCACGGCAAGAACCTGGCGCTGCTCCTCGACACCCCGCCCGGCGAGGAGACGTCGGCACTCCATCGCGCCGCGCAGGAACTGGGCGCCCGGGTTTCCGAGGTCCGATTCGACGATCCGGCTGGCTCGGCGTCGGCAAAGGACAAGCTTCGCGCCCTGGCCCGGATGCTCGGGCGCATGTACGACGCCATCGACTGCGGAACGCTGGCGCCGGCCTCCGTACGTCAGATCGAGCAGGAGGCGGGCGTCCCGGTCTACGAGGGACTGGGCCTAAACCACCACCCGGCAAGGGCGCTGGCGGATCTCATGACGCTCGTCGAGCATCGGCCGGCCCCAGGCGCATCGATCCGGTTCCTCGGCGACCCGACGACGGCGCGGGCACGCGCCTTCCTGCCGGCTGCGCGGGCGATGGGCTTCGAGATGGGTACCGAAGAACGCCCGCAGGCGGGATCGGAGGACGCGACCTTCGTGGTCGATGCGACCAAGGGCCCCCACTGGTCGCTATGCGGGCCAGCCGGCCCGCTGGACGCGCTTCGGTGTTCCGAAAACCATCGCTGCATGATGCAAGCCGAACTGCTCGAGACGATTGTCAAAGTCAATTCGGGCGCGCTCGCGGCGGCACGGACTCTGGGGTCCTCCCGCGCCGGTTCTTGCGCCATATCAGGGCACGAATCCTCGCTCCTTCGATACTGATAGCTCCTTCACCTCGCTCAAGAGCAACGCGCCATGCACAAACGGATTCTGGTTCTCCTCGACGGGAGTCCGGCTTCCAGCAGAAGCTTGGACGAGGCCATCGATATCGCAAGGACCACGAGGGGCCTGCTGCGGCTGCTTCACGTGGTGGATGATCTCTCGCTCGGGCGCAGATCCACCAATAAGGACACCTGGCTGGGTACGCTGCGCAATTGGGGGCGGGAGATCCTTGAAGCAGCCAGAAAAGCTGCCGAGGCTCGCGGCGTGCTTGCGGATGTGATGCTGTACAGCGACTTTGCCACTCCCCTCGCCGACGCTGTTGCATACGAAGCAAGAATGTGGCCGGCAGACCTCATTGTTCTGAGCACGCCTGGGCGTCGCGGGCGCTGGGCGATGGGAAGCGATGCAGAGCGCTTCCTGCGAACGTCAATAATTCCCGTGATGCTGGTTCCCGAGCCGGACGAAGAAGCTGCCGACAAGCGCTCCTCGACAAGGCAACAGGCCGCGCTCGCACCAGCGCTTGCATTCGAGTGACGAGACCGACGGCTGGCTCGACTGTCTCAGCCCCCGGCGTACCGCTTCACCTTCGCTGCCGTCAAGTTGCAGTTCCCGACGGGGCGACACTGCGCGTTGCAACCGCTCGCAGCGTCTGACCTTCGACTGCAAGGCCAAGGCCGAACTTCATCCCCTTCCGGAGCGAACGCCAGGCCATGAGCAGCGCGGCCTTACAACCTTCGATCCTTCTGATGTAGTCCATGATGTCAATCGCCGGCATCTGCAGCGCCTTCTGTCGATCGCGCTCGGGCAATGTGTCGCCCACAAAGTCGATCTGCTTCCATTTGGGAAATCTGCTTCGATTTGGAAAACGGCGTCTCTCGCCCCGGCACGGGCACGAACGGCGAACCTGAGACAGACCGCGCCACCGCTGCGGCCAATGAGTTCACGGCTCGGGTCGTTTCCACAGCCAGATCGCAATCACCGCCATGAGGAGCGGCGCCGCAACCTTCACGACGATCGGCGCGTTGGTGACGAGCAGCAAGGCCGCGCTGAAGATCATCATCCAACTCGCGGCCCACTTCGCGCGGCGCGACACCGCACCCCCCTGTCGCCAGCGCCGGATGGACTCGCCGTAGCGCGGGTGTTCGAGGAGCCAATGCTCCAGCGCAGGCCAGCCGCGTCCGCCCGCCCAGGCGGCCGCCAGCAGAAATGGCACCGTCGGCAGAACGGGTAGAAAGACGCCGAGCAGGCCCAGCGCGACAAGTACCAAGGCCAACACCCGCCAGAACAGCCTTGCGATGGGACCCTCGAGCCGCTTCAACAAGCGAGCCCTCTGAAGCGATCTGCCGGGAACTGCGAAGGAGGCATCTGCGAATGGTAGGTCAATCGCCCCTCGACATTGGCTGCTTGCCCGCCTCGGCGTGCAGCTAAGCGTGACCTGCCGCAGCGCTCACCGATCTGAGATGGCGCGATCCACCCATGGCCGATTCGATCCGCACAGTGGACGCCCGGCAGAAAGCTTGCTTCAGATCAAAGAGGCGGCGGCTTGGCTGCGCTAGGCTGGAGTGCCGGTGCTGAACAGCCCGCAAGGATTCAAGGAGGTGTGGAATGTGCATGGAAATGTTGCCGAAGCTTGCGAACGCGCAGCTTCCATTCACGACCTCCAGCCCGTCCAAGATCGGCAAGGTCCGACTGCTGGACGCGGCGGGCGACGTCAAGGCTTTCATTGCGCCAGTGCACATCGGCCCTGACGACTGCACAAGGCAGGACCAGGCCAAGATCTTTGAGGTCACGGCCCGCGGCTGCCAAGCGCTGAAACCGGGTTCCATCGCGCACGATCTCCCCTTCGAACGCGGCGAGTTCCATCATGCCGAATTCTGACCTCTGTACCGAAGAGGAGGTCGCCCGGCTCGTCCATACCTTCTATGCGAAGCTGCGCAACGACGCGTTGCTCGCTCCGATCTTCGAATCGCGTGTCGCCGACTGGGACCGGCACTTGGCGAAGATGGTGGACTTCTGGTCGTCTGCCTTGAGAGGCACGGCTCGCTACAGGGGCACGCCAATGCCCAAGCATGTTGCATTGCCGGGGCTCACGGCGCAGCTGTTCCACCGCTGGCTCGCACTGTTCCGCGATACCACGCAGGCATTGGGCAACGCAGATCTCCAGGAACGGGCCGACGACCTCGCACACCGCATTGCCGGGAGCCTCTGGTATGGATACCAGGCGCGGCATGGCGCCGATCACCCGGGCATAGGTTGCGAGCTCGCGGCAGAAACGCCACAGTGGAAACACCAGGGAGACCGCACCATGACGCACCCCAGCCTGACCATCATCCGCCACGAACACCGGGCGCTGTCCGCGATGCTGCGCTCGATCACCCTGCTCCTCGGTGAACATCGCCGACGCGGCACGCTGCCCGACTTCGATGCACTGCAGGCCATGCTGTTCTACGTCGACGAGTTCCCGGAAAAGCTGCACCATCCCAAGGAGAGCCGCCTGCTCTTTCCCAAGCTGCGCGGGCGCAACGCGCAGACCGACGCCGTGCTCGATCGCCTTGACCGGGACCATGCGTGGGGCGAGCAGGCGATTCGCGAGCTCGAACACGCGCTGCTCGGATTCCGGATGATGAGCGGGACCGATCAGGGTGAAGCCCGCCGGGACAACTTCGAGACCTTGATGAAGCAGTACGCCGACTTCTATCTCGATCACATGCACGTCGAGGAAGCCGAGATCTTGCCGCTGGCCGAAACCGTGCTCAGCGCCGACGAATGGGCCGAACTCGACGCGGCGTTCCTGATGAACCGCGATCCGCTCGCAGGCTACGAGGCCGATGAGGCCTACCGCCCGCTTTTCAAGAAGATCATCGGCGCGCTGCAGAACTCGGGCGGTGTCGGCTCGGTGCTCGAAGCCTTCGCAGGCGCCGCGCTGCCGACGTTCTCGTCGCGCCATTGACAACACACCATGCGCCCGTGAGGAGATCCCATGGCCCTTCCCCATGCCCAAGCCCTCGACGTGATCGACATCAGACCGCTGGGCGACGAATTGCCCAGGGCCGTCACGACCAGCCTGATCAAGACACCCGCCTTGCAGCTCATGCGCATGGTCTTGCGCGCTGGCGCGGACGTACCGCAGCACAGTGTGTCCGGCGCGATCACCGTGCAGTGCCTGGAAGGCGAAGCGACAGTCAGGACGCACTCGCGCACTTGCCATCTCGCCGCCGGCCGCCTGGTGGTGCTCGAGGGAGGCGAACCGCACGCGGTGCACGCGTTGACAGACGTTTCGCTGCTAGTCACGATCCTCCTGCACGCGGGGCAACCGGCCGTCCCGGGCCAGCGCCTCACCCATTTCCCCGACACCCAAAGCCCACCATGATTTCAAGCTTCGACGACCTGCTGCGTTTTGCGCGCGCACAGGCACAGCCGCAGCGCCTGCTGTTCGTCTTCGCAGCCGCAGGCCTGCCGGACGACGCGACGCCCGAGCAGCGCGAGCGCTTCCAGTCCGGTCAGGGCGGCACGCTCACGCCGCTGATGTGCGTGGACAAGACGCCCGACGAGCTGGGCTCTTTCGAGGCGCTGCGCGAAGAGTCGCAACAGTTCGGCCAGGCCTGGGACCTCGTATTCGCCGCCGCGATGTCGGGCAGCGCGGGCCGCGGGCCGACCCAGCGCCCAGGCCGAAGCGCCGTTGCAGCGCATCGTCGAGTCGATCAAGTCCGGCGGTATCGACGGCTTCATCGCCTTTGACGGCGCAGGCCAGCCCGTGCAGCTCGAATGAGAGCGCGCTGTCGCGCTCCGTCGACTCGGGACGCGTTGACGCCGAGCGAGGGCGCGGCCTCGTGCGGCGTCAACAGCCGAGCCAGCAGCTCGCGCACGCTGCGGATCTGGTCGCCGAACGGCAGCGCGCCCACGCCGCGGAAGAACAAGCCCTTCTTCACGTCGCCGCGCAGGGCGGCAGCCAACTGGGTGTCGATGCAGAACTGGCCCCAGCCGGCCAGCCCGTCGCGCAACCCGCATTGCGCCAGGCAGTCGAAGGCGAGCGTGCAGCGCGGCTTGACGTGCGCCACGCTCTGCAGCTTCACCTCGGCCTTCAGGTAGCCTTTCAGCCACCGGGTTGCCACGGCACGCGCGGGCAGGCCGGCCACGCTGGTGAACTCGACCATGTCCTCCTCGCGCGCCTGCGCCAGCACGCGCTTGAATTCGGGGTGCGCGTCGCACTCTTGCGTGACGGCAAAGGGCGTGCCGAGCTGCACGGCGGCGGCGCCCAGCGCCTGCACGCGCGCGATATCTTCGAAGCGGCGAATGCCTCCGGCCGCGATCAACGGGATCTCCTTCTCGATTCCCGCCGCGCGCAGGAATGCGAGCGATTGCGGGATGACGTTCTCGAAGTCGAAGCGCGGGTCGGCCAGGTCGGCGATCTTCGCGGCGCCGAGGTGGCCGCCAGCGAGCCGCGGGTGTTCGATCACGATCGCGTCGGGCAGGCGCTTCCTGCGCTCCCACTTGCGAACCAGCAGCTGCACGCCGCGCGCATCCGACAGGATAGGCACGAGCAACGCGCGGGGGTGGTCCTGCGCGAGCTCGGGCAGGTCGAGCGGCAAGCCGGCGCCGACCACCACCGCATCGATCCCGCATTCGAGCGCGCGCGTTACCGAGGGAGCGTACTCGCCCACCGCGCGCATCACGTTGATGGCGAGCAGACCGCGCCCGCCCGAGCGCTCGCGCGCGGCACGGATCTCGCGCGCCAGCGCTTCCAGATTGGCTGCGTTGATATCTTCCTTGGCACGGCGCGTGGCGGCCTCTCCCGGCTGCAGGTCGCGCGTGCGCTCCATCAGGTCCGGATGATGGCGGCGCAGGTCGACGGACGAGATCGTGCCCATCGCGCCGAGCGCAGCGACGCTGCCGGCGAGGCGATGCGCCGAGATGCCGACGCCCATGCCGCCCTGGACGATTGGCAGCAGGGTTTGCTCGCCCAGGCGCAGCGGTCTCAGGCCGCATTCGCGCAGCAACGAGATCAGTTGAGCGGCGGCGTCGCCGGTATCAGGGATGGGGTCGAAGTTGGTGGCAGTAGTCATTGCGGCCGCGGCAAAGCGCGTGCGCGCCGCGTGTGTGTTGAACCCCTGCACGGTAGTGCTTCGCTGCGAACGTTGTGTTGACGAAGGTCAACCTTGCACCGCGCCGGCCCCAGTGCTTCGTCAATCTCGTTGAAGATGCTGGTGGCGCTGCCATCGTCGACCGGTGCATGGTCGAACGGCCCGGTTCCGCTGTGGTCGGCGTCGGACGCCGGCACGAAGCTTCCGCTGCGCAGGTCGAAGACATGGACTTCGCCCTCCTCGATCACATAGTGCCAACCGTGCAGCGTTCGATGCAGATCCAGCCAGCCGACGAGTCGACGCGCGTAGGCCTTCGAGACAGCAAGGCCCAAGTGGGAAATGCTGCGTATCGCGTCGCTCAACGGGTGACGAACCGATCTCGGCCTTGTGCCTGGGATCCATAGGGGCAGGCGGGCTCACGAAATCGGTCAGTCATCGGGATCGGCTCCTCGTTCGGATGCAGCTGAATCTTTACGTTGCGCTCGGCTGCCGCATTCTCCGTCTGAAACCGGGTGCATGGTTGATCTGGATCAACTACCAAAGACCCCACAGAACTACGCTGCAGAAACTCAACCTCCGAGGAGACGATTCATGTTCAAGCGCATTCTTGTTGCCACTGATGGTTCCGCGCTGGCGGAAAAGGCCGTCTCGAAAGCCATCGACCTGGCTACGGAACACAAGGCCGAGCTCAGGGCCTTTACCGTGGTGCGACGGCAAGCCAAGAGCTACATGGACGGCAGCATCGCGTTCGAAGCCGAGGAGAGCAACCGCATCGGGTGCCGGCGCGCTGAGCAGGCCAAGACAATGCTCGAGGCGGTCGAGAAGCGCGCCGAAGCATGCGGCGTAAGGGTCAGTACGGCTTCTGTCAAATCGAATCGAGTGGCCGATTCAATCATTGGTGCCGCCAAAAAGCACGGCAGCGATCTCATCGTGATGGCCTCGCACGGACGGAAAGGGCTGACTCGCGCTTTCCTGGGCAGCGAAACCGCGCACGTGCTTGCGAACTCCGACGTGCCCGTGCTCGTGCTGCGCTGACCCTGGTCCGCGCTCTTTCGTGTTAAGCGCCAAAGGCGCGCCGCGCGCTGATCCATTTGCTGCCGACCCGGCCCGAACCCCCTGTGGATGCCCTTGCGAACGAGCGCTCAAGCTGAGGTCTCCGGGACCGTATTGATCCGGACCACCTGCTGCTAGTACGCAGCACGCAGCGTGAGCGCTTCAGATTGCAAGCTCCGCGCACAACTCAACGCCGCCTCCTGACCGTCGCAGCATTCATTGCCTCTACGCCGCATCCGACCCCTCCTGCCAGCGTCTCGCCGGGAGCCGAGTCGCTCGGCGTCATCGTCGTCGTGGGCGCTAGTCCAGATCGTTGTTCAGATGTCTCCTGCCGAGCGGTCCGGCTGCTTATGTTGACAAGCATCAACCAACGACCGGCGCGACGAAGGCACAGTGAAGATCTGCTTTTCCTTGGTTGAACGCAATGATGTCCACTGTCCTGGCTCCGCCCCACGAAACCTCACCGTCTTCGGTCTCGGCCGACGTGCTGGCCCGCTTCGATGTGGCCGGGCCTCGCTACACGTCCTACCCGACGGCAGATCGCTTTGTCGAGGCCTTCGGCCCTGACGACTACGGTGCCGCGGCGCGGCAGCGAAGGCTGGGCATCAGCGCAGTCATGACCCCCGCTTCCCTCTACGTCCACATTCCGTTCTGTGCATCGCTGTGCTACTACTGCGCGTGCAACAAGATCATCACGCGGCATGCCTCCCGTGCGCGTGAGTACCTGCGATACCTAGAGAAGGAGATCGCCCTGCACGCGGCGCAATTGAGCGCACGGACGGCGGTGAGCCAGCTTCACCTTGGCGGCGGGACGCCGACCTTCCTGAGCGATGACGGCCTGACCGACCTGATCCGGATGCTGCGCGAAGCTTTTTCATTCGCGCCGGGCGCCGAATGTTCCATCGAGATCGATCCACGCACGGTCGACGCCGACCGCCTTGCCCACCTGGCCCGCCTGGGCTTCAATCGTTTGAGCTTCGGCGTCCAGGACTTCGACCCCGACGTCCAGCAAGCGGTACATCGCATCCAGCCCGCACAACAAGTATTCGATCTCGTCGCGTCGGCGCGCGAGTTGCAGTTCCAGTCCATCAACGTCGACCTGATCTATGGGCTGCCGCGCCAAAGCGCCGCCTCGTTCGACCGCACATTGGCGCAGATCTGCCAACTGCGTCCGGACCGCATCGCCCTCTATGCCTACGCGCACCTGCCCGAGAGGTTCAAACCGCAGCGCAGGATCGCCGCCGACGAGTTGCCCTACGCGGCCACGAAGATCGAGATGCTGTCGCGCTCCATCGCCGCCCTCACCTCCGCTGGCTATGTCTACATCGGCATGGACCACTTCGCGTTGCCGGACGACAGCCTGGCTGTCGCGAAACGCCAAGGTCGGCTGCACCGCAATTTCCAGGGCTACAGCACGCAGCCGGACTGCGACCTTGTCGCCCTTGGCGTATCGGCAATCGGAAGGGTTGGCGGCACCTACAGCCAGAACGCAAAGACCCTGGAGGAGTACTACGACCACCTCAACCAGGGACGGCTGCCGGTGGTGCGCGGGCTCGCGCTGTCGCGCGACGACGTGCTGCGCCGCGCGGTGATCATGGCCATCATGTGCCAGGGCCACGTCGACTTCGAGTCGATCGACATCGCCCACCTGATCACCTTCCGTGACTACTTCGCGTCCGAACTGACCGCCCTCGGCCAGCTGGAGGCGGACGGCCTGATTTGCCTCACGGACCGCGATCTGACGGTCACCGACAAAGGCTGGTTCTTCGTACGTGCCGTGGCGATGGTCTTTGACCGCTATCTGCAAACGGATCGCAAGCGCGCTCGCTTCTCCCGAATCATCTAGCCACTTCGCCGCATCTCCCCGTGGCCTCAACTGCAACTCGCAATCGTCGACGCCCAGCTTTCTCTCACTGGACATGGTTCACGGGCAGCTCGAGGCGTCTGATCCCCAAGCTCAAGCACCCTTCAGGAGAGACCATCGTGCACAGCACACAAGCATAGCCAGCCCAACCCTTTCGCAGCAGCCCGCCGCGCGCGGCGATGCCCGCTCAAGCGCTCACGACGCGCACCGCTTGTTCGACCAGGGCGCCGGCTCGTGCCGTTCGAGCGCCAAATCCAAGAAGTTCGTCGTATGAAGCGTGATGACGTTGGTTTGAGTTCGTTGCTGCCGGTGCAGCCCATCAGCCGCGACGTGCTGATGGAAAATTACCTCAAGCCCGGAGAGCAGGAGGCCGAGGACCTGTTTGCGCGCGTCGCGCACGGCTGGTGTCGGTCGAGGCCGAAGGGGAACGCGCCCAGTGGCAGGCGCGCTTCCTCGCCAACCTGCGCGCAGGGGCCATCGGGGCCGGGCGCATCATGAGTGACTGCATTCAAGGCCAGGATGAAGCCGGCTACGCCGGCATCTACGAGGCATTGCGCGAGGCCGCTGAGACCATGCGCCGTGGCGGCGGCGTCGGCTATGACTTTTCCCGTATCCGACCACGCGGCGCGGAGGTGCGTGCCACCGCTTCGCTGGCCTCAGGCCCGTGCAGCTACATCGACGTGTTCGACCGGTCCTCCCGCGGCCGGCCATCTGGCCATGATGGAAGCGGTGCAGCCCTTCGTCGACACCGCCATCTCAAAGACGGTCAACGTGCCGGTCGATTGCCCCTATGAGGACTTCTAGAGACTCTACCAGCACGCCTGGACAGCCAACCTGAATGGACTGGCCACCTACCGACCCAACAGCATCCTGGGGTCGGTGCTGGATGTCGCGCCGACAGCGCGCGAGGGCGCGCCCTCGCGCGGACAACGCCGCGGCCGACTCGATTCGCGCGATGATCGAGAGCCGTCCGACGGGTGCCTTGAATGCCAGCGCGGAGAAGATCGAGTACTGGACACAGCAGGGCCGGCAGACGCTCTATTTGGTGGTGTCCTTCCTGCCCCTGGCCGACGGGCGGGAACGGGCCATCGAATTCTTCATGCCCGTCGGCCAGAGCGGCGAATCGCAGCAGTGGATCACCGCGAGCATGCGGCTGCTGTCGCTGGCCGCGCGCGGGGCTTTCTCGAACGCGCGCTCGCCGACATGCGCAAGGTGGCATGGGACCGTGGTCCCGTGCATCTGGGCCATCACGTGAAGGCCGACGGTAGCCAGGTGCCCATGTGGCACGACTCCGAAGTCGGTGCCATCGCGTACGCGATTCAGAAGTTGATCGCCAAGCGAAGCGGCTCCGCGCCGACGGCACCGGACGTTTCGACCCCGACGGGTGCTGCCTCCCCAGCCTTGATGGGCGCCAAGTGCCCGGAATGCGGCGCCCACGCCATGATCCGAAAGGACGGTTGCGACTACTGCACCCAGTGCGGGCACCTCGGGAGTTGCGGATGAATCCGGCCCGGCGGCCGCGACGCTGCTGCGTGTTTCCGCCATCTTGACCTTCCGGCTCGGGCGGACCATGCTGACCCCGCCCTCTTGCGGACCGCTCTCATGCTCATTTGGGGAATTCGACATGCCTCCTGATACGGACGCCTGCGCTACGACGGCCGTCCTGGCCGATCCGCCTGTCACTGAACGGCAGTTGGCAGCACTCCTGCACACGCGCCGCACAGTGCTGCCCAAGCGGCTTGGCACGCCGGGACCTGAGCGGTCCGAACTCGAGCAGATCCTCGGCGCCGCGGCCGCGGCCCCGGATCACGGCGGCCTGGTTCCGTGGCGCTTTGTCGTCGTGCCGCCGCCGCAACGCGGGCGCCTCGCTGATGTATTCGCGCAGTCCCTGCAGCAAGCCACGCCTGACGAGCGGGGCATGGCGCGCGAGAAGGCCTTTCGCGCTCCGGTCCTGATGCTGGCGATCGTGCGGCTGGGCCCCGACAACGAGGAGATTCCGGCCGCCGAGAGGATCGTGTCGGCCGGATGCGCCATCCAGAACATGCTTCTGACCGCGACGGTCCTCGGCTACGGCTCGGCACTGACCTCCGGCAAGGCGCTGCAATCCGCCGGACTGCGCGCGCTGTTCGCTCTGGACCCCCAAGAGGAACCGCTGTGCTTCATCAGCGTGGGTACCGTCCTGGCCCACGTTGCCGGTGCGGCGCGGCCGGACCTTGAGCGCTATGTTTCCGAACTGGTCCCCGCGCCATGACCCGCTCTTCGCGCCTGGCCTCTCTCATCGCATCGCCAGCGGCCGGATTCGAGCAACCCTTCGAGATGATGGAAGCCTGCCACGAGCGCATGCAGCGCACGCTCGGGCTCCTCGCTCGGCTGCGCGCCCATGTCGCGCGTCACGGTGCAGATGCACAGGCACGGCAGGCCGCCCGCGACGTCATGCGCTACTTCGATATGGCCGCGCCGCAGCACCATCTCGACGAGGAGAATCACGTGTTCCCGACCCTGGCCGGGCGCGGCGATCCTTCCATGCTCGCGCTGGTCGCGCGCCTGCAGCAGGACCATCTTCAGATGGAGGCGCGCTGGCGCACGGTGCGCGCGATCCTCGAACAGCTCCAGCGTGCAGAGATCCAGGCGATCCCGGCGGACAGCGCAGCGCAGATCGATGCATTCACGCGCCTTTATGGAGCTCACATCGAAGCCGAAGAGCAGCTCGCCTATCCGGCTGCGGCCGCGCTGCTCGACGATTGCGCGCGCGACGCGATGGGCGCGGAGATGCGGCGTCGCCGCGGTGCGGCCTCCTGACGGCAGCGACAGTGGGCTCGATCGCCCTGCCGCGCGAGGCGCCCCCCTCGATGCCCGTCAAGCCATGGAAGGTTGTTCGGGATCAACAAGTCAACGGTGAAGCCCACGCAGAATGACTCAAAGTCTGCGCAAGCGTGCCCTGGTTGCGGTGCTGCAAGAGCAGCAAAAGCATGGAACGCAGCATGGCCGCCAGGGCCGAGTGTTCCTCGCGAATGATCCTTGACGTGATGTGGGTCATGGCAGTCTCTCCGGTATCGAGTTGCGCGTGACACACGGCCGATCGGATGGACTTGACCTGCCGCAAGTGCGCGCGCTGTAGGCGCAACGATCACTTCCATTAACGCCGCCTTGCTGCCGACAGGCGGTTGGGGGACTCAAAGCTGGCAGCTGCGCGCAGTTTCGGGGGGCGACGCGGAAGTTGACGCGGATCAAATCCCGTGCGGATGGACCTCCGGATACTGGCGGCCCGTCAACCTCATCCCGGACCACCACCATGAACCACATAAAGCCGGAAGATCTGCAGTCCTTCATCGAGCGTCTGGACATCATGAAGCGGTGGGCGCTCAGCGAGCGCGCCCAGCTGAACGGCGAGCGTCCTGCGCACGGGCCAGCCGCGCAGGGCTCCGGGCCCTGCCCTTCGTCGGCTGGGGAAGTCCACGATGTCACGCCCTTCGCTGCCGTCAAAGTTCGTCGGCCATCGCTGCAGGATATCGAACAGGCGCTCCAACGCATCTCGCTGGGGCGCTACGCGCTCTGCCTCGATTGCGAGCGCGTCATCGCGCGCGAACGCATGCTGATCGAACCGGCGGCCATCCGGTGCCACGCCTGTCAGTTCACGCTGCCCCGCTGAACGCTGGAGCATTGCCGCCGCCCCATCGCCCACGGCGCTCGATCTGACGCGCCACATGTTGACCTTCGGGCGCCAAGGCCCGTCTCGCCAACCCTTGACCTCCGTCAAGGCGAGCGCTGTTGCTCCGTCCACAATTCGGCTCCTCATCCAGGGAGGAAACTGAATGCAGCAGGGACGGCAGCTGATCCTTCGCGGCGCCCAGCATCTGCCACCGCTGAAGGCGGCGATCACTGCACGCCTCACCGGCCGCGGCGGCCTGCAGCTGCCCGGGACCGCCATCTAGCGCTCAGGGCGAGGAAGCGTGCTCCACCGCTGCACGCAAGGCCGACCACACGGGGGGCGTGATCTGCGCCTGCACGTCGGCCTTCGCCGGCACGAACCGCGCACTGCGCAGATGGAGGGCGAGCGCAGCGTCCATTGTCTGCACATGCTTCGCATACCAGTCTCTCAGCTGACGCGCCATATCTCGCACCTGCAACAGTCGACCCTCCTCGGCCTGCAGCACACCTTCGCGCATCACCGAGAGCACAACGCGGTGCTGGATCGCGTGATCCTTGTGCGATGCATAGCCGGTCGTCCGCATCCAGATGTCCTCGCGCGCGAAGTGCTCCGCGGCACACTCGACCAGGTTGCGCCAGGCTGACGGCAGCTGGGTGTTGTCGGCCTCGTCCACCAAGTCCAGGAGCGCGATGAACTCCTTGCGGGCCTGGTCCATGAAGGGCAAGTCGAGCAAGAATGCGCCGGATCGGTCCAGGGCAGCCATGTGATCTCCTTAGTAGAAAGACACAAGGCTATCGGCGCTTGGCGAGTGGCCCCTTGATATGGCTCAACGACCGATCAATCGATTCGCCCAAATCACCTGCATGACCTGCAACACCTCTCAACGACCTCCGTGCTCGAGGGCTGGCAGCTCGGTAGGGCCGGTTGCCCGAGCCGGGCGGTCGGTCCTGCGCCAGGTGATGGCGCATGCTGGTCTCGGCCGCCTCACCGGCGGCGTGAGCCTTGTCCACATGAGCCTGGCCGAACGGCGCTTCGCGTGGCGCGGGTGAGCTCCGTGGCGGCAGACCTTGTTGGCCCGGTCGATGATTCCACACCAGAACCAGATTCACCATCACGGCCGACACGATGGAGTAGGCGACACGGCTCGGTTCGACGAGAGTGAATGCGGCAGCAACGATCGCGGCGTCGCACGCCATTTGCACCGCTCCAGCGCTCCAGCCACGCCGCCGCTGCAGAAACAGTGCCAGCACGCCAAATCCACCCAGGCTGGCACCATGACGGAACAGCACGAGCAAACCGACACCGATCAGCAAGCCCCCGACAATCGCTGCGAACAACGGGTGCGCCGAGTGCACGCTGAGAGCTCTGCCCATTCCTTCGACGCCGAGCGACAAACTGGCGACGACGATGATGGTTTTCCAGGTGAATCGCACTCCGAATACGCGCCAGGCGAATGCGATGAACGGCAGGTTCACGATGAGCAAGGTCCAGCCGAGCGGCCAGCCTGTCGCATAGCTCATCAAGAAGGCCAGACCAGGAATGCCGCCAGTCAACAACTGCGCGCTGCGAAGCATGGCAAGCCCCAGGGCAACCAACAGGATCGCGGTCGCGAAACCCTGCGCGTCGTTCAGCAGTGGGTGTGGTCTTGCGACTTGGACTCGCCAGATTTGATCCATGAAGCAGTGTCGCCCGTGCGGTGAACACAGATCTTGCGCCAGGACAAGGTCTTGGGCTGCGGCCATTCCGCGGGCCGTCGCCGATCTGGACCTGTGCCCGAAGACAGACGCTTCGGACTTTGCGAACGACGCTGTGCGGGTGTCCGAGGGAGCTTTGCCGCCGGATCGAAGCGCCGTCATCTTGCCGCAAGCAACTCGCGCAGCCTCCCATAGGCCTGACTCGGCGCTTCACCGAACAATGGATCCGAACCGGATGGAGCCGCCTGGGCGACGATCTCCCAGTCCTGCGCCTTAAGCAGGCGCGCCGCGCGCGGCAAGATGTTCCTTTCCTCGGACGCAAGGTGGTGCCGGTAGTAAACCAGATAAAGTGCTGCCGCCGCTTCCACGGTCGCGCGCAGGATCAGTGCATCGGCGACGATCTCCTGCAGCCGCGTCACAAGCTCCTCGCCGGCGGCGGCGATTGCGCGGTGCTCCTGCAGCAGGCGATTAATAGGGAGCCGCAGCGCCGGATCGCGCTCGATAAGGAGCGCGAATGCGACGTCCTCGCGCGGATGGTGAAAGCGGTCCCCAAACTCCCGCAGATACGAGACGATCTCGAGCATGAGGTCGACATCCGGATCTTCGCCTTCGTGGAACCTGCTGACCTGCTCTTCAAAGACATCGAGGAGCCGCGAGAAGTTGACATGCTCGGCATGCCATAGCGCGATCGGGTTTGCCATACTGAACCTCCGAAATCCGGTGGAATCCAGGGGCAGTCTAGCCAGCCAAGCGCCGAGCTCCATGATCTGTGTCAGGCAAACTGCTTGACACGTGAAGATGCGGCGTTCTCGGCGTTCTCGGCGTTCCCTCGCGGCGTGCCCTCGTGTCGCGCCCGAGCAAACTAGTGATGGATGGGCAAGGCGTTCAGCGGGATGCGCAGATAGGCAACGCCGTTGTCCTCTGCAGGCGGCAGTTGCCCGGCCCGCACGTTGACTTGAATGGACGGAAGGATGAGCGTTGGCACATCAAGCGTCGCGTCGCGGGCCATCCGCATCGACACGAACTCCTCTTCGCTGATGCCATCGCGCGCATGAATGTTGTGGGCGCGCTGCTCAGCGACAGTGGTCTGCCATTGTGGCTGACGCGTCGCCGGCGGATAGTCGTGACAGACATACATCCTCGTCTCAAGCGGTAGGCCCAACAGGCGCCGCATCGAAGCGTAGAGTTGATGCGCATCCCCACCGGGAAAGTCAGCGCGCGCACTACCGACGTCCGGCATGAACAAGGTGTCGCCGACGAACACCGAGCCGTCCACCAGGTAGGCCATGTCAGCCGGCGTATGGCCAGGTACCAGTAGCGCTGTGGCCTCGACCTCACCAATCTTGAACGATTCGCCGTCCTTGAACAGGTGGTCGAACTGACTGCCATCCGGCAGGAAGCCGCGTTCGAGGTTGAAGAGCTTCTTGAACGTTGCCTGCACAGTGCGGATGTTCTCGCCGATGGCGATGCGTCCACCTACCTGATCCTGCAGGTATCGCGCACCAGACAAGTGGTCAGCATGCGCATGAGTCTCCAGAATCCATTCGACCTGAAGCCCCTTGTCTCGGACATAGGCAAGAAGCCGATCGGCCGCGGCGGTGCTCGTGTGCCCAGACTTGAAGTCATAGTCCAGCACCGCGTCAATGAGCGCGGCACGCCTGGTCGCGTGGTCCCAAACGACATAGGAGACCGTCCACGTGTTGGGATCGAAGAAGCCTTGGGTCGTCGTGCGGGTCGTCATCGGGTGCTCCGTCAATGGGCCAATCAATCTATTGACATATATTATATCTACTAATATACTATGTCAACCGCAACCATTCCACTCTGCCCGTGATGCGCACTTCCCTCGTCATCGATCCCGAAGCCCTGCGTGGTGCCGCTGCAAAGGCGGTCGCCGCTCTCAAGGTGCTTGCCAATGAAGACCGCATGCTCCTGCTGTGCCAGCTCTCGCAAGGCGAGATGTGTGTGAGCGCCCTGGAACAGGAACTGGGCATTCACCAGCCGACCTTGTCACAGCAGCTCGGCGTGCTGCGCGGCGAAGGTGTGGTTCAAACGCGCCGCGAGGGCAAGAGCATCTTCTACAGCGTGGCCGACCCGGCGATGCTGAAGATCCTCGAGGTTCTCTATCGTCTTTACTGTCCGAAGGAAAAATGATGTCCATCGACTGGAACCACTTCACGCCGCTCGCCGCGCTGGCCGGGGGCGCGCTTATCGGCATCGCCGCGGCGATGTTCGCGCTGCTCAACGGGCGCGTCGCGGGCATCAGCGGGGTGCTCGGGGGTCTGCTCAGGCCTGCCAAGGGCGACATCGCCTGGCGTGCCGCCTTTGTCCTGGGGCTGGTCGGAGCACCGTTGGTCTACCTGCTGTTTGCGGCTTTGCCCAAGCCACAGATCGACGCAGGGTACGGCGCGCTGATCCTGGCGGGGCTGCTCGTGGGCCTGGGTACGCGCTATGGTTCCGGTTGTACCAGCGGCCACGGTGTCTGCGGCCTCTCTCGCCTATCGCCACGCTCGCTCGTCGCCACGGCCGCCTTCATGGGCGCCGGTTTTGTCACGGTGTTCGTGACGCGTCACCTGCTCGGTATCTGAGGAGATCGTCATGATTGTTTTCGCTTCGCTGCTCGCAGGGGTGGTCTTCGGACTCGGCCTCATCGTGTCCGGCATGGCAAATCCAGCCAAGGTGCTGGGCTTCCTGGACCTCGCAGGCGCATGGGACCCCTCCCTGGCCTTCGTGATGGCGGGAGCGATCGCCGTGGGCATGGTCGCCTTCTTCGTGGCCAGGCGGCGCATGGTGTCGTTCATCGGTGCAGAGATGCGCCTGCCCACCTCGCGCCATATCGACCACCGCCTGGTCGGAGGAAGTGTCCTGTTTGGCGTCGGCTGGGGGGTCGCAGGGTTCTGCCCCGGCCCGGGCCTCGTGTCGCTCGGGATGGGCGAAATCAAGGCACTCGTGTTCGTGGCGGCGATGCTGGCCGGCATGGGTGTGTTCGAGCTCTTGGAGCGTCGCGGACGCGCGCCGGCGACGCGCGCTGCGTGAGGTCGAGCGATGACGAGCATTGCGGCCTGGCTTGCAGCACTGGCCACGGTGGCCATTCTCCTATCCTACGAGGTCGCCCTTGCCATCGGGCACCGTCGAAGACCCGAGCGCCTGTCCCGTACAGCGCATGCGGCGCTGCGCCAGGAATGGTTTGCAGCAATCTCAGCGCAGAAGGGCTCGGAGATCCTCGCGGTGCAGACGCTGCGCAACTCGTTGATGGCGGCCACGATGACCGCCTCGACCGCGGCGCTGGCATTGATGGGCGTTGCAACCCTGGCCGCACCGTCGCTTCATTCGACGATCGGCCAGGGACCCGATTCACCAGCCTTCACAGCGCGTCTGGCGTTGGAACTGGTGCTCATGACACTGCTCTTCGCCTCGCTCGTGTCATCGGCGATGGCGGTGCGCTACTACAACCATGCGGGATTCATCAGCGCGATGCCGGTCGACTCCGAGGCGCGCCGTCGCTGGGGCGATGCCGGCAAGGCCTATGTGCGGCAAGCTGGAATCCTCTACAGCTGGGGGCTCAGGCATCTCGTCCTCATTGCACCTATCCTCGCCTCCATCGTTCACCCGGCAGCAGGTCCTTTTGCAGCGCTCTGTGTTGTTGCGGTGCTGGGCAGCTTCGACCGCTCTGGCAGCAGCAAGGACGGCCTGATGAGCGCCCCTCGGCTCGATGGCTAGGCCGCAATTGGCGCAGCCTGCCATGAGCAAGGTTGCCCCGGTTCCCCAGTTCGCTCACTTCGTCATTGGTCGCTCCATTCATTTCGCGGCGCAGTACAACGCACAGTCCGTCAGCTGTGGTGTTCGCCGCCGATCATGTTTGCCGAACGCACGCGCGACGAAAGGTCGACTTGCAGATCTAACATGGCGATGCTGTCGATGGCCGCAGGAGTTCGGTCAGTTTCGGCCGGCCGTTCGCGGGTAAAGGAAAGAGGCTGCAATGACTGTTTTGCTCGATGAACTCATCCAAGAGCCACGCGTCGCCTATTTCTCGATGGAGATCGCGCTGCGCAACGAGATACCGACCTACAGCGGTGGCCTCGGCGTGCTGGCGGGCGATACGATGCGCAGTGCGGCGGACCTGGAACTTCCCATGATCGGCGTCACGCTCATCAGTCGTACCGGCTACTTCCGCCAGGGAATCATCGGCGGAAGCCAGATCGAAAATCCCGACGTGTGGCAGCCTGAGAGGTGGTGCCGATCCTTGCCGGCCAGGGTGGCGGTGTCCATTGGCGGCCGCGACGTCTGGATCGGCGCCTGGCTGCATATCGTGGAAGGACATGGCGGCGGTGCCATTCCGGTTGTGCTGCTCGACACCGATCTTGCCGACAACAGCCCGGAGGATCGCGAAATCACACACCATCTCTACGGAGGTGATGAAGCCTATCGGCTAAAGCAGGAGATTGTGCTCGGCATCGGCGGCGTACGGATGCTGGGCGCCCTCGGCGTAGAGGTGCGCAAGTACCATCTCAATGAAGGGCACGCAGCTTTCCTCACTCTGGAACTGCTGCGCCGCCACTCGCATACGGCGCAGGAAGCCGGCACCGCTGGATCGCATCACGATACGGCAGCCGTGCGAAGCCGTTGTGTGTTCACGACCCATACGCCGGTGGACGCCGGCCACGACCAGTTCCCGTATGCGCTCGCCGAGCCGTTGCTGGGCGAATTCAACTACGGCGCCGAGCTGCGCGTGCTCGCTGGCGAAGACCGGCTGAACATGACCAGGCTCGCCTTGAACCTGAGCGAGCACGTCAACGGCGTCGCGCGGCGGCACGCGGAAGTCTCTCGCCGCATGTTCCCTGGTTATGAGATCCGAGCCATCACGAACGGAGTGCATCCGTGGACGTGGGCCTGCGACAGCTTTCGGCGGCTCTACGACAGTCGCATGCCACGCTGGTGTCACGAACCAGAACTCCTCATGCGCGCCGATGGCATCGCCGACGAAGAGATTCGCGCGGCACACGCTGAAGCCAAGGCCGCGCTTGCCGACGAGATCGTCCGCTCACGCGGCCGTGCCCCCGATCCCGAGGTGGCTACCATTGGTTTCGGGCGGCGCATGACGCAGTACAAGCGACCGGACCTGCTCTTCTCGGATCTCGATCGCTTGCGCGCAATCGCCCGGCGGCATCCATTCCAGATCGTGCTCGCCGGTAAGGCGCATCCCCGCGACAGCAGCGGCAAGGAGCTGATCCAGCGCCTGCACGAATACGCGAGGCAGCTGCAGGGCGTCGTCCCGGTCGCGTTCCTCGTTGGCTACGACATGCGCATCGCACGCCTGCTCGTCTCAGGAGTCGATCTTTGGCTGAACACGCCACAGCGCCCGCTTGAAGCCTCAGGCACCAGCGGGATGAAGGCGGCCTTGAACGGCGTGCCGAACCTCAGCGTCCTGGATGGCTGGTGGCTCGAAGGGTGGATTGAAGGCGTCACCGGGTGGGCAATCGGTGGCGACAGCGACGGCGACGACGCGAGCGACAGGAGCTCTCTTTATGACCAGCTCGAGAACGTGGTGCTTCCGCTCTATTACAACGATTCTGCGGGATGGACAAAGGTGATGAAAGGCGCGATTTCACGCAACGCCTCGTACTTCAACAGCCACCGAATGATGCGTCGCTACGCCTCGGAGGCTTACCTGCGGTGAGTCAAACTTCATCAAGCATCCGGCGGACCTGCAGCCTGGTGTGCCATGAGAGGCATCAGTTTGCCCACCGCCAGTTCAGGATCTCTGGCATGTCCTCGCCGCGGGAAGTGATCCAAGCGCGGTGCGCCATCAGACGGTCGCGCAGGTGCTGCTTCACATGGCCCGCGGCATCCCGAATCCGTGGCACGCGGTCGATCGCATCGGCCGCCAGGTGAAAGCGGTCCAGCCGGTTCAGCACCGTCATGTCGAACGGCGTCGTTGTCGTACCCTCTTCCTGGTAGCCGTGCACGTGGAAGTTGTCGTGGTTGGTGCGTTTGTAGGTGAGCCGGTGAATCAGCCACGGGTACCCGTGGAAGGCGAAGATCACCGGCTTGTCTTCCGTGAAGATGGAGTCGAACTCGGAATCGGCCAGCCCGTGCGGGTGCGCAGACGGAGACTGGAGAGCCATGAGGTTGACCACGTTGACCACGCGGACCTTCAAATCAGGCAACTGCTGCCGGAGCAGATCGACCGCGGCAAGCGTCTCCAGGGTCGGCACGTCGCCGGCGCAGGCCATGACCACATCGGGCGTTTCGCCCTCGTCGTTGCTGGCCCAGGTCCAGATGCCCATGCCGACGCTGCAATGCCGAATCGCGGATGCCATGTCCAGCCATTGGGACTCGCGCTGCTTGCCGGCCACGATCACGTTCACATAGTTGCGGCTTCGCAGGCAGTGGTCGACGACCGACAGCAATGTGTTCGCATCGGGCGGCAGGTAGATGCGCACCACCTCGGCTTTCTTGCTGGTGACGTGGTCGATGAACCCCGGGTCCTGGTGACTGAAGCCGTTGTGGTCCTGTTGCCAGACGTGGCTGGTCAGCAGGTAGTTGAGTGACGCGACCGGCCGCCGCCACGGGATCTGGCGCGACACCTTCAGCCACTTCGCGTGCTGGTTGAACATGGAATCGATGATGTGGATGAAGGCCTCGTAGCATGAGAACAAGCCGTGGCGCCCGGTGAGCAGATAGCCTTCGAGCCAGCCTTGGCACAGGTGCTCGCTGAGCACCTCCATGACACGCCCGTCCGGCGCGACATGGTCATCGCTTGGGAGAATTTCGGCGGTCGACGTGCGTTTGCTGACTTCGAAGATCGCGCCCAAGCGGTTTGAAGTCGTTTCGTCCGGTCCCATCACCCGAAAATTGCCGTCATGCGCGTTGAGCCGCATCACGTCGCGCAGGAATTCACCTGCGACGCGTGTGGCCTCGGCCATCACGGCGCCCGGGGTGGACACGGCAACCGCGTAGTCACGGAAGTCCGGCAGCCGCAGGTCTTTGAGCAGCAGGCCGCCATTGGCGTGCGGATTGGCGCTCATGCGGCGCCTTCCGAGGGGCGCGAGATCCGCAATATCTGCACGCAACGCGCCGTCTGCATCGAACAGTTCCTCGGGCCGGTAGCTGCGCATCCAGTCCTCAAGCAGGCCGACGTGCGCCGGCTTGTCGGCAAACCCGGTCAGCGGCACCTGATGTGCGCGCTGCGTGCCTTCGATGGGCACCCCGTCCACCACTTTCGGCCCTGTCCAGCCTTTGGGCGAGCGCAGAACGATCATCGGCCAGTGGTGGCGCCGGCCGAAGCCGTCGGCGCGCGCTTCCACCTGAATGGCGTGAATCACGTCGAGCGAGGCATCGAGCGCGGCGGCCATCATCCGGTGCATCGCTTCGGGCTCGTGCCCCGAAACGAAATGAGGCTCGTAGCCGTAGCCGCGCATGAGTTGGGTCAACTCCTCGTCGCCAATTCGCGCGAGCACCGTGGGGCCGGCGATCTTGTAGCCGTTGAGATGCAGGATCGGCAGCACCGCGCCGTCATGCGCCGGGTTCAGGAACTTGTTCGAATGCCAGCTCGCGGCCAGGGCGCCGGTTTCCGCCTCGCCGTCACCCACCACGCAGCAGGCCAGCAGCTCCGGGTTGTCGAAGACAGCGCCGTAAGCGTGCAGCAACGAGTAGCCGAGCTCGCCGCCCTCGTGGATCGAGCCCGGTGTTTCGGCCCCCACGTGACTCGAAATGCCACCGGGAAATGAGAACTGCTTGAAGAGGCGCTTCATCCCCTCCGCGTCCTGCCCTACGTTCGGATAGACCTCGCTGTAGGTACCTTCCAGCCAGGTATTGGCCACGACGCCCGGGCCGCCATGACCGGGCCCCGCGACGAAGATCGCATCCAGATCGCGCGCCCTGATCGCGCGGTTCATATGTGCGTAGATGAAGTTCAGGCCCGGCGTCGTACCCCAATGGCCGAGCAGGCGTGGCTTGATGTGCTCCAGCGCGAGCGGTTCACGCAACAACGGATTGTCCATCAGGTAGATCTGGCCCACGGAAAGATAGTTCGCGGCCCGCCACCACGCATCCAGGAGGGAAAGGTCGTCGGCCGGATGGCGGCTGGTCGTGTGAGATCTCATACGCACCTCGTCAGTTACTCGCCTGATATTCATGCCCGGGCCATGGCGCAGGCTTGCGGCAGATCAAGGCGCGGCGCTCCAGCGTTCGGATCGCGCGGTTTGAGGCCGAACGATCTCTCTTCGCTATCCACCGCTCTTTCCGGCTCGCAGCCTCAGCGAGTTGGCGATCACGCTGACTGACGACAATGCCATCGCCGCTGCAGCCACGACCGGCGACAACAGAAGACCGAAGAACGGATACAGAACACCTGCAGCGATCGGAATGCCGGCAACGTTGTAGGCGAATGACAAGAAGAGGTTCTGGCGGATGTTCCTCATCGTCGCCTTGGAAAGCAGGCGAGCCCGAACGATGCCCATCAGATCGCCCTTCAGCAGCGTTACGCCGGAACTTTCCATAGCCACGTCGGTGCCGGTCCCCATCGCGATACCGACGTCTGCCGCGGCCAGGGCGGGTGCGTCGTTGACCCCATCGCCCGCCATGGCGACCACTCTACCCTCCGCCTTCAGCCGCTGGACAACAGAGGCCTTGTCCTCAGGAAACACGTCCGCGATGACTTCGTCGATGTCCAGCTCTCGCCCCACGGCCTCTGCCGTCGTCTTGCCATCGCCGGTCAGCATGACGATGCGCACGCCCGCATCGCGCAGGGCCTTCAGGGCCTGCGGCGTTGTGGCCTTGATGGGGTCGGCGATGGCGACGAAACCGGCAAGACGACCATCGAGTCCCACGAAGATGACCGTCGCCGACCTCGAACGCTGGGACTCTGCCTGCGCGGCCAGCGGGGCCGCATCGATGCCCTGCTCTGCGAGAAACTTGGCGCTCCCACAAACCACGCGTGAACCGTCGACGACCCCGACCACGCCCTTGCCGACGGGCGAGTCGAAGTCGCTCACGGACGACAGCGTCAGCTTGCGGTCCCGGGCTTCGGCCACGATGGCGGCGGCCAGCGGATGCTCGCTCGCACGCTCGACGCTCGCGAGCTTCTGCATCACCGCGGCCGCATCGAACCCGGCCGCCGGCGCGACGTCGACGACCTTCGGGCGGCCAACGGTTAAGGTACCTGTCTTGTCGACCACCAGCGTGTCGACCTTCTCCATGCGCTCAAGCGCCTCCGCATCCCGGATGAGCACGCCTTGTTGGGCGCCGCGGCCCACGCCCACCATGATCGACATCGGCGTCGCCAGGCCCAGCGCACACGGGCAGGCAATGATGAGCACCGCCACAGCCGCAATGAGCGCATAGGAGAACGCTGGGCTCGGACCCCAGACGAGCCAGGCGATGAATGTCAGCGCAGCGACCGCCATCACCGCCGGAACGAACCACCCTGCCACTTGGTCGGCCATGCGCTGAATCGGCGCGCGGCTTCTCTGCGCGGCAGCCACCATGTGGACGATTTGCGAGAGCAACGTGTCGGCGCCCACCTTCTGCGCGCGCATGACGAAACCACCGGTCTGGTTGAGCGTTCCCGCGGTGACCTTGGAGCCAGGCGCTTTTGCGACCGGCATCGGCTCCCCGGTGACCATCGACTCGTCGACCGTGCCCCTGCCCTGCGTCAGCTCGCCGTCGACCGGCACACCTTCTCGCCCGGGCGAACGCGCAGGAGCTCACCGACCTGGACGATGTCGAGCTGAACCGTCTCGTCGGAGCCATCCTGCTTCACTCGAACGGCCGTCTTGGGAGCAAGGTCGAGCAAGGCGCGAATGGCCCCCGAGGTCTTCTCGCGAGCGCGCAGCTCCAGGACTTGCCCCAGCAACACCAGCACTGTGATCACCGCCGCTGCCTCGAAGTAGATGGCCACGGCACCATCCTGCAGGCGAAACTGCGAAGGAAACAGCTGTGGCGCGAGCGTGCCGGCGATGCTGTAGACCCAGGCCGCGCCGGTCCCGAGCGCGATGAGGGTGAACATGTTCAGGCTTCGGTTCTTGACGGAGATCCATGCGCGCACGAAGAAGGGCCAACCGGCCCACAGCACCACCGGCGTTCCGAACAGCAGCTGCACCCAGTTCGAGGTCTGCTGTCCGGTCAGGTGATGGATATCGACCAGGTGCGCGCCCATCTCCAGCACGAGCACCGGGAGGGTGAGCACCAGGCCGCCCCAGAAGCGCCGCATCATGTCGCACAGCTCGGGGCTGTCGCCCGCCTGTGCCGTGGCCAGCACCGGCTCGAGCGCCATACCGCAGATGGGACAGTTCCCCGGCCCTATCTGGCGCACTTGCGGATGCATGGGACACGTGTACTCGACGTCCTTTGCGTCCGCCTTTGGCGTCATCGTCGATGGAGAAGGCGCTCTGCCTGGGTGCGCGCCGTGATCGTGATGGCCCAGACGTGCTGCGTGGTCGTGAGCGTGGTGCGCGTAGAGGTCGGCCGAGGTGTCGGAGGTCGATGGCATGTTTTCTTCCCGCAGGTTTGATGCAGTCTGTGCCTTCCCACGGGGGGGGAAAGTCAAGCCGCTCCTGAGCGCTTGCTTCAGCCCGAAGGTGGCGCAACGAGCAGGTAAGCGACCCATCCGAGAGTTGCCAGCAAGCCAACCCAACATGCCCAGAACAGGCTGAGCTCCCACCATTGCAGTTGGCGTTCGCCGACCTCCAGCCGATGCTTGAGCGTCATACCGGCGCCATGCAGCAGCACGCCGGTGCCGAACAAGGGCAGCGCAAATCGCTGCATCGGCATCGGCGCGAGCAACCCCAAACCCAGTCCAAGGGCGACAGCGCCGATGCCAGACAGCAGCTCGGCACTCTTGATGCGAGCCGAAACGCTAGGCATTCCGATGGCGAGCACGCCCCCATGAGGGAAGAAAGCGCGGTGTCACCGCTGCGTACACCCGCCAGGGGTCTCCGAACTCGTGCTCCGAATCGCGCTCTTCGGACATCGCCAGCCGAACGTACATCACGACCAGGACCGGGAACATGGCGAGCGTCAGCACCGTCGGCCACTGAAGCAGAAATCCGAACATGATGAGAACGAACGCAACGTACTGCGGATGCCGGATGAAGCGATATGGGCCGGCTGTCGCGAGTTCGTGTCGCCGCTGCGCGTAATACAACACCTGCCACGCCTTGGACAACAGCGCGAAGCCGGCGAAGATGGCTACGAAGCTCAGGATATGCAACACGCCGCTGTGCGGATTGCCGTGCTGGCCGGTGAACAGCCACCACAGGTGTCCCGCCTCGTGCCCGAACAGGTTGACATTGGGAAACTTGACGCTGAGCCAGCCGGACAACAGGAAAATCGTCAGCGGGAAGCCGTACATCTCTGCAAAGAGCGCCACGATGAAGGCCGAGTACGCACCGAAGCTCCTCCAGTCCCGAAGCGTGGTCGGCTTGAAGAAGCTGTAGGCGAATCCCACGAAGACGAAGGAGTTCAGCAATACCAGGCCCCAGAGGCCGTAGTCATTGTTGGCGCTGTTCATTGTCCTGCTCCCGTGGGGTGTGGCCTCGAGAATGCCCGCCCTGGCGGTGCCCGTGATGCATGAAGACGTGCATCAACGGACAGGCAAGCACGAGAAGGAACGGAAGCACCCCGAGCAAGTGCGCCCGGTGCTCCGTGTACAGGAAGAAGCCGCCGACGAGTGCGACGACAAGCAGGGCGATTCCGCCGGGCGAGCGCCAGAATGCCGGCGATCCGTTGCTTCGCGCATCCATCTCAATGCCTCCACGACCGAGGACGCTACCTGGCTGCCGGAGGCTTTGCCGCTTCCCGGTCCATCATCATCTGCATCATCATTTCCATCATGTCCATGCGGCGCTCCATCATGTTCTTCTGCATGGGCGGGTCCGCCGGCATCGAGGACTTGCCACCTGCTTGCCCCGGCATGCTGCTCCTCATCTGGCCCATCATGTTCATGCCGCCCTGCATCGCGCTCATATGGTCCTTCATCAGCGCCGAACGCTCGGCGGGCGTCTTGGCGGCCTTCATCTTCTGATGCATGTCCTGCATCAGCTTCATTTGCTCGTCGACCTTGGCGGTGTCGGCCTTCGCTGCGGTGGTTGCGGGGTGATGCGCGGCATGTTCATCAGCCTTTTTGGCTCCCGCGCCTGGGAACGATGAACAACCGGCAAGCGACATCAGCGCTGCGGTGATCAGGATCATCTTCTTCATTTCAGTTCCTTTCGATGCGAATGCAAAATCGGCGGCAATCGCTTAAGAGCATGCTCGCTGCAGTTGCTTGCTTCCTTGACGAATATCAATCGCGCGGCCTGATGCAACGCTGTGCGGAGCTTCCGCTCGCCACCGCCCGGATCAATTGCCGGACGCTTAACATCTGGATTTCGCCAACGAAATGCCCATCAACTACGCCAGACGCCTTACAGGTCGAAAACGAACCGCGAATGCGAATCGCCACCTGGGTTTCGCATTGGCATTCGTGGCCGGGGCCATCAATGCCGGCGGGTTCCTGGCCGTACAGCAGTACACCTCTCACATGACGGGCATCGTCTCCTCGATGGCCGACAACCTTGTCCTGGGCGTATACGACGTGGTGCTCAGCGGGGCGGGTGGGCTGTTGTCGTTCCTCGCAGGCGCTGCAAGCTCCGCGGTCATGGTCAACTACGCCCGGCGCCGCCGAATGCACAGCGAGTACGCGCTGCCGCTGTTGACGGAGGCCTCCTTGCTGATCTGCTTCGGCGTCCTTGGCGCCCGACTGTCCGACATGCGGGGCCTTTTTGTTCCAGTGACGGTGATGCTTCTCTGTTTCATCATGGGACTGCAGAACGCGGTGATCACCAAGCTGTCGCACGCCGAAATTCGAACCACCCACCTCACCGGCATCGTGACCGACATCGGCATCGAGCTTGGGAAGTTGTTCTATCGAAATGCCGCCGGCCCGCCCTCGCATCTGCGCGTCATTGCCAACCGAGACCGCCTGCGCGTTCTCACGCTTCTCGCTGTCTTCTTTTTTGCCGGTGGTGTGCTTGGCGCTGTCGGCTTCAAGTACGTCGGCTACGTCTCGACCGTGCCTCTCGCCCTGGTACTGCTGGGGCTTGCAATCGTTCCGGCGGCCGACGATCTGACGACTCTTGCGCGCCGCTGGGGCCGCGCGGCCAGGTCGCGAAAGAGGAACTGATTGACGCCTCTTCACGCGAGCGCTGGCGACTCGTGCAAGGCGTCCTGGGCATCGGACTTCCTACTTCACCAGCCAGTTCGGCAGGGCAACCCGAGGGTCGGGGCAAGCAGCGCACCGATCGCTTACCGCCGACAGGGCGCGATGGAAGTGCGCTCTCCCTCCGAGGCGGTCCAGTCGCATCGCCCGCGGCGACGGACGACTTCCGGGCCCACCGGTCGATGGACGACGTCAACTGGCTGCGCCCAACCCGATCGGTGCAGGCACTGCGTTGACAATGCGCGTGAAGAGCGCGTGGTAGTCCGCTTCGGGTTCGCATCCGGTCAACGGATCCCGGTTGGCGCTGAATGCCTCGTCGAGGTCCGCCCAATCGTCATCGGTGAGCACCCTTTCGGCTAATGGCAGTACCTCCCTCTCTTCCATCGCCATGTGCGCAAGATAGAAATCAACATAGCGCTCTGCCGCCTGCTCGAAGGCCTGCCGGCGTGGCTCGCCGATCATCTCGAAGCCGAGCAAGGCGTGTTCGAGCTCGCGGATTCTTCGCTCGCCACGCGCATGGTCGTCGTCCAGGCGATCGAGAAGTTCACGCGAAAGCGGCGTCCGCGCACGCAGCTTCGGAAACAACAACTCCGACTCCTTGCGATGGTGCCGTTTCTCGGGAAACTCGTCGACATAGAACAGCATCGCGCGCAGCGCGCCGAAGTCAGGCAGCGTACCTTGCCGCCGATGCTGCGCCAAGAGCAACAGAACGGAGCGCAGCATGGCCGACAGGGCCGAATGCTCATCACGGATGATTCGGGTGGTGGTGTGGACCATACAAATTCCAGTTGGAAAACTCTAGCCTCCCATGTCGGTCGTAGCGCGGCCTTGCTGCAGATCAAATGAACGTCGCTTTGGCCTGCGCATGATCCGGCGCGTGGCCCCAATGCGCCCAGATGGCGAAGCGAAGTGCTGGACTGCTCATGTATCGTCGCAGTGACGGCGTGCTCGAGGTGCTGCTGGTGCACCCCGTTGGGCCGTTCTGGGCGTGGCGCGACGAGGGCGCCTGGTCCTTTCCGAAGCGCGAGTACGACAGTGACGTCGAGAGCGCCCTTGACGCCGCCAAACGGGAGTTCGCCGAGGAGACCGGCTTTGTGCGCGGCACGCGCCACTTGAGCCTGGGAGAGGCTCGCCAGCGTAGCGGCAAGCTCGTGTCGGCCTGGTCCTTCGAAGACGATTGCGATCCCGAGGCGCGCTCGAATCCGGCAGCTTCGAGCTCGAATGGCCGCCGCGATCGGGCAAGCTCAGGACGTGCGCGAAAGCAGACCGGACTGCCTGGTGGTTCACGACGGCTGCAGCACGCAAAAACATCCTTCCCGGGCTGGTCGTTTTCATCGACCGCCTGGAAGCGCTCAGCGTGTAAGCCCGACGGGCGGTGTCACCGGCACGAAGGTGGTGATCGAACCGCGCCTGATCAGCAGGGCCACGGTCTCGCCCTGGCGGATCGATTCAAGCGCTCGGTCCAGATCGCTGATGCCGGAGACGCCGACATCGTTGACGGCCAGGATCACGTCGCCGAGGCGAAGACCTGCCCGCTGGGCGGATCCCGAGGTGGATCTCACATAGAGTCCCGGCTCGAGCAGCCCGCCCGCCTGCTTGGCTGTGCGCTCGACCAGGTCGAGCCCAAGACGCGGTTCGCGCCCGTCCCGGGAGGCGACGCGCTGCGGAAGATCGGGTGCGCTTTGCGCAACGGTGAGTTGCACCGTTAGCGGCGCCTTGCGCCGCCAGATGTTCAGCGTGATCGAAGTGTCTGGGCGGGCAGCCGCCACGCGTTGCTGGATCTCCGGGTAGGTCATGGCCGTGTTGCCGTCGACGCCCAGCACGACATCACCGCTGCGAAGGCCCGCATTCGCCGCCGGTCCGCCGGTATCGACACGCACAATCAGTGCCCCCAACGGAGCATCGAGCCCGAACGCGAGCGCAAGATCCGCGGTGAGCGCCTGAGTCCGGGCGCCAATCTGCCCGCGCGTCACGCGACCCGTCGACCGGAGATCGGCGGCAACCCGCATGGCCGTGTCGATCGGCAAGCTGAACGACACCCCCAGATATCCGCCACTATCCGAATAGATCATCGAGTTCATCCCGACGACTTCGCCGCGCTTGTTAAATAGAGGCCCCCCCGAATTGCCGGGATTGAGCGCGACGTCGGTCTGGATCATGGGCTCGCCGGTGCCGCCCGGCAGGAAGCGCGGATTGGCGCTCACCAAGCCGGCGGTCACGCTTTGCTCGAATCCGAATGGCGCTCCCAGCGCTGCCACCCATTCTCCGGCGCACAGGCGCGCGCTGCTGCCGATGGCAGCGACCGGCAGGTTCGTCGCGGCGATCCTCAGGAGCGCCACGTCTGTGCGCCGGTCGAGCCCGACGACGTCGGCCGGCCAACGACGCTGCCCCCCGACGAGGACCGATGTCTCCTGGGCCCCGCGCACCACGTGCGCGCTAGTCAGCACGTACCCATCAGCGCTCACGACAATGCCCGACGCAGACGCGCGCTCCGATCCCGGTCGGGATCGGGCCAGCATCCCGTTCTCATCGTTGTCGCCCCACTCTGTGCCTTGCCCGATCGCCAGCACGCTCACCACAGCCGGTGCCTGCCGTGCCACCGCCGCCACGAAGTCGGCACCCTGCCTCGGCGCGTCGACCTGGTCAAGACAGGGGCCATCGCGAGACCACGCATGCGTGGTGCCCAGAAACGCCAGTGCACCGAGCATCGCCGCCACGACACCGCGTGCGAACGGCTTGCGCAGCATCTCAGCGCACCAGCAGGACCGGCACCGTGCATTGCGCCAACACCTTCGTGGCGACAGAGCCGAGCACGAGATTCTTCAACGCACCGGCGCCGTGCGAGCCCATGACCAGCAGATCGAACTTGCCAGCTTGCGCGTACGCGGCGATCTCGTCGGCCGGATGGCCCACCTTGTGAACGAAGGAAGCCTCGATACCGTGCTCCGAGAGGAACGCCCGAATCGGCTCAAGCACCAGCCGCGCGTCATCTTCGTAGTAGCCATGAACGAGCTCAGGCCCCGCGAAGGCAGCCGCCCGGTGTGGTACAGGGAGAACCGAATAGAAAACCGTATAGGTATGACCTGCGCCCAGCCCATCCTTGTGCGCTGCCAGGTAGGAGAGCATGCGCTTCGTGTAGTCGCTGCCATCCACCGCGAGAAGAATCTTCATGATGTTCCTTCGATTGAAAGTCTCGGATCGCCTGATGTTCGTCGCGAGTTCATCGATCTCCTTTGCGCCAAATCAATATGTGCAGCGCCACCATTCCGATACTGACCGCCCCAACCTGCACCGAAGGAGCGCGTCATGTACCAGCAGATCCTTGTTCCCATCGACGGCAGTCCGACATCTCGCCGCGGCCTGGACGAAGCCATTCGCGTCGCCAAACTCACGCACGGACGGCTGCGGCTGCTCCATGTGATCGACGAACTGTCCTTCGCCCTTGCCATGGACGCCTACGCCGGATATGCCGGCGACTGGCTGAACGTGCTGCGCGAGAACGGCAAGCGCCTCCTCGATGAGGCCGCGGCCACCACACAGGCCGCCGGCATCGAAGCCGACGAGGTGTTGTGCGACAGTTTTGCGGGCTCGGTCCACGAGGTGGTCAATGCCGAAGCCGCCAAGTGGCCCGCAGACTTGATCGTCCTCGGCACCCACGGCCGCCGCGGGGTTGGCCGCGCCGTCATGGGCAGTAGCGCGGAGCACATCCTGCGCTATGCCTGCGTGCCGGTTCTGCTGGTCCGTGCGCCGGAGAGCGAATCGAAGGCCGATGCGATTCAGGCGCCAACGCATGTCAGCTTGCCGACCGGCGCCCTGGCCTTCGAGTGACTGGCCGCGCGCGTCGCCTCACCATCACACGAAGGACGGGTCATGTATCAGCGCATTCTTGTTCCCATCGATAGCAGTCCGCCATCCAATCGTGGACTCGAGGAGGCCATCCGCGTCGCCAAGCTGACCGGTGGACGGCTTCGCCTGATCCCTGTGGTCGATGAGCTTTCCATGGAGCTTTACACCTCGGCCCGTGCGGGCGGGTGGCTGGATGCGCTGCGCGCCAGCGGCGAGCGGATCCTCGAAAGAGCCAAGGCCGATGCACTGGGAAACGGCGTCGAGGTCGACACCGTGCTGCACAGCGACTTCTCCGGCCCGCTCGACCAAAAGGTGGCGTCCGAAGCAAGGAGATGGCCCGCAGACCTGATCGTCCTCGGCACTCATGGCCCGAGGAATCGGGCGCTGGATGTTGGGCAGCGATGCGCAGCGCATTCTGCGCACCTCGACGGCGCCCGTCCTGCTGGTGCGTGCGCAGGAGATCGATTCGTCGGCAGCGCGGGACCCGAATCGGGAACTTGCGGGCCGCTCGCCCGCCGCGGCGTTCGAATCGTGAGACGCGCGGTTCACGCAATGTTTCCTACGGATGCACTGCGTTGACGGTACCGTTAAGCGGGCGATCTAGATTGAGGCCGTGCCGGATCGCTTGTCTACCCTCTTCCAGCAGCAGCGAGGCGCACCAAGGAGAATGTGATGAACGCCTCGCATGCATCCAGCGGCTACGAACTGCGCTTCCAGCCACTCTTCGCCGGCCGACGCGCCTACGCCTTTCCGTGCGACCCGACAGGCCATGTGGACATGGATTCGCTCGGCGAGCGAATGCTGAACAACTATCTCTATGCGCGCGCCATGATCGGACGCGAACTTTCGTGGCCGGACGTGATTCCGAGCCTTCCAAACTGAGCGCCACCGCCAGCGGGAACTGGCGCCCCAGCCTCTCCACGCCGAATGAGAGTCCGGTACACCCCGACTCCGGTGCGCCGCCGGCTTGACTCATGGGGACAGCGCAAGCCAACGCGCGCTCAGTGCGACCGTATCCACCGGCTCGTCCGTGATGACCTCAAGCGCGAGAGCACACTCGCCCGGATCCAGTGGCTCGTGGGTGGCGAGCTGCCGCTCCAGCACGGCCAGGGTCGCCTCCGACGCATCGCGTCCCTCGGCTTCACGCGCCACCACCCGCCGCCGCAGCTGCGTATCGGCCGCGCGGCAACGAAGAATCGAAAACGGCACACGCAGCTCAGCCGCCAGCGCCCGGAACGCCAGCCGCTCGTCGCGACGCAGGAAGGCCGCGTCGACGATCACCGGGTAGCCGGCCTGCAGCGCTGCGCGCGCGCACTCGGCCAGCCGGGCCAAGGTGCGCCGCGTCGCATCCTGCGTGTAGATCTCGGCACCCTGCTCGGCTGAACGTTGCTGCGCCCCGAGCCCGAAGAGGCGTTTGCGCTCGACATCTGACCGGATGCGGATCGCGCCGGCGGCCGCGAGCAGCGCCGCGGCCATGGTCGACTTTCCCGAGCCCGACAGCCCGTGCGTGATCATCAGGCGCGGCGCGGCGCCTGAGGTCTGCTGTTCCGCACAGGCCAGGTAGTCCGGCTCGAGAGGCGGCGCAGCATCAGCGCCGGCGCGCACACGCAGCCGGCCGACCAGCGCACGCACCAGGGCTCTATACACCTCGTAGAAGCGCAACACCGGCACACCGGCGTAGTCGCCGCTGTGCTGCAGGTACGCGTCGAGAAAGCGGAACGCGAGATCCTTTCGACCATGCGCCTTGAGGTCCATCGTGAGGAAGGCGACGTCGCTCATCACGTCGATCCAACGCAGAGCAGGATCGAATTCGATGCAGTCGAAGGCGGTCAGGTGGTCATCGACCAGCACCACATTGGCCAGATGAAGATCGCCGTGGCATTCGCGCACCGCACCGCTGCGCTGCCGCGCAAACCAGGCCGTGCGCAACGCCTTCCTTTGCTCGAAAATCCATGCCTGCAGATTCCTTGTGCGCTTCGCGCCATCATCGGCGCGCAGACGTGCCAAGGCATCGACTGCCGAGCGCCCCACCCGGGTCGGAGCACCGAACGCGGACGCCGGCGCCGCAACCTGTGCCTGGGCGTGGAAGGCGGCCAGCCGCTGCGCAAACTGTTCAAGACGGCCATCCGCCAGCCGCCCGGCCGGCAGCAAGCGTTGCAGCAATGCATCCTCGGGAAAGCGCCGCATGCAGACGACGAAGTCGATGGCTTCGCCTTCACCCAGGCGCGGAGCCTGCCTGGTGCCGGTCACCGGCACCACGCCGAGGTACAGCGAAGGCGCAAGCCGCCGGTTGAGGCGCACTTCCTCCTCGCAATAATGCTTGCGTGCCGCGAGCGTGCTGAAGTCGAGGAAACCCAAGGAGACAGGCCTTTTCAGCTTGTAGGCCACCTGCGCGGTCAGCAGCACCCAGGAGATGTGGGTCTCCACCAGCGCGACCGCTTGGCCGGTGTCCGACCGCAGGCGATCGCGCAGGGCCGTCACCAGCGTACGGTCTGCCGCGACGGCCGCGGAATCCGTCAACTTCATGCCCACAGTCTCCATGGCCTGGGTCCACTCGTTCCGAGCGCGGGATCGGACGAGACTACTTCGCCTTGCGCTTCTTGCCGCGTCTGGCCTTCTCCTTGACCTGCTGCTGGTTGGCCTTGTGCAACAACTGCTTCTTGAACTCCCCGACCGCCGACCGGTCATGCGCGTAGCTGACGACTCGGTAGACATGGCGGGCGACGTTGCCGCTTCCCACATTGCAGACCACCGTGTCATTCTCGCCGTCGAAATCGGGGGCCTCCTGGCCGAGCCAGTCGTGGTTTTCTATGGTGGTTTCGATGCGGCAATCGGCCGGCAGCCCGATGCCCATCCTCCTGAGAAACTCCCGCGGCCTGCCGAGATAGGCCTTGAATTCCAGGGGCGTGCACTCCCAGAAATGGGCATTGAAGGGTTCTGCCCGAAGGATCTTGGACCGGGCGGAGAAATCGACGATCTTTGTGGGCATGCTCAGACTCCTGGACGGCGTGGAGGAACAAGACGGAGGCGGTCGCCCCGATGACAAGCTGTTAGCTCAACGTCGACGCGGGAAAGTCTCATCGCCCAGTTTCTGCGCAACACCGGATGGCAGGCTTGACGCGCATCAAGATCCACATCGATCGCGACTACGCCGCATCGGGCTCGTCGCATCAGGCTGGCCGCTTGAGGCAGCCAGATTCTCGACCGTCGTTGCCAGCCGCTGCGCTACCCGCCACCCCGCCAGGCCAGTCTGAGGGCCATCACCGCGCGCAAGGCCGGCATTGCGCGGAATGCAGCTGCGCGTTGTCCATCGCAACACCTGGGCGCCCCCCGAGCGCTGGCTAGCGCAGCAGCCTCGCCTCACACCTGGGCCGTCGCGGGCGCTGACGCTGCGCGGCTTGGTTCGGCATCTGGCTGATGGGCGTTGACCACCAGTACGGGGACCGGTGAGATGCGCAGGACCTGTTCCGCATCGCTGCCCAGCAGCACGCGCCCGACGCCATGGCGACCGTGCGTGCCGATCACGATGAGCTCGGCGTTCCACGCCCTCGCCTGCTCGACGACGAGTTCCGATACGCGACCCGCAAGCGAGGTGAAAAGCACCGTTTCCGCCTTGATCCCGGCGCGCTCCGCAAGCTCCCTCCCCTGCCGGAGAACCTGCTCGCCGGCTGCTTCCATCAACGGGACCACGTCCGAACTGTAGACCGCGAAGGTCTCGAAGCCGGTCACATACTTCAATTCGTCCACGACGTGCACGAGCCTCAGTGTCGCGCCCGTGAGCTTGGCCAGGCGAAGAGCCTCATCCAGGCCACGCAGAGAGGTCGGGCTGCCATCGACGGGAACCAGAATACGTTGGTACATGACTATCCTTCGAGTGAGACGGTAAAAGTTCGCTCAATTTCAGCGGCCGGAGGCCCTTCGACCTTGCTGCACGTCAACTCAGGGCGCGTTGCCGCACGCGCCTAGTTCAATGCGCCATCAAGACCGGAAAGGTCATGTGCGCGAGGATCTGCTGCGTGACGCCGCCAAGCACCACCTCGCGCAGGCGCGAGTGCTCATAGCCGCCCATCACCATCAGGTCGGCGCCGAGATCGCAGGCCCGCGAAAGCAGCGCGGCTGCGATGTCGATCTCGATCACGTCCTCCTCGGCCGTTGCTTTGACGCCGTGCCGCTGGAGCCACTGGAGTGTTTCGGCAACAAGCAATCGCGCCGGCTCGTGAGGCTGACCGAGTCTGCGGCAGAAAACGAGCTTCACCTGGCGCGCCTTGGCCAGCAGCGGCAACGCAGCGCGCATCGCCACCCCCGACGCGCGGGATCCATCCCACGCGACGAACACGTTCCTCGCTTCCGGCTGGGCGATTCCCGCGTAGGGAACGACCAGCACAGGACGGCCGGCCTGCAGCATCACGCGCGGCACGAGGCCGTGCGCCGGTGTGTCCGACCTCGCCGAGCGATCCTCCTGGCCTAGCACAATCAGGTCGCTCGAGCGACCATGCTGCACGATGGCATCGACTGCCGTCCCATCGGTCAGTCGAATCTCGTGCGACACGGGATTCGGCCCGGACACCCGGACCTTGAAACTTTCACTGATCGCTTCCGCGCGCCGGCGCAGATGGTCCGCCGATTCGGCGATGAAGTCGGTGACACCCGTCGGGATCGCATCCGCGGGAATGACGCCGTCATACAAACCCGTCGGCACGAGGCCTATCAGGTGACTGCCGTGCGCCCTGGCGAGCCCCGCCGCGAGCGCGACGCGGGCGGAACACCTGTCCGTGTGGTCCAGGTGAACCAGGATGGTCTTGAAGTCCATAGGTCATCCTTTCGAAGAAGTTCGCATCCTCGACCACCTCACCTCCAATCAACTTGACGGCGATCAAATGCGCAGCACGCCCAGATCGATGGCTCGAACACTGGAAGCTTGATCCAGCGCAACAACCTGCGCGCCACAACGATGGAATATGTCAAGCATTCGGGGCGAAACAGGAAGGCGCCCATGTCGCTCACTCGACATGACAGCCGAACCCTCCCTTTTGTTCGCTCCTTGGCTTCAAGACTGAAGGAGACCCAGCGATGTGCATGAATCTCTTGGGGAAGCTCGCCGGGGCGAAGCTCCCCCTCACCATTTCCGACAAAGCCCTGATTGACCGGTTGCGGGTGCTTGACGCCATGGGATACGTCAAGGCATTCATTCCAGCCGTCCACGTCGATTGCGACAACTGCGCGCGCCAGGATCCCGCCATCGCCTTGGAGGTCACGCCACGCGGTCGAAAGGCGTTGGGCGATGAGCAGGATCGGGAGGCGACGCAGGTGCAGCAGCCGGCGCGGATGCCGCCGCAGGAGGAGCGCTCGCGCGGCGCCCATCTGGCCTGGTGGCACGGCGGCAGGAGACTTCGATCCGGCACCTGACGAGGGGCAACGAGTGGCGCCGACTGCGTCGCGCTCATGCCTTGATTCAGCGCAGGGCATCGGCACTGATTGACTCCTACATTGATTGCGCATCAACGCAGCGGAGATCGCATGACCAAGGTTCTTGTCGTCATCTATTCCTATACGGGCACGTCCCGTCGCGTGGCGCAGCTACTGCGCGACGGGCAAGGCTGGGAAGTCGCCGAGATCGCGGAAGTGCGGCCGCGCAGCGGCGCCTTGGGGAACATGCGCTGTCTGCTCGATTCCCTGTTCCGACGGTGTCCGGCGATTCGGTATGACGGCCCGCTGCCCAGGGGGTTCGATACGGTGGTGCTGGTGTCTCCCGTCTGGGGACAGCAACTTGCCGGACCGATGCGCAGCTTCGTCACGAGGCGGCGCGATCATCTTCCCGATGTGGCCGTGGTGTCGGTCATGGGCGGCAGCGGTGCGCCCAATGCCATTGCCGAGATCGGCCGGATCATCGGTCGCGCTCCCATCCTGAGCATCGCGCTCACCACGCGAGAGGTCCAAGACGGCAGCTGCGCCGAGCGCCTGCAGAGGTTCGGCACAGCGATAAGGCTCTCCAGTGTGCAACGCAATGGACGCACAGCCGCTCACGCGCACGATCATCGTGTCACCTCAGGCCCTCCGATGGGCGCGATCGAACCCGGCCCGGCAACCCCAACTCCTCGAGATACTCCATGTACGGCTTCACCATCACGCTGAGCCATACCCCTTTCGACGAGGTCGTGGCCAAGGTCATTGACGCGCTCAGGGGCGAAGGCTTCGGCGTTCTCAGCGACATCGACATGCAGCGCACGATGAAGGACAAGCTCGACATCGACACGCGCCCGTATCGCATCCTTGGCGCCTGCCACCCGCGGCTCGCGCACCGGGCCCTGCAAGCCGAGCCCGACATCGGTCTGCTGCTGCCCTGCAATGTGGTGGTGCGCGAGGATGGGCCTGAACGCGTGATCGTCGGTTTCCTGAATCCGCAGACCATGGTCGGGCTGACAAGCGCCAAGGAGATCCAGGCGATCGCCGACGATGCAGAGCAGCGCCTGCGTCGCGCAGGCGCACGCCTGAGCGCCTAGAAAATTGATCTGGCGCAAAGGTCCAGGCGAACTCCCGGCCAAGAATGGATCGCTCGCCGGCATGGCCGGCGGCGAGCACCCTTCTGATGCGGCCGACAAGGAACACCTCATGTACCAAAACATCCTGGTCCCCCTGGACGGCAGTGAAACTGCGCAGCGCGGCTTGCGCGAAGCGATACGGCTCGCCGCCGATCAGAAGGGGAAACTGCGTCTGCTACATGTCATCGACAACCTGCCGATGCTGATGGATATGGCGGCAGCTTCCAGCTTCGACGCAACGATGCGCGAAGTTCGTGCGTATGGCGAGGCGCTGCTGGCCAAGAGCCGCAAGACCGCCACCGAGGCAGGCGTGGAGGCCGAAACCGTCCTGCGCGAAGTCATGCAGGGCCGCGTCGCAAATGTCGTGGTGGACGAGGCCGGGAAATCCGGTTGCGACCTGATCGTCATGGGCACCCACGGACGCCGCGGCTTCAGCCGCCTGGCCCTGGGCAGCGATGCAGACCTGGTGGTACGCAACAGCCCCGTGCCAGTTCTCCTAGTGCGCAACGAGCCCGTCGACGCCTGAGCCAGCGGTCCCCGTGCTTCGGATCACCGCCCTTCTTGGCGCCGCCGGACTCGCGCTCGTTCTCGGCGCGTGTGCCGCGAGCCCTGGGCAAACGCCTGGAGCAAGCGCCGGCGTCGATGTCGCCGCGCCGGTCGCGCCTGGCTTCTCGGCGCTCGTGGCGAGCCGCAGCGCCACCGTGGTGGACATCAATACCCTGCGCATCGGGCGCGACGAAGGTCGCGACGATATCGAGCTGGAATTCGCTCCCGAGAACGATTTCGCCGACCGGCTGGCCTGGCCGCTGCCTGCGAGCGTGCGGCTTAGCGAGATCCGCGACCTCGCCTCGGGCGTGATTCTCACGAGCGACGGACTGATTCTCACCAGCGCGCACGTGATCGCCAATGTCGACGAGGCGCAGGTCCGCCTCGACGACGGCCGTCGCTTCTCGGCCCGCGTGGTCGGTGTCGACAGGCGCACCGACGTCGGGCTGCTGAAGATCGACGCCGCCGGCCTGCCGGCCGCGGTCATCGGCGACTCCTCACATCTGGCGCCGGGCGACTGGGTGGCCGCGATCGGTGCGCCGTTCGGATTCCACAGCAGCGTGACGACGGGCGTGGTCAGCGCCACGAACCGCTTCATCGGCGGCGGCGGCGAGGTTCCCTTCATCCAGACCGACGTCGCCATCAATCCCGGCAGTTCAGGCAGTCCCTTGTTCAACGGCCGCGGCGAGGTCGTCGCCATCAACTCGATGATCTACAGCGGAAGCGGCGGCTACATGGGCCTGTCCTTTGCCGTACCGATCAACCTGGCGATGAGGATCGTTACCCAGCTGCGCAAGGACGGCGTGGTTCAGCGCGCGCAACTCGGCGCCGAGTTCCAGGAAATTACGCCCGCGCTGGCGCAGTCTTTCGCGCTGCCCGACGTGGCCGGCGCCCTGGTGGTGCGGGTGAACGCAGACAGCCCCGCCCAGGCGGCTGGCCTGCTCCGAGGCGACATCGTCAGGGCGCTTGACGGCGTGCGGATCGTGCATTTCTCCGAGTTGCTGCAGCAAGTATCGAACCGGCCAGCCGGCGCCCAAACCAGACTGGATGTGTGGCGCCATGGAGCAAAGCGCACGCTCTGGGCCATCCTTGGCCACCAGGCCCCGATCAGGACTTTCGCGCGCGACGACGTCGAGCGTGAACGCAGCGGCGCCCTGGGGCTGAGCCTGAGCGAAATTCCGGCAGCACTGCGCCACCAGCTGCGTATCGACGGCGGCTTGCTGGTCCGCGAAGCCACCGGCGCTGCACGCAGCGAAGGCATCCGCTCAGGCGACCTTATCGTCGCCATCAACGACACTCGGCTCGAGGGCGTCGACGATTTCGCCCGCGCGCTGGCGCGGATGCCGCCCGGCCAGACGATCGCGCTGCTGGTCATGCGCGACAGAAGGCTGGCCTACGTGCCTGTCCAGCTCCCCGCGCAGCGCCAACGCAGCCAGCCGTTGCGTTGAGAGACCTCAGGCGGCCCGACTTCCCAGATCGTGCAGCCGCTCGATCCATTGCGCGCGGCGGCCGGCGTCCATCGTTTCGACGGCGCCGACCAGTGTGTTGCGCACCGGCGCGACTCCGACGAAGCCGAGGATGCTGCGCTTCAGTGCCTTGAGGCTATGGGCACGGAAGTACCAGCGATAGAGGGTGGCCGGCATCCCCATCGTGATCACGATTCGAGCGCTGCGACCGCTCAGCGGCCTGCCGGGCCTGGTCTCCCCATCGGCGAACAAGCCGACAGCCGGCCGCATGATCTGCTCAAGAAAACCCTTCAGAAGCGCCGGCATGCCACCGAGCCAGAGCGGGAAGAAGAAGACAAGATGCTCGGCATTCTTGATGGCCAACTGGGGAGCCATCAGACTCTGCGGCAGCTTGCCTTTGTCCCAGTCGCTCTTGCTGCGCAACAGCGGAAAGTCGAGCTGGCCGACATCAATCGTCTCGACCACATGCCCCGCGCTGCGAGCCCCTCGCGCATACGCCTCGCTCAAGGCATGGCACAGATGGGAGGAGGAGCCATCGGGATGGCCCTGAATGATGAGGATGCGTTTCGCCATCTGCAATGCCTCGCGCCGCCGGGCCGGTTCACCGCCGCTCTCGCGCGGCTCTGTCGCGGCTCCCGTGTGCCGCCGGGACCAGCACGCCCACCGTATTGGATGCCGGCGTGAAGCCATAGAAGCTGTCGTTCAGGTGCCGCGTGACCTCAAGCACATCCTCTTCACTCCAATCCAGCGCCGCCACCGCTTGCCAGCGCCGCACCTGCAGCTTGAGGCTGTTCCAGTCGGTGGCCAGCTTCTTGTCGCGCCAGTGCACCTGCGTGGTGTGGCATGCAATGCAGTGGGTTGCGTAGAGCAGCTCGCCGCGCGATTGAGCGCTTGCAGCGGGCGCGCCGGCCAGAGCGCCGGCCAGCACGCACGCTGCCAGCAGCGCCGATGCGGGGCTTCTTGTTCCCGTCATGGCACGCCGCTCAATGCGCCTCCGACAACTGGTCCAGGATGGCCGGGTTCTCCAGCGTGGAGATGTCCTGGGTGATGGCCTCGCCCTTCGCCACCGAACGCAGCAGGCGGCGCATGATCTTGCCGCTGCGCGTCTTCGGCAGGTTGTCGGCGAAGCGGATGTCCTTGGGCTTGGCGATCGGCCCGATCTCCTTGCCGACCCAGTTACGCAACTCGGTGGCCAGCTTCCTCGCCTCTTCGCCCGTCGGCCTCGGGCGCTTCAGCACGACGAAAGCGCAGATGGCCTCACCGCTCGTATCGTCCGGCCGGCCAACCACCGCCGCCTCGGCAACGAGATCGGTGCACGACACCAGCGCCGACTCGATTTCCATCGTTCCCATGCGATGGCCGCTGACGTTCAGCACGTCGTCGATGCGCCCTCCGATCGTGAAGTAGCCGGTCTCGGGATCGCGCGCCGCGCCGTCGCCCGCAAGGTAGTAGCCGCGCAGCTCGGACGGGTAGTAGCTTGCTCGGTAGCGCGCGTCGTCGCCCCAGATCGTGCGGATCATGCCGGGCCAGGGCTTCTGGATGACAAGGAGGCCGCTCTGCCCGTTCGGCAGGTCGGCGCCGGTCTCGTCGACGATCGCCGCCATGATGCCGGGAAACGGCAGCGTGCAGGAGCCCGGCACCAGCGCCGTGGCGCCCGGCAGCGGGGTGATCATCTGGCCGCCGGTTTCGGTCTGCCACCAGGTGTCGACAATCGGACAGCGGCCGCCCCCCACGTGCTTGTGATACCACTCCCAGGCCGCCGGGTTGATCGGCTCGCCGACCGACCCGAGGATGCGAAGGCTCGTCAGGTCGTGCCTGTCCGGATGCACGGCGGCGTTAGCCTCCGCCGCCTTGATCAGCGAACGGATGGCGGTCGGCGCGGTATAGAAAACCGTCACCTTGTGCCGCTCGATCATCTTCCAGAAGCGGGCGGCATCGGGATAGGTCGGCACGCCTTCGAACACCACTTCGGTCGCGCCGACGGCCAGCGGCCCATAAGTGATGTAGGTGTGGCCGGTGACCCAGCCGATGTCGGCCGTGCACCAGAACACATCGTCGTCGTGGATGTCGAAGGTCCACTTCATTGTCGCCGCGGCCTGCACCAGGTAGCCGCCGCTGCTGTGCTGCACGCCCTTGGGCTTGCCGGTGGAGCCCGAGGTGTAGAGCAGGAACAGCGGGTGCTCGGCACCTACCCATTCGGGTTCGCAGGTGTCGGACTGCGCATCCATGATCTCGTGCATCCACAGGTCGCGCGCCTGCCAGGCGATCGCGCCGCCGGTGCGGCGGTAGACGATCACCTCGCGCACCGTCTCGCAGCCGCCGAGCGCCAGGGCTTCATCGGCCAGCGCCTTCAACGGCAGTGCCTTCCCTCCGCGCATCTGCTCATCGGCGGTGACCAGGACCACCGCACCGGTATCGGCAATGCGGTCGCGCAGCGAATGCGCCGAAAAGCCGCCGAAGACCACGGAATGCACCGCCCCCAGCCGCGCGCAGGCCTGCATGGCCACCACGGCCTCGACCGACATCGGCATATAGATGACCACGCGGTCACCCTTCTTCACGCCCAGGCTCTTCAGCCCATTGGCCATGCGGCAGGTCCGCGCCAGCATTTCAGCGTAGCTCGTGCGCGTGACCTTGCCGTCGTCGGCTTCAAAGATGATCGCGGTCTTCTCGCCCAGGCCGGCGGCGACCTGCCGGTCCAGGCAGTTGTACGAGACGTTCAAAGTGCCGTCACCGAACCATTCGTAATGCGGCGCCTTCGTGCTGTCGAGCACCGTCGTGAAGGGTGTCCTCCACTGCACGAACTCGCGCGCCAGGCGCGCCCAGTAGCCCTCATAGTCGGCTTGCGCCTCGGCCACGAGCGCGTCGTAGGCGGCGCGCCCCGCGACGTGGGCCGAACGCGCCAGGGCCTCGGGCGGCGGATATTGCTTGGAATGCTGGGCGTTGTCCTGCGTACTCATGCGTAACTCCTGTTGGATTCGGGCGGGTCCCGCATCGTCGACGACATGGCGATCGCAAACCTTGCGCTAGCGCAACTGCACGTGCCGTCGCACAGCGTCCAATCGCCGAAGCCATCCCCACCCCCTTCGAGGAGACCCCCATGGAAGACAACCTGGTCGCACGCATCGCCGGCCACCCCCAATACCAGGAGTTGAGGGCCAAGCGCACGCGCTTCGGCTGGACGCTGACGGCACTGATGCTGATCGTCTATTACGGCTTCGTGCTGCTGGTGGCTTTCAACAAGCCTTTCCTCGCCCAGCGACTGGGTGAAGGCGTCATGACCTTGGGCATCCCGATTGGCTTCGGCGTCATCGTATTCACCATTGCGATCACCGCCTACTACGTCAGGCGCGCCAACGCCGAGTTCGACACCCTGTCGGACGCCGTTGCGAAGGCGGTGCTCAAATGAGGGCCCTCTCCCTTGCCGCGCGCCAGGCGCTGACCCTCGCCGCCCTGGTCGCCGCGTCCGCGACTGTCTATGCGGCCGGCGCCGATCTCGGCCAGGCGCAGAAACAGGCGACGAACTGGACGGCCATCGGCATGTTCGGGCTGTTCGTCCTCGGCACACTGTTCATCACCAAGTGGGCCGCGTCCAAGACCAAGTCGGCGGCGGACTTCTACACCGCCGGCGGCGGCATCACCGGCTTTCAGAACGGCCTGGCGATCGCCGGCGACTACATGTCGGCGGCATCGTTCCTCGGCATTTCGGCGGCCGTGATGGTGGCCGGCTACGACGGCCTGATCTACTCGATCGGCTTTCTCGTCGGCTGGCCGGTGATCACCTTCCTGATGGCGGAGCGGCTGCGCAACCTGGGCAAGTTCACCTTTGCCGACGTGGCCGCGTTCCGCTTCAAGCAGGCACCAGTGCGCATCTTCGCTGCCTCCGGCACGCTAGTCGTCGTGGCCTTCTACCTGATCGCCCAGATGGTCGGTGCCGGCCAACTTATCAAGCTGCTGTTCGGCCTCGAGTACTGGATTGCCGTTGCCATCGTCGGCTCGCTGATGATGGTCTACGTGCTCTTCGGCGGCATGACCGCCACGACCTGGGTCCAGATCATCAAGGCCTGCCTGCTGCTGGGCGGCGCCAGCTTCATGGCGCTGTCGGTGCTGTGGCACTTCGGCTTCAGCCCCGAAGCGATGTTCGCAGGCGCCGTGAAGGTCAAGACCGACCTGGCGCTCAAGGACGGCAAAACTGCGCAAGCGGCCGCAAGCATAGGCCAGTCGATCATGGGTCCCGGCAACTTCGTCAAGGATCCGATCTCGGCCATCTCCTTCGGCATGGCGCTGATGTTCGGCACCGCCGGCCTGCCGCACATCCTGATGCGCTTCTTCACCGTGCCCAGCGCCAAGGAAGCGCGCAAGTCTGTCATGTGGGCGACCGGCTGGATCGGCTACTTCTATCTGCTGACCTTCATCATCGGCTTCGGCGCCATCACCTTCGTGCTCACGAATCCCCAGTTCGTCGATACCAAAGGCGTGCTGATCGGTGGCGGCAACATGGCGGCGATCCACCTCGCCAATGCGGTGGGCGGCAACGTGTTCCTCGGCTTCATCTCGGCGGTGGCCTTCGCAACCATCCTCGCGGTCGTTGCCGGCCTGACGCTGTCGGGCGCATCGGCGGTGTCGCACGACCTGTATGCGACGGTGGTCAAGAGCGGCAAGGCCGACAGCGCCTCCGAGTTGCGCGTCTCGCGCATCACCACCGTCGCGCTCGGCGTGCTGGCGGTGCTGCTCGGTATCGTGTTCGAAAAGCAGAACATCGCCTTCATGGTGTCGCTGGCATTCGCGATCGCCGCATCGGCCAATTTCCCGGTGTTGTTCATGTCGGTGCTGTGGAAGGGCTGCACGACCAGGGGGGCGGTGATCGGCGGCTTCCTCGGGCTGATCTCGTCGGTTGCGCTGACGGTCGTGTCGCCTTCCGTCTGGGAGGCGACCCTGGGCAACCCGCCAGGCTCCGCGTTCTTCCCCTACGCCTCGCCTTGTCTGTTCTCGATGACCATCGCCTTCCTCGGCATCTGGATCTTCTCGCTGCTCGATTCCAGTGCGCGCGGCGACCTTGACAGACGCGGCTTTCAGGCCCAGCAGGTGCGATCGGAAACGGGCATCGGCGCGTCCGGCGCCAGCGGGCATTGAGCGGGCGTCGAGCAGGTGGTGGACGGGCCGGCAGGCAGGCACACTGTCTACCGGCCCGTTCATATCTTGTGCCCCGCACCATGACGGAACTGCGCGCAGTCGAAACCCAGCGCGAGATGCTCTCGCTGCTCACTGCGCGCGTGCGCGAGGCCCATGTGCGCAACGCCTGCTACGTCGATGGCGGGCTCGACCTGGTGTCGGTGTGCCGGGTACTGTCGCAGCAGGGGCTGCACGACGCGCTGGTGCGCGACGGCCATCGCCTGGGCATCTTCACCACCGCCGACCTGCGCGATGCGCTGCTGCGCCCCGAGCCCCCGGCCGGGCTGGCGGTTCGCGAGGTGGCCTGCTTCGACCTGATCGAGGTCCATCCCGACGCGGACCTCTTCGAGGCGCTGTGGCTGATGGCGCGCCACCGGGTGCACCGCCTGCTGGTGCGCGACGGCACTACCGTGCTGGGGCTTTTGGACCAGCTCGACCTGGTCGGCTTCGTCGCCAACCATTCGCAGATCGCCGCGCTGCAGATCGACGAAGCGACGAGCGTGGCCGAACTGGCGGCCGCAGCCGCGCGCATCGACACCATGGTCTCGCTGCTGCACGAGGGCGGCATCAAGATCGAGCGCATCGCGAGGCTCGTCGGGGAGCTCAACGCGCGCCTTTTCGCGCGCTTGTGGTCCTTGCTGGCGCCACCCGATCTGGTGGTCAACAGCTGCCTGATGGTCATGGGTAGCGAGGGCCGAGACGAGCAGATCATCAAGACCGACCAGGACAACGCGCTGCTGCTGCGCAACGGCTTCCCGTGTCCCGATCTCGAGGCCATCGCCACGCAGTTCAACGCCGCGCTGGCCGAGCTGGGCTATCCGCCCTGCCCCGGGCAGATCATGCTGACCAACCCGCTCTGGCGGCAGCCGCTGGCCGGTTTCAAGGATACGCTGCGCGACTGGGTGTACGGGACCGACCCCGAGGGCCCGATGCGACTTGCCATCTTCATGGACAGCAAGTCCGTGGCCGGCGACGCGGAGCTTCTGCAGGAGGCACGCCGGCATCTGGAGCGCGTCCTCGACAGCGCAGACATCTTCCTCGCGCGCTTTGCCAGCGCGGTCGACCTGTTCGACCATCCGGCGGGATGGTGGCGCAGGCTCACCGCACGTCACGACGACGAGACGCTGGATCTGAAAAAGCTGGGCATCTTCCCGATCGTCCACGGCGTGCGCGCGCTGGCGCTGCAGCGGCGCCTGCGCGTCAACGGCACGGCCGCGCGGCTGCGCCTGCTGGTCGAGCGACAGCAGATCGAATCCGGCCTGGCGCGCGATGTGCTGGACGCGCTGCACTACCTGATGGCGCTCAGGCTGACGCATCAGCTGCGCCACAGGCAGGCCGGACAGGTGCCAGGCAATGTGGTCCGGCTGTCCGAGCTGGGCGCGCTGGAACGTGATGCGCTGCGTGATGCGCTGGGCATCGTTCGGCGCTTTCGCGACATGCTGCGGCAGCGATTCCACCTCGACGCCCTGTAGGCGGCGGGAGTCATCATGTTCGCAGGCTTGCGATCGCAACGACTGCTCGGCCTCTTCGCACTGGGCTGGCTGCTGCTGAACGTGCCGCTGCTCACGCTGTGGGACCGCCCGCTCATGCTCTGGGGGCTGCCGCTGATGCCGCTCGCGCTCTTCGGCGGCTGGGGCATTCTCATCGTGCTGGCGGCGTGGGTGGCCGAGGCACCGGGGGAGCACTGACATGCTGCCCGCTTCCACGGTCATCATCGCCTCCTTCGCCTACCTGGCGTTGCTGTTCCTGGTGGCGCACGTCGCCGACAAGCGCGCACGCGAAGGCCGTTCGCTGATCGGCAACGCGTGGGTCTACACGCTGTCGCTGGGTGTGTACTGCACGGCCTGGACCTACTTCGGCAGCGTGGGCCGGGCCGCGTCCTCGGGCCTGTGGTTCCTGCCGATCTACCTCGGCCCGACGCTCGCGATGCTGATGGCCTGGACGGTGCTGCGCAAGATGGTCCGCATCGCGCGCAGCTACCGCATCACCTCCATCGCCGATTTCATCGCCAGCCGCCACGGCAAGAGCACGCTGCTGGCCATGCTGGTCACGCTGATCGCGGTGGTGGGTATCCTGCCCTACGTGGCGCTGCAGCTCAAAGCCATCGCCAGCGGCTATGCGTTGCTTACCGCCGCGCCCGGCGCTGCGCTGCAGCAGCCCTTGGCCTGGTGGCGCGACAGCACGCTGTACGTCGCGCTCGCGCTGGCCGGCTTCACGATCGCCTTCGGCACGTGCCACCTCGATACCACCGAACGGCACGAGGGCATGGTGGCGGCGATCGCCGTCGAGTCGGTGGTGAAGCTGCTGGCCTTCCTGGCCGTGGGTGCTTTCGTCACCTGGCACCTGTTCGACGGACCGGCCGACCTGTTCGGCCGCGCCGCGGCGCGGCCCGAACTGGCCCGCCTGCTGAGTCTCGCGAACACCGGCGGCGGCACAACGGCCACGGGCTTTGCCGGCGGCCAGTGGTTCGCGCTGACGCTGCTTGCCATGCTCTCGGTGATCTTCCTGCCACGACAGTTCCAGATGATGGTGGTCGAGAACGTCGATGAGCGCCATCTGCGGCGCGCCACCTGGGCGTTTCCGCTGTATCTGCTGCTGATCAATCTCTTCGTCCTGCCGATAGCACTGGGCGGCCTGCTGTACTTCGGTGTCGGCCGGGAGAATCCCGAGGCCTTCGTGCTTTCGCTGCCGCTGGCCGACGGCCAGCCGGGACTGGCGCTGGCGGCCTTCATCGGCGGCCTCTCGGCCGCCACGGGCATGGTCATCGTCGAGGCCGTCGCGGTCTCGACCATGGTCTGCAACGACCTCGTGATGCCGCTGCTGCTGCGCGCCGGCCTGCGCACCGCGCGCGACCTGAGCGGCGTGCTGCTGGGCATCCGCCGGACGGTGATCGTGGCGATCCTGCTGCTGGGCTATCTCTATTACCGCGTCGCCGGCGAGGACTATGCACTGGTCAGCATCGGGCTCATCAGTTTCGCCGCCGTCGCCCAATTCGCGCCGCCGATGCTGGCAGGCATGTACTGGAAGGGCGGCACGCGGCACGGCGCGCTCGCCGGCCTGGGCGCCGGCTTCGTGCTGTGGGCCTGGACGCTGATGCTGCCGTCGATCGCCAAGTCGGGTTGGATCCCCGCCGGATACATCGACCAGGGGCCGTTCGGCATCGCCTGGCTGCGGCCCGAGCAGCTGCTAGGCCTCGCGGGCCTGGACAACCTGACCCATGCGCTGTTCTGGAGCCTGCTGGTCAACACCGCCTTGTACTTCGGCGTGTCGCTGCTGAGCCGCCCCTCCGCACGCGAAGCGAGCCAGGCCTTGATGTTCGTGGACGTCTTCCAGCGTACGGAACGCGGGGCCGCCGAGGCCAGCCCGGTGTTCTGGCGCGGCCGCGCCAGGCTGGCCGATCTGCGCCAACTGGCCACGCGCTTCCTGGGCGCCGCAGCCGCCGACCGGCTGCTGGACGACTACGCACGACGCAACGGCCTGGCCGGGCCGCAGCAGCTCGCCGCCGACGCGCGGCTGGTGCAGTTCATCGAAACACAGCTCGCGGGCGCCATCGGCAGCGCCTCCGCCCGGCTGGTGGTCGCCTCGGTCGTCGAAGAAGACGCGCTGGAGCTGGATGACGTCATGCGCATCCTGGACGAAGCCTCGCGCGAAACGGCGGCGCTTCGCGCCCATTCGCAGGCGCTGGAGGAGAAATCGCTCTCCCTGGAGCGCGCCACCGCAGATCTCAGCAAGGCCAACGAACAGCTCAGGAGTCTCGATCGGCTGAAGGACGACTTCATGTCCTCGGTGACGCACGAGCTGCGCACGCCGCTGACCTCGATCCGCGCACTGGCCGAGCTGATGCTCGACGACCCGGCGATGGACACCGCACAGCGCCAGCAGTTTCTCGGGCTGGTGGTGGCCGAGACCGAGCGCCTGACGCGCCTGGTCAACCAGGTGCTGGACATGGCGAAGATCGAATCGGGCGTCGCCGAATGGCGCAGCACCAAGGTCGACCTGCGTGCGCTGGTTCAGCAAGCCGTTCAGACGACCCAGGAGCTGTTCCGCGAGCGTGGCGCGGTCGTGGCGCTGAAGCTCCCCGATGCGGTGCCGCCGCTGCAGGTCGACCCCGACCGCCTCACGCAGGTGCTGGTCAATTTGCTGTCGAACGCGGCCAAGTTCGTGCCGCTGGGGCAGGGCCGGGTCGAGGTCAGCCTGCACTGCGATGACGATCGCGTCACCATCACCGTGCAGGACAACGGCCCCGGTGTGCCGCCAGAGCAGAAGGAGCTGGTGTTCGACAGGTTTCGCCAGGGCGGCGATGCCGCGCATCGTCCGCAAGGTACCGGCCTGGGCCTGCCCATCAGCCGCCGCATCGTCGAACACTTCGGCGGCCGGATGTGGCTCGACTCCAGGCCGGGCCAAGGCGCATGCTTCAGCTTCGAACTGCCGCTGCACCCCGAGACGCAAGAACTGGAGACATGACCATGGCCTACAAGGTGTTGATTGCAGACGACGAGCCCAACATCGTGATCTCGCTCGAGTTCCTCATGAAGCGCGAAGGGCACGAGGTGAGCATCGCGCGCGACGGCCAGCGGGCGCTCGAACTGATCCGCAGCCTGCAGCCTGACCTGGTGCTGCTGGACGTCATGATGCCTTCCAAGTCCGGTCTCGAGGTCCTGCAGGCCGTGCGCGCTGACGAGGAGATCGCCGCCACGAAGATCCTCCTGCTCACCGCCAAGGGCCGGGAGACCGACGTTGCGAAGGGCATGGCCCTGGGAGCCGATGCTTACATGACCAAGCCCTTCTCCACCCGGGAGCTTGCCGCAAGCGTGCGGCAGTTGCTCAGCAGCTCCGCATGAAGATCGATGCGCACCAACTCGCCGTGGCGCTCGCTCCGGGTGCTCTTCTGGCGCTCCTCGGCCTGGGGCTCGGCGCCGCCTTCGCAGCCACGCTGACGCCAGACGAGCGCGCCGTGCTGGGCGAGATGATCGCGCCGCGCGCGCCCCTGCTGGTGCTGGGCTGGGCGGTGCTGGCGATCGCGCTGGGTGCGCTGGCGCGTCGCGCCCACGCGATCTGGGTGAACGAGCCGGCCCGGCTCGCCGAAGCCGCGCAGGCCACGGCGGCCGGCGGCGCGCCCCACCGCAGCGTGCCCCGCGCGCAGCCGGCATGCGGAGCGGGTGCCCGGGCGCTGGCCGGCGTCGTCGATGAGCTCGCGCGCCAGCGCGACGGCCTGCGCGCCGACATCGACGCCCGGGTGCAGGAGGCCGCGCGCGGCATAGAGCAGGAACGCAGCCGCCTGGCCGCGCTGATGTCGGAGCTCACGCAAAGCGTGGTGGTGTGCAACCTGGACGGCCGCATCCTGCTCTACAACAACCGGGCGCGGCTGCAGTCTCGCGCGCTGTCGTCTGTGCCGGAACTGGCCGACGGGGCGGAGTTGATCGGACTCGGCCGCTCGATCTACGCCCTGTTCGACCGCGAGCTCATCGCCCACGCGCTCGAAAACATCCAGCAGCGGCTGTTGCGCGGAGCAACCCAGCCCTCGGCACAGTTCGTCACCAGTTCGCACGCCGGCCAACTGCTGCGGGTGCAGCTGGCGCCGGTGCGCGATCCCGCGGCCGCGCCCGGGGATGCCGCGCAGCTGTCGGGCTTCGTTCTGATGCTGCAGAACATTACCCGCGCGTTCGAGGAGGATGCCGAGCAGGACCGCCTGCTGCACGGACTGACCGAAGGCACCCGCTCGTCATTGGGCAGCCTGCAGGCGGCAGTGGACATGCTCGAGCTGCCCGACCTGGACGCGCTGACGCGCGAGCGCTTCCTGCGCGTCGTGCACGACGAGGTTCGCGCCATGACGGCGCGCCTGCAGTCGCTCGCAGCGAGCGCCAGCCAGGGCCTGAAGACGCGCTGGCCACTCGAGGACATGCTCGGCGCCGACCTGGTTCAGGCCGCTCTGCGCCTGATCGAGGCGCGCTCGGGTGCGCGTGCGTCCGCGCCGGACATCGACCCTCATCTGTGGCTTCGGGTCGACAGCTACGCCTTGCTCCAGGCACTGGCCTCGCTGGCGACCCGGCTGGTGGAAGAATTCGCGGTCAAGCGCGTTCAGTTGCGACTGCGCCGCGCGGGCGAACGCGCCCATCTCGACCTGGTCTGGATCGGCACAACCATCAGCACCGAGACGGCGACGAGCTGGGAGTCGAGCCCGATGACGGTGGGCGACCGGGCCAGCCCGCTGTCGGTGCGCGACGTGGTCGAGCGCCATGGCGGCGAGTTCTGGTTTCAGCGCGAGCGCACGCTGCAAACGACTTTCTTTCGCTTCCTGCTCCCGCTCGCTCCACCACAGGAACAGCTGGAGGCAGCAGCGGTGCTGCGCAGCGAAAGCCGCCCCGAGTACTACGACTTCGACCTGTTCCAGCCCAGCGCTCAGGCGCGCGAGCTCGACGAGCGTCGCCTGGTGGACCTGGCCTACACGGTGTTCGACACCGAGACCACCGGGCTCGATCCGTCGCAGGGCGACGAGATCATCCAGATCGGCGCGGCGCGCATCGTCAACGGCAAGCTGCTGCGGCAGGAGAGCTTCGAGCAGCTCATCGACCCCGGTCGAAGCATCCCGGCCGCCGGCATTTCCATACACGGCATCACGGCGGCGATGGTGGCCGGCCAGCCCGGCATCGCCGAGATCCTGCCGATCTTCCACGCCTTCGCCAACGACACCATCCTGGTGGCACACAACGCCGCGTTCGACATGCGCTTTCTGCAGCTGAAGGAAGCAGCTGCCGGCGTTCGCTTCGATCAGCCGGTGCTCGACACGCTGCTGTTGTCCGCGGTGGCAAGCCCGCACCAGGCGTCGCACGAGCTGGAAGCCATCGCCGAGCGCTTCGGCATCGCGGCGCTGGGCCGCCACACCGCCCTGGGCGATGCGATCCTGACGGCGGAGGTGTTCCTTCGCCTCGTCCCCTTGCTGGCGGACAAGGGAATTCACACGCTCGGCCAGGCGCGCGAGGCGGCACAGCGCACCTGGTACGCGCGCCTGAAGTACTGAGGCTGGACATGCGGGAGCCGGTTGCAGCGCACGACTCGAAGCCTGTTTGACGCAGCGCAACCCAAGATCGCCGCGGCGGCGATAAAACCGTTGTCGCCGCGACCACACGGAGACCCCGATGAGCTCAACCAAGGATGTCGTCTTCCTCAGCGCCGTGAGGAACACCCGGCCAGCGGCTCAGCGTCACGATGCGTCGTCACCGACCGCGACGGCCCTGGTGCCGAGCCGGCCCAGTCGCTCGCGCAAGCACGCGCAAGTGCTGGACGCCATCTACCAGGCGGCCATCGAGGAGTTCGCGAGCGAGGGCCTGGCCGGCGCGACGACCCAGGCAATCGCCGACAAGGCCGGGCTGTCCAAGGCGCAGCTGTACTACTACATCGAGAGCAAGGAAGCCCTCTACCGCCAGGTGCTCAAGGACATCGTCAACGACATGGTCGGCGTCTTCATCTTCAGCGGCGAGGACATCGGACCGCGCGAGATGCTGGCCGGACTCATCCGTCGCAAGATGCTGTTCTCCTTCGAGAACCCGCTGCGCTCGCGGATTCTCGCGGCCGAGGCAATGCGCGGCGCGCCAGTGCTCAAGACAATGACGGACACAAGCAAGCAGTGCATCCACCGAGCCACGCTGATGATCCAGGACTGGATCAACCGGGGTCTGATGGATCAGGCCGACCCGATGCTGTTCCTGTTCCACCTCTGCGCCGTGACCCAGTTCTACGCCGACCACGCGGCGCAGGTGGCGTACTTCAGGAGCGTGACGGAGAGCGACGAGGAGGACCGGCGCTATCTGATCGAGCAGGTGACGCAGTTCTTGCTGAAGGCCGCTGGCGTGCGTTAGTCATCATTCGCGCGGCTGCATGCCGTAGGCGTTCATTTGAGTACCGGCCTGAAAAAGCTGCGTTAGCTCAGGATGCAGCGAGTGTCCTGCGCGTACTTGAACGCAGCTTGGCACGCTGGGTCTGTGGCAGACAACGCGCGATATTCCTCGTACGCCGCAAGACTTGGGGAACGTGAACAGCGCCAGCGCGATGTTTGTTCGCGCCTTCCGATGGCAGGAAGTAGCCATGGTGCTGCCCTCTAAACCTTTCGACGAGAAGCATCCAGATCTTTCCGTAGTGCTCGAACTCCTTGAGCTTGAACGGATCGATGACATAGCGCAGTTAGCAGGTAACCATGGTAGTTCCGAGATGCTTGGCGATTGACATGAGGGCTGGCCAGGCCGGTCCGCTCTGTCTGCTTGCGGGCAAACTCTAGCCGTCGCGCGAGCGCGGCTGCTCTTGGCCGAGAGCCGTCCTACCGTGCGCCCCGGCCAGGAAGGCCCAGAGCCTACCAAGGAACACGCACGGCTAACACGCACGGCTGGACTTTGGCGATGTCGCGAAGGGCAGTTGCCCTCGGCCATTCGTGCCGAGCCGGGCCGAGAGCGAAGCCAAAATTAGCAGTTGCCCTTCTTTGCCTGTCCCGGCGGGCATTGCTTCCCGTAGCCGCCACCGGGATTTCCCGGACCCTCTGGGTAGACAACGCAGCCCCCGAGCATGGCTGTTGCGAGGAGTGCAGCGACTAGCTTCTTCATGGCATGGTCCTTTTATCGTTGGCATTCGAGCATAGCCGCCGTGCTTCACGGTCTCGCGCCGTCATCGATGGGATCGCCGTGTAGGACTTGGCGACGCGCCCGGACTTCATCTGGCTGGATTGGGGTAGAGGCTCCGAACGTCCGCGGTTGGCCGGATTCTGCCGCAGCTATGGCTGCTCCAGCGCCGCCCCGCTGGTGCCGAAGTGTTTCGCCGCGAGCTCCTTGGCGCGGCGCAGCCCCTCGTCAGTCAGGTAGACCGACTCTTGCCTGCCGTGGGGCTCCGTGATGAGCCCCTTGTCGTGTAGACCGTCCATGACTGCAAAGTCATACCGCTTCCACACGCGTCCGTTCTCGAACTCGAAGACGCCAAGCAACGCCAGAAGCGCCTCTTCGACCTTGACCATGTCGTATTTCATGTGCTCGCCCCTCAACGTTCAGCACGACGGTGACCTGTGAAAGGGGCCAACCTCTGATTGGCTGCGGCCACTGCACCACGGCAGTTCGACTCTACGATGGTACTTTGGTCATTCGGCCTTTGCCCATCCCATATGGCCTGCCTTCGATTCCGGAAGCGAACAGAGATGAAAGCAAGCAAGACTGAGAAAGCCGCGTCCTGGAGTGGCGTCAAGGCCAGACTGACCCACTTCGACCACGACGGCCTGGTCGGCTTGGTGCATGACCTGTACACGGCCAACAAGGACAACCAAGTATTCCTTCACGCCCGTTTCGGGCTGGGCGAAGATGTCCTGGAGCCGTACAAGACCACCATCAACCGTTGGCTGTGGCCCGACATGTTCAGGAACCAGAACGCGTCCGTCGCCGTGGCCAAGAAGTCCATCGCGAACTACAAGAAGGCCATTGGCCAACCAGAGGGCCTCGCAGAGCTGATGGTCTTCTACTGCGAGCGCGCGTCAGGCTTCAGCGTCGAAGTCGGCCTGCAGGACGAGGGCTTTTTCAGCGCCTTGGTGCGAATGTTCGAGCAGGCGTTGCACGCCATTGCGAGACTGCCGGATGCGCAGCGGCCCCTGTTCATGGAACGACTGGATGCTGTGCGTCGCATCAGTCAGAACATCGGCTACGGAGTCGACGATGCCATGAGCGACCTGCTGGCCGAATACGACAACATCTCACGACGACGTTGAAGATCGGCATCTGGCCGAATTCTGCCGAGGCGACAAGGCTGGCGACGCAGAGCGTCGGTCTCACCTCTCATGCCCCGCATGATGGTTGTCGTCGATGACAAGCCCTCACGCGCGAATCAGCTGCGCTGCCAAGCCACGGCGCGGCGCAGGACCGACCGGCGGCGCATAGCCCACACGTGCCCACATCTGCACCGTCCGCTCGGGTAGCGCCACGGCCAGCAGGCGCCGGATGTCGGCGTGGGGTCCGGCCTGCTCGGGATACTCCTGCAGGGCCTGCTGCAGCGGCTGCAGCGCCAGGCCCTGCCCGGTCGCGGCGAGCTGCACCCGCGCGTAGGCGCGTCCCGCGTTGACCTGGGTCGCCCGGTCGTTGCCCTCGGTCACCATCCAGAGGAAGCCGGGCGTGGACGCGAGCTTCTTGCCGAAGTCCTTGATCTGGCTGGTGGTGGCGAAGGCATCGGACGCCGGCGCCTTGCTGCGGTCGAACAGGCCGATGCGCTCGAGCAGCACCACCGTCGGGTCCAGCATCGACAAGCCGTCACGGTGCTTCTCGATCTCGGCGGCGCCGACGCGCAGCACCTGGTACGACTCCAGGATCGTGCGCGGCGTGCTCAGCTCGATGCGCCAGGCTTCGGCCGCGATGGCGCGATGCTGTTCCAACACGTCGGCCCGATCCGCGCCGACGAAGCCGAAATGCAAGGGGTGCGGCCTCACTGCTTCGGCCATTGCCTTCCAGGCCTCGGCGGGCACCGGCCGCCGCAGGTCGTACAGGCTGCGGTTGGTGCGACGCGCGAGGATCTGCGCGAACAGCGGATCCTTGCGCGTGGCCGTATCGGGCATCAGACGGATGCGCGCCACCGGTCGCTCATCGAGCTTCTCCGAGCCGAACGCACCCTCGGGAAACAGCGTGATGTCGGCACGCAGTCCGCGCTCGCGCGCCGCAATGTCGAGCAGCTCCAGGAAGGTGCCGTGGCTCATCATGATCTGGCGCGAGAACGGATCGGTCTCGGGCAGCAGCCGGCCAAGGTCGCAGCGCAGCACGATCTCGTCCGGCGTGCGCAGATCCACCAGCCAGGACTGCAGGTTGTGCGAGTGCGGCGCCAGGATCGCGTAGCCGAGGATCCAGCGACGCGGATCAGCCTCCGGCCCCGGCCCCTGCCACGGCTCGATGGCCGCAGCGGGCATCTGCTGGCTGCAGCCGGCGAGTGCCGCCGTCGCCGCAGCGAAAACGAAGCCACCTCCCGCAACCCGGACGAACTTGCGACGATCCATTTGCGACTCCTTCGGCCATCTGCCTCGCGCCTGTGCATGCGATGCTGCGAATCTTGATGTCCAAGTACGCAGGCGGCAAGCGCATCGCGCGGCGCGCTTGCGCAAGATCAAGCTCGGGCACCTCGGCGCCGGGTTGGTGGAAGTCGAACTGAAGGCGCCGCTGCCGCGCATCGGGTCGGTACTGTTCGGCTGAACGTGCAACGTGATCCGTTTTGCAACAGTTGCTCCTCTACGGCACAGCCCCCGCTGGAGCAACGACGACGCGCCGCGCGCGGCCGGCGAAAAAACTCCATGCCTGACAACGGCTTGCGGCGTCCGCGATGACGCCGCCGCGGCGTGGCCCGCGCTTTGCACTGAGTCGCTGCGCGGGCCGCGTCGCGTCTGCCATCATTTTTTTTCAACCACCCGACGGGAGACGACTCATGGACATGGCAGAAATGGCTCACCTCGACATTGCGAACCCGTACAAGAAGCAATACGGCAACTACATCGGCGGCGAATGGGTTGCGCCGATCGACGGCCAGTACTTCGACAACCTGACACCGGTCACCGGCCAGGCCTTCACCAGCATCCCGCGCTCGAACGCGAAGGACATCGAAGCCGCGCTCGATGCCGCGCACAAGGCGAAGGCGGCCTGGGGCTGCACATCGCCCACCGAACGGGCCAACGTCTTGCTCAAGATCGCCGATCGCATCGAGCAGAACCTCAAGACGCTTGCCGTGGCCGAGACGATCGACAACGGCAAGCCGCTGCGCGAGACGATGGCGGCCGACATGCCGCTGGCCATCGACCACTTCCGCTATTTCGCCAGCTGCATTCGTGCGCAGGAAGGCGGCATCAGCGAGATCGATCACGAAACCTATGCCTATCACTTCCATGAGCCGCTGGGCGTGGTCGGGCAGATCATTCCGTGGAACTTCCCGATCCTCATGGCGGTAATGGAAGCTGGCCCCGGCCCTGGCAGCAGGCAACTGCGTGGTGCTCAAACCCGCCGAACAGACACCCGCTTCGATCCTGGTGCTGATGGAAATGATCGGCGACCTGCTGCCCCCGGCGTGCTCAACGTGGTCAACGGCTTCGGGCTGGAGGCGGGCAAGCCGCTGGCGTCGAGCAAGCGCATCGCGAAGATCGCCTTCACGGGCGAAACCACCACCGGCCGGCTGATCATGCAGTACGCGAGCCAGAACATCATCCCCGTGACCCTCGAGCTGGGCGGCAAGTCGCCCAACATCTTCTTCGAGGACGTCATGGCGGCGGACGACGCCTTCTTCGACAAGGCGCTCGAGGGCTTTGCGATGTTCGCGCTGAACCAGGGCGAGGTCTGCACCTGCCCGAGCCGGGCGCTGGGGCAGGAGTCGATCTACGAGCGCTTCATCGAGCGCGAGATCGAGCGGGTCGAGGCTATCAAGCAGGGCCATCCGCTGGACCCGTCCACCATGATCGGCGCGCAGGCCTCGCAGGAGCAGATGGAGAAGATCCTGTCGTACATCGATCTGGGCAAAAAGGAGGGCGCGCAATGCCTGATCGGTGGCGAACGCAATACGCAGGTCGGTGAACTCCGCGCTGGCTACTACGTCAAGCCCACGGTCTTCAAGGGCCACAACAAGATGCGCATCTTCCAGGAAGAAATCTTCGGCCCGGTGCTGTCCGTGACGACCTTCAAGACGGAAGAAGAGGCGCTGGAGATCGCCAACGACACGCTCTACGGACTGGGCGCCGGCGTGTGGACCCGCGATGGCGCGCGCGCCTTCCGCATGGGCCGCGGCATCCAGGCGGGACGCGTGTGGACCAATTGCTACCACGCCTATCCGGCCCATGCGGCCTTCGGAGGCTACAAGCAGTCGGGCATCGGCCGCGAGAACCACAAGATGATGCTGGACCACTATCAGCAGACCAAGAACCTTCGGGCGTGCCCCAGAACACGAGGTTGCCCCCAGTGGTCAACACACCGCCCCACAGCGGCGCGCCGTTCTTCACTTCCCAGACGATCCTGCCGGTCTTCGGATCGACCGCGCGCAGCGCGCCGATGTAGTCGTCGTTGAGCGGCTTGATCGTGAAGCCGGCGCCAAGATAGGCCGCGCCCTTCTTGTAGGCAACGGGTTCATTCCAGATGTCCATGCCCCACTCGTTGGCGGGCACGTAGAACATCTTGGTGTCGGGGCTGTAAGCCATCGGCATCTGGTTCTTGCCGCCGAGAAAGCCCGGCGCGGCGAAGACCGGACTGCCCTTCTTGCCTTCCGCGCTCGCAGTCGGGTCACCAGGCCGGTTGTCGGCGATGAAGTTGGGGCGGCCGGTCTTCAAGTCGATGCTGCTGGCCCAGGTGATCTTCCTGACGAACGGAAACGCGTTGATCAGCTTGCCGGTGGTCGCGTCGTTCACGTAGAAGAAGCCGTTGCGATCCGCCTGCCGCCCACGCGTTTGCCGTCCAGGTCGAAGGTCACGAACTCGTTCACGCCGCCGAAGTCCCAGCTGTCGTTGGGCGTGGCCTGGTAGTGCCACTTGATCTGGCCGGTCTTCACGTCGATCGCCACGGTGGCGCAGGAGAACAGGTTGTCGCCCTGGCGCAAGTGGCTGTTTCACGGCGCGGGGTTGCCGGTGCCGAAATAAGCCAGGCCGGTCTTGCTGTCGTAGGTGCCGCCCAGCCAGGTGGCTGCGCCACCGGTTTTCCAAAGGTCGCCCGGCCAACTCTGGTTGGTGGTGCCGGAGATGCCGTTCTCCTTGGCGTTGCCATCGGAGTCATAGATGTAGCCCATGTGACCCTCGACGGTGGGGCGCGTCCAGACCAGCTGTCCGGTCTTTGCATTGCGGGCCTCGACGCGGCCGACCACGCCGAACTCGCCGCCGGACACGCCGGTGACGATCAAGCCGTTGGCGATGATCGGTGCGGCGGTGGCCGAGTAGCCGGCCTTGTAGTCGTCGATCTTTTCCTTCCAGACCACGTTGCCCGTGTCCTGGTCGAGCGCCACGAGTTGCGCATCGAGCGTGGCGAAGATCACCAGGTTGCCGTACAGCGCGGCACCGCGGTTGACGACATCGCAGCAGGGCATGATGCCTTCGGGCAACCGGTGCTCGTACTTCCACAGCTTCTGGCCGGTGGTTGCGTCGAGCGCGAAAAGGCGAGAGTACGACGCGGTGACGAACATCTTGCCGTTGTGCAGGACCGGCTGCGACTCCTGCCCGCGCTGCTTCTCCCCGCCGAAGGAGAACGCCCACACGGGCGCAAGCTTGCCGACGGTGGCGACATTCACCTGCTTGAGCGGCGAATAGCGCTGGCCCTGGGTGTTCAGCCCCCAGGTCAGGACATCGCCGGTGGCGGTGGCTTCGCTATCGATCATCTTGTCTGTCACGGCGGCGTGCGACGCCGCGGCAGCCAGACCGGCGGACACGAGAGCGGTCAAGAGTTTCAGTTGCATGGGGTGGTCTCCTCAAGGGTTGATCGCGGGCCGAACACGGCCTGTTGACCGCGTCCTCCACGTTGATCGAGGGCAATGTCCATGCCATGTCGCAAACGGCTCGGTGAGCCTGCCGATGTGCCGGATGGAGTCGGCGAGCTGCGGGTTTTCCCGCTGCATTGCTACATGCTTGAGCAGTCGAGGCGCCAGTAACCGTGACATCACGGCACACCAGCGGCCCCGCCCCGCGGACTTCAATGCGCCATCAGGACTGGCACGTTCATGCGCGCAAGAATCTCGCGCGTGACACCACCGAGCACGAGTTCCCGCAGGCGGGTGTGCCCATAGGCGCCCATCACCATCAGATCGATGTTCATGCTTGATGCGCACGACAGAAGGGTATCGGCGAAGCCGATGGTGGTCGCGTACTGCTCGGCCTTCGCCTCCACGCCGTGCCGCCAAAGCCAGGCGATGGTCTCCGGAATGCAGAGATTGGCGGCCGCTTCCGCATCGCCTTCCTTGCGCAAGGAAACCAGCGTGACCTGCGCCGATTCGGAGAACAGCGGTAGCGCGTCACGCATTGCCATCGCCGCCTCCCGCGTGCCGTCCCAGGCGAGCAAAACCTTCTTTCCGACCTCCGTGAAATGGCCGGCGCAAGGAATGATGAGCACAGGCCGCCCCGAGTGGAGAACGACCTGCTCAGGCAGATCACGCGCGACGTCTGCCGTCTTGTCGTGATCTATCTTCGCGTGGTCGACCTGCCCGACGACGAGCAGATCGCTGGCGTGACCGTGACGGACAGTCGCATCCACGGGCTCGCCGTCGACCAGCCGCACGTCGTACGACAACGACTCTGACCCGCGCACCAGGTCCCTGAAGACATGGGCGGTCGCCTCCGCACGCAGGCGCAGGCCGTCAGCGGCAGCCGCAATGAATTCGGTGCTGCGCGTCGGATCTGCATCCATCGGCGCAGTACCGTCGAGAAGGCCCGTCGGCACGAGCCCGACCAGATGGCTGCCGTGCGCGCGGGCAAGGCGCGCGGCGAGCTCGACGCGCACTGCACACCGCTCCATGTGGTCCAGGTGGACGAGGATGGTTCCGATATTCATGGGTCTTCCGTTCCGACGAGATGGGACCATCTTCGATCGATCGATGTTGCGGCACCTTGACATCGATCAAACGCCGCACTCGTTCTCGCATCCAGACTTCGACGGCATCGGCAACCAAATCGAGAATCTAGATGGACGACAGAGTCGAAGCACCGGACCGGACGCTGCACGCCGGGCTGGCCCAACTGACGAAGGGACTTTCGCCCGCGGCGCTGATGCTGGCCTGGTCGGACTGGGCCATCCACCTCGCGGCGCAGCCGGCGCGCAGCGCGCAAGTGCTCATGATCAGCCCGCTCACGCAGTCGTTGGAGGCCACTGCCCAGGCCGTCCAGGCATTGCCCGCCCATGGACCGCCAACGCCGGATTCGCACGAAGACGACCGCCGCCTTGCGGATCCCTCATGGGATGCATGGCCATTCAACCTGTACCGGCAGGCATTTCGCGCAGGCGGCCAGTGGCTGCGGCAATTGACCGAAGGCGTACCCGGCGTCGAGCGTCACCACGAACAGGTCGTCGCTTTCTCGGCGCGGCAGTTGCACGAGATCTGCTCGCCGGCAAACTGGCCCGCCACCCATCCGCGGGTGCTGCAAAGAACCGCGGCGACAGGCGGGCTGAATCTGATGCAAGGCGCCCGCAACTGGGCAGAAGACTTGCAGCGACGCCTCCAGCACCTGCCGCCAAAGGGTGCCGAGCACTTCGTGCCGGGACACGACGTCGCGATCACCCCCGGCAAGGTCGTCTTGCGCAACCACCTGATGGAACTGATCCAGTACGCGCCCACGACGGCCACGGTCCATGCCGAGCCCGTGCTGATCATGAGCGCGTGGATCATGAAGTACTACATCCTCGACCTGTCGCCGCACAACTCGCTGATCCGTTACCTGGTCGACCAGGGCCACACCGTGTTCGCGATCTCGTGGAAGAACCCGGATTCGAAGGATCGGGACCTCGGCATCAATGACTACCTGGCGCAGGGCCTGATGGCGGGCCTCGATGCCGTCAACGCCATCGTCCCCCGCCAGCGCGTGCATGCGCTGGGCTACTGCCTGGGCGGCACGCTGCTGGCCATCGGCGCAGCGGCCATGGCGCGCGACCGGGACGATCGCCTGGCCACCGTGACGCTGCTGGCCGCCCAGACTGATTTCACGGAGCCAGGGGAGCTCGGCCTTTTCATCGACGAGAGTCAGCTCAGCTTCATGGAGGACCTGATGGCGCGCCAGGGCTATCTGGATTCGAGCCAGATGGCCGGCGCATTCCACCTGTTGCGCGCCGTCGACCTCATCTGGTCGCCCATGGTGCAGAACTACCTCCTCGGCGAGCGGGCGCCGATGACCGATCTCATGGCCTGGAATGCCGACGGCACGCGCATGCCCTACCGGATGCACGCCGACTACCTGCGCAGCCTGTTTCTCGAGAACGCGCTCGCGCGTGGTCAATATCTGGTGAACGGACACCCGGTCTCGCTGGGCGACATCGAGGTACCGATCTTCGCTGTCGGCACACGAACTGACCATGTCGCGCCATGGCGCTCCGTCTACAAGTTGAACCTGCAGTGCGATGCCGAGATCAGCTTCGTCCTCACCGACGGCGGCCACAACGCTGGCATCCTGAGCGAGCCCGGGCACGCGCACCGCCACTATCGAATCTTGCACCGCGCCAGGAATGCGCCCTATGTGTCCCCGGATGAGTACACGGCTCGCGCCAAGCAGATCGAAGGCTCCTGGTGGCCGGCGTTGCAAGCGTGGCTGGCGGATCGCTCTGGACCGCGGCGCAAGCCGCCTCGCATGGGCCACGCGCAGCTCGGCTACGCCCCCATCTGCGACGCACCGGGCACCTATGTCATGGCGCGTTGAGTCGCGCGACGTGCGAATCCCTTGATCCAGCGCAACGCTCAAGCTCCGCGCGGTTCCTAAAGTGATGTCACAGGCATTGCGAGCCTGTATCCGGGGCGCCAACACGACTGCCCTCCATCCACCAACGAAAGGAAGCTCATGAGATCCGATGCACAACTCAGAAGCGATATCGTCGCGGAACTGAGCTGGGACCCGGCGATCACCGCCACCGATGTCGGCGTGATCGTCAAGGACGGCGTGGTGACATTGACAGGCCATCCCTCCAGCCACGCCGAGAAGTACGCCATCGAGCGCGCTGCGCGGCGCGTCAAGGGCGTGAAGGCGCTGGCGATCGAAATGCCCGTCAAGCTCGCCTCCGACTACACGCGAACCGATGCCGACATCGCCATGGCGGTCGAACGCGCCATCGAGTGGAACGTGCTCGTGCCCGATGACAAGATCCATCCGATGGTGGAGAACGGCTGGGTTACGCTCAATGGCGAGGTCGAGTGGGACTACCAGCGCAGGGCGGCGGAGGTTGCCGTGCGCGACCTGCTCGGCGTCACCGGCGTTTCGAACCGGGTTGTCGTGAAGCCGAAGTTCACGGCGGCCGACGTCGAAAAGAAGATTCGCGAAGCTTTGGAGCGCCAGGCCGATCGCGAAGCCGAGCGGATCAAGATCGAGGTCAACGGTGCCCACGTTACGCTCAGCGGGAAGGTCCACACCTGGGCCGAACGCAAGGCCGCCCAGGGGGCCGCATGGTCGGCGCCGGGCGTCGCCAACGTGATCAACAACCTGCTCGTGGAAGCCTGACGATGCGCGTCGCACTGGTCACCGGCGGCACCGCTGGCATCGGAGCCGCCGTGGCCGACGCACTTTTGGCCGCAGGCTACCGGGTCGCTTCCAACTACGGAACCAACACCCAGGCGGCGGAGGCGTTCACCGCCCGAACCGGCATTCCGGCGTTCGCGTGGAACGTGGCCGACCCGGCGGCTTGCAAGGCGGGCGTGGCCAGCGTGGAAGCCGCCCTGGGACCGATCGATGTACTGATCAACAACGCCGGCATCACGCGCGACGCGATGCTGCACAAGATGACGCTCGAGCAGTGGCGCGAGGTGCTCGACGTCAATCTTGGCGGTTGCTTCAACATGTGCCGAGCGGTGATCGAGGGCATGCGGGAACGCCGCTTCGGCCGCATCGTCAACATGAGTTCCGTCAACGGGCTGTCGGGCCAGGCGGGGCAGACCAACTATGCAGCAACCAAGGCGGGCCTCGTCGGCTTCACGAAGTCGCTCGCGCTCGAGGGCGCGTCCCGCAACATCACGGCCAATGTCGTCGCACCGGGCTACACCGACACCGCCATGGTCGGTGCGGTGCCGCCCGACGCGCTGGCGCAGATCCTGAAGGCCGTCCCGATGGGACGGCTGGCGACACCGGCGGAGATCGCGCGCGGCGTCGTCTTTCTCGCCGCCGACGAAGCCGGCTTCATCAGTGGCATCACGCTGTCGATCAATGGCGGCAAGTACATGCCCTGAGTGGACGCAACGATCCTCCCCCTTTTTGCTCCTGGAGCTTGCCATGCGAACGATGAAAGCTGCGGTTGTCCGCGCGTTCGGACAACCCCTGAAGATCGAAGAAGTTCCCGTGCCCGAGATGCCCCCGGGACAGGTGCTGGTCAAGGTGGCTGCCTCCGGCGTCTGCCACACCGACCTGCACGCAGCCGAAGGCGACTGGCCGGTCAAGCCCGCCCTGCCCTTCATCCCCGGCCACGAGGGCGTGGGCCACGTCGCGGCCGTCGGCGCGGGCGTGAAGCACATCAAGGAAGGCGACCGCGTGGGCGTGCCGTGGCTGCATACGGCGTGCGGCCATTGCGAGCACTGCATCACCGGATGGGAGACGCTGTGCGACCACCAGCAGATGACCGGCTACACCGTCAACGGTGGCTACGCGGAATACGTGCTCGCCGACCCGGGCTATGTAGGCCACCTGCCGGCGAACATCGGCTTCACCGAGATCGCACCCGTGCTCTGCGCGGGCGTCACGGTCTACAAAGGACTCAAGGTACTGGATTGCAAACCAGGCGACTGGGTGGCGATCTCCGGTGTCGGCGGCCTGGGCCATCTGGCGGTGCAGTACGCCAAGGCGATGGGCTTCCATGTCGCTGCCGTCGACATCGACGACGAGAAGCTGCAGTTGGCCAGCGAGGTCGGCGCCGACATGCTGATCAATGCCGCGAAGCAGGATCCCGCGCAGGAGATGCAGAAAGCCTTGCGCGGCGCGCACGGCGTGCTGGTGACCGCTGTCTCGCGCAGCGCCTTCGCGCAGGCGTTGGGCATGCTGCACAAGCGCGGCACCATGTCGATGGTGGGTTTGCCGCCGGGCGATTTCGCGCTGCCGATCTTCGACATGGTGCTCAATGCCAAGACCGTGCGGGGCTCGATCGTCGGCACCCGCAAGGACCTGCAGGAGGCGCTGGAATTCGCCGGCGAAGGCAAGGTGCGCACGGTCTGCAGCGAAGACCGGCTTGACAATATCAACCACGTGTTCGATCGCATGCGCCGGGGCCAGATCGAGGGCCGAGTCGTCATGCGCTTGACGGACGAGGGCTAGCTGCAATGCAGGCGATGGTGTAGGAACTCTTCGTACTTTTCAGCCAACCGTCCCAAGCATTGGGGTGAATCCGTACATGGGTAACCTCCGTTGTGACTGACTGGATTCAAGCGCGCGTGGCCGGGGTGCGCCATCTCTCGGTCACCAGCTTGGACAGCTCGGCGAAACCGATCGGCGGACGGGTCAGCCAAGGCAGCGTGAAGAGGCGCTTGGCCAACCCGGCGGCCATGCGCTCCATCTGTTTGCGTTCACCCGACAGGCGTGCCGCCAGCAAAGGATCGTGCGTGCCCGCCGCCGAGACACTCTTGTTGAGGACCCACGCATAGGGCTCGATGCCGGCGCGGCGCAGGTCATCCTGCAAGGCGGCCGCCTGCGAAACGGGGGTCACTTCTGGCAGTGTCACCAAAATGATCTTGGTGTATGCGGCATCCTGCAGCCTCATCAGAGGCGTGACGACGCGGGCGCTCCCGTGCCCTTCGAACTCCTGCACCATCTGCCGGTGGTAGGCACCCGTGGCGTCCATCAGCAGCAAGGAATGTCCGGTCGGCGCGGTGTCCAGCACCACGAAGGATGTGCGCGCTTCGCTGACGATCCGGGAGAAGGCATGGAATACGGCCACTTCCTCGGTGCATGGCGAGCGCAGGTCTTCCAGCAACAGGGCCTGTTCCTGGGCGTCGAGGCTGGAGGACCTGGCCGCCATGATCTTGTCGACATAGCGCTGGGTCTCGACCTTCGGGTCGATGCGGTCCACTCGCAAGCCTGGCACCTCGCCATCGACCGTTCCCGCGACGTGCGCAGCTGGATCGGTGGTGCTCAGATGCACGGTCTTGCCTCGCTGGATCAATCCGATGGCCAAGGCGGCGGCCACGGTCGTCTTGCCGACGCCGCCTTTGCCCATCACCATGATCAGCCCGCGGTCCGCGGCGGCCAGCTCATCGGCCAGGGCGTCGAGCCCTTGCTGAGGGGCGATGAGCTCGACCGCGGCGGTGCCGGGTGGGGTCGGGGTGACATCGGCGCCGAGGAGCGCGCGCAAGGCGGGCAAGCCCACCGTGTCGAACGTCCGCAATGGCACCCTGTCCTGGGGCAAGGTGCGCAGGGTCCGCGGCATCTCGGCCAGTGCTTGCTGCCCAATCGCCTCGATGGCACTTGCCACCGCATCAGTGGACTCGCTGGCATGAAAAACTCCATTGATCGCCAGTCGCTGGTTGTTCAGGCCCAACGCATGCAGTTCCTCGGAAGTGCGCGCCGCCTCCTCCATCGCGCCCTTGTCGGGCCGTGTGACGAGGACAACGGTGGTCCGCGTCGGGTCGCTCAGGGCGTCGAGCGCGGCCTTGAAGCGCGCCTCCTGCATCTTCAATCCCGAATGAGGGCCCAGGCAAGATGCGCCGCGATCGTTGCCATCCAGGAATCCGCTCCATGCCTTGGGCAGGCTGAGCAGACGCAGCGTGTGCCCTGTCGGGGCGGTATCGAAGACGATGTGATCGAAGTCTTCGGCCCCGTCGGACAAGAGCGAGGCGAACTCGTCGAAGGAGGCGATCTCGGTGGTGCACGCACCCGACAGTTGTTCGCGCACGGTGGAGCGATCGGCCTCGGTGGTGTCGGCCGCCATCTGCGCCATGACTCGCCGCCGGTAGGACTCGGCAGCATTGTCGGGGTCGATGTTCAGGACGAACAGCCCACGCGCGCCGGGCACCGCCACGGGTGTGTTGCGGAGCTCGATCCCCAGCATCTCGTCCAGGTTGGAAGCCGCATCGGTGCTGACGAGAAGAACCGATTTGCCCGAGTCCGCCAGTGCCAGGGCGGCGGCGGTCGACAGCGACGTCTTTCCGACGCCGCCCTTGCCCGTGAAGAACAGATGCCGAGTGACCTGCTTCAGAAACCCCATGGCCACGGAGTGGGGCTTCAACCAGCCCTGCACGATGTCGTGCGAGGGAAGGCCACCACTGTGGACGATCTTCCCGTCGATGATGACCGCGGGGGTTGAGTGAACGCCAAGCCGCCTGATCTCCTCGGGGTTCTCGACCGTAACGATCTCGACTGGAACACCCGCGGCGTTTGCAGCCCTTTCGATCAGTCCGATGGTGCTGCGGCACTTGCTGCATCCGGAACCCAGAACCTTGATTTCCATGTTTTCGGTACTCGTGTGTATTCATGAAGTTGACGAAACGGGGCCTTGAACCGGCTCCCGCCACATTCCTGGTCACCCTGAGATGGAAAAGGTGCGCCCACTCAAGACAACGGACTGTGCGCCGCATCACGGAATTCGACCTTGCGATTCGTCAAAACATCTCAACTGCAGTGGCTTCGGAGCTGCAGCAGTGAAGAGCAGCCCGTGCTCACTTGCGCCAGAACGAGGGGTCAGGAGCGCGATAAAACTCAGCATCTCGAGGCGGCCGAGCACCATCGCGAAGGTGCAGACCCACAGCTGGAAATTCGTCAGGCCACTGAAGTTGCCGGCGGGCCCGACCGTGCCAAGCCCCGGGCCGGTGCAATTCACGCTGGCCAGCACGGCGCTGAAGGCCGTGACCGGGTCGAGGTCGCGACATTCGGGGCGACAGGGATGGGTGCTTTCCCGGCGACGGCCTGGTCCCGTGAGGACTTGACCCGGCGGCAAGGGCTGAAGCTGTTGGGTCCCTCGCCTGAGGTGTCGGAACAGTTCTTCGCCATCAGCGCGGAGCGCAAAGTCCAGGACCCACTGGTTCAGATGACCCTGACACAGCGCATCGAGTGACAACGGCCGACCAGACCATCGGCCCCGTCGGGCTCACCGCAAGAGCAATACGGGCGTCTTGCTGAGGGCAAGGACCTTCGTCGCCACCGAGCCCATCAGCAGTCCGGCCAGCGCCCCATGGCCGTGCGAACCCATGACGATCAGGTCGAATTTTTCGCCATCGGCCATCGTCGCGATCACCTCCGCCGGGCTCCCGACCCGGCTGACGAAGTTCACGTCGAACCCGCGATGCTTAAAGAAGGTCCGGATCGGCTCGAACACCCGCTCGCACTCGCTCGCGTAGTAGAGCCTGCGCACGTCGGCTTCGAGGTACGCCCCGGCGCGCGGGGGCAGCGGCTCCACGCAGTGCAGCACCGTGTATCGGTGCGCTCGGTCGAGCCACATATCTTGCATCTCGAGATGGACCAGCATTCGTTCGGTGTAGATGCTGCCATCCGCCGCAATGAGAATCTTCATGGCTTCTCCTCAACGCATTGCTCCGGAACGCCGGCGCGCACGACCATCACATCGCAATCGAGCCGACGCAGCAGCGTCTCTGCCATCCTGCCCACGAGCGCCTTTCGCCGGCCGCCGGCTCCCTCAGTACGCAGCAAGGCCAGATCAGCCTCGTGATGCCTCACGTAGTCGTGGAGAAGGCTCTCGGCGCGCCCGGACTCGGGCGTGACGCGCACGCGCTGCATCGCTTCCGCGATCGCCACGTCCGGCTCGATCGCGTGCACCGCCAGCGGTTGCCCATCCCGATGGCAGACGAGTTGCGCTGCCCGATCGAGCGCGCGATCGCGGTGCGCACAGAGGTATGTGGCGACCATGCTTTTCTTTGGATGGCGGGTGGATATCATCGGGCGAACTCCTCGAAGAACGGAAGTCGGCGAACGAGTGCCTTCTCGGCCTCGAGCAGCAACATCAAGGCGACGCCCGCGCTGCCCGCGAGCAGGAGATCGGCAGCCGCCAGAGGTTGCGTCGCGAAAAGCTGGTTCATCGCCGGGAGGTAGGTGAAGGCCAGTTGCATGGCCGCCAACACCCCCACCGCGGCCAGCACGGCTGGCGTCCCAAGCACCCCGCGCAGCGTGAACGATCGCATGCCGAGGTAGCGCACGCTGAACAGGTACGCCACCTCCATGGCCATCACTGCGTTCACGACCAGCGTGCGCGCGCTGTCGAGACTGTCGCCACGACCCAGCACATGGAAGAGCAGTCCCAGCGTCACGATGGCAAAGATGGAGGACACCAGCACGACTCGCCACAACATGAATCGCGAGAGAAGGGGCGCATCGGCATGCCGCGGTGGCCGGGCCATCACGCCGGGTTCGGGCGGCTCGAAGGCGAGCGCCAAGCCCAGCGTGACCGAGGTGACCAGGTTCACCCAGAGGATCTGCGCCGCGCTCATCGGCAGCGCGATGCCCAGCAGCACCGCGATCAACACGCCCAGCACTTCCCCGCCGTTGGTCGGCAGCGTCCAGGCAATGACCTTGCGAATGTTGTCGTACACGGTGCGCCCCTCGTGCACGGCATTCACGATCGAGGCAAAGTTGTCATCGAGCAGCACCATCTCGGAAGCCTCCTTGGCCGCCTCGGTGCCCTTGATGCCCATGGCCACGCCCACGTCGGCCTGTTTGAGCGATGGCGCGTCATTCACGCCGTCGCCGGTCATCGCGACCACGTGCCCTCGCGATTGCAGGGCCCGCACGATGCGCAGCTTGTGTTGCGGGCTGGTGCGCGCGAACACGTGCGTGCGCTCGACGACGTCGGGCAGCGACGCATCCGGCACGGAATCCAGTTGGGCACCGGTCAGCGTGCGCGGCTCGTCGCAGAGCGCGAGCTGCCGGGCGATGGCCGTCGCCGTATCGGCGTGATCGCCCGTGATCATCTTGACAGCGATCCCGGCCGCCCGGCACTCCGCAATCGCACGCTGGGCCTCCTGGCGCGGTGGATCGATGAAACCAACGAGCCCGAGCATCTCGACGCCGCGGGCCACGTCATCGAAGTGCAGATGACCATGCCCCGCGGGCAGGCGCTTCGCGCCGAAGCCGAGCAAGCGCTCGCCGTACGAGGCAGCTTCGCTGAGCGCCGCTGCCCAGCGTGCGCGAACAGCGCCGGGCATCGGCTGCGCCATCTCCAATAGTTGCTCGGGGGCGCCCTTGACGAACACGACCGGCTCTTGCGCGGAACTGCGGTGCAGCGTGGCCATGAAGCGGTGGGCGGCGTCGAACGGGATCTCGTCCACACGCGGCCAATCGCCGCGTTCATGGTCAGGATCGAGTCCCGCCTTGCCGGCAAGCGCGAGCAGCGCCCCCTCCATCGGATCTCCGAGGACAGTCCATGCCCCACCCAGCTCGTGGAGGGTCGCGTCGTTGCACAGCAACGCACAGCGCAGCAGCGGGGTCGCATCGGCCAGGGCATCGGCATCGTCACTGTTGCCGGTGGCGCGCAGGCGCCCGCGAGGCGCGTACCCTTCGCCATCGACCATCAAGGTGTGCGACGGTCCGACAACGCGGCAGGCCGTCATCTCGTTGCGCGTGAGCGTGCCCGTCTTGTCCGAGCAGATCACCGAAGTCGCGCCGAGGGTCTCCACGGCGGGCAGCCGACGGATCACTGCGTTGCGCGCGGCCATGCGCTGTACCCCGATAGCCAGAGTGATCGTGATGACTGCGGGCAGCCCCTCGGGGATCACCCCGACAGCCATCGCGACGACGGCCATCAGCGCATCGACCCAGCTCCATTCGCCGATCCACACGGCGTAGGCGAAGAGCATCGCCGCCCCGGCAGCCACGAGCGCGGCGAAGCGGCGGCCGAACCGGTCGACCTGGCGCAGCAGCGGCGTGGTCAGCGGTTCCACCGATGACAGCAGGTCGCTGATGCGTCCGAGCTCGGTACGCGCGCCCGTGGCGACGACCACACCGCTCGCCTGCCCGGCCGCGACCATCGTGCCGGAGAACGCCATGCTGTGGCGGTCTCCGAGCGCGGCATCGCGGGCTGCCGGACGGTCCTGCTTCTGCGCAGCGACCGACTCGCCCGTGAGCAAGGCCTCGTCGATCAGCAGGCCGCGCGCCCGCAGCAGCCGCAGATCCGCCGGCACACGGTCGCCCGCTTCCAGCAACACCACGTCGCCCGGAATCAGATCAGCAACCGACACGCTCAGTCGGCTGCCGTCGCGCAATACATGGGCACGCGGCGAGATCAGGCGCCGGATCGCGGCCAGGGCGTTCTCCGCCTTGCCCTCCTGGAGGAAGCCGACGATCGCATTGACCAGCACGACGGCGACGATCACCGCCGCGTCGAGCCCATGCCCCAGCCACGCGGCCGCCGCCGCCGCCGCCAGCAATGCATAGATGAGCGTGCTGTGAAACTGGGCAAGGAATCGGGCCAGCGGGTGGCGGGTAGGCGCCGGCGGAAGCGCGTTCGGGCCGTGGATCGCCAGGCGCGACGCGGCCTCGGCCTGCGTGAGGCCTCCGTGGCTGCTTTCCAGCGCAGCGAGCACATCGTCGCCGGCGCGAGCGTGCCATTGCCAATCTTCGAGCGCAGGCTGCCGGCCGCCTTCGGCGGGGCGTTGCATGCGCAAGGCGGAAAATGTCGACTGCATAGCCGCAAGCATCGGCCGTTGTACTGACCGCATGCTTGATGCATGTCAACGCGAGCACTGGAAATCAGCTGCTGGCGTCCACGATGACAACAGCCGAAGCCCCGGGGCCTGCGGCACAGGAGCTGGTCCTAGTCGCCAGAGAAGTTTGCCACTCGGATGCCGAATTCCTCGCGGATCCTCCTCAGCGGCACGCGAGCGTACGGCTCGAAGGCGTCCCAGGGCCAGCGCCGGGCTGCGCCAATCAGGCATTGCCGCTCGCCCGCTGCTCGGCAGGCTTGTCGGCCCGTCTGAGGTTGTGCGCGGACACCCTGGCAACATCAACTGGCGGTCCACGCCGGGGTCCCGCTATAGAAGCGTAAACGCCGCCACGGCGACCAGCGTCGGAAACAAGGCGCCCAGGAGCAACCCGCCCGCGCTGATCGACTCGTCGGAGAAGCCGCGCTTGAGCAGTGCCACGCCTGCCGGGTTCGGTGCATTGGCAATGATCGTCAGGCCGCCTCCGGCGACCGCGCCGGCCACCAGGCTGTACTTGGCAGGCTCGGAGATGCCCGTGATGAGCGAGCCCAGATAGGTCAGCGCGGCGTTGTCGGTCACCGCAGTAAGCGCGGTCGCCTCGAAGAAGAGGATCTGCGGCGACATCCCGGAAACAATCGGCTGCAGCCACCATTGCTGCATGCCGCCGAGCACCACCAGACCTGCAAGGAAGAAGGCCACCAGCAGCGCTTCCTTGATGATGAGGGGGTTCTGGTGGCGCTCATAGGCCTGGGTGAAACCCAGGAACATCAGAAACAGTCCCAAGAATGCGACCGGATGATGCGCCAAGACCACGACCCCGACAAGAAACGCCAGATGCACCGCCGTCACAGGCAAGGGAACCGTCTCCAGCGTCGCAGGGTTCGCGAGCACAGGCGCTGCAGAAAGGTGATTGCGAAGCACGGCCGTCGCGACGGTGGCGTTCAGCAGCACGGCGATGGCCGCCTTCCACCCGAAGGTGACCAGCATGTAACTGCTGTCCCAGCGCCATGTCGACGCCACCATCAGCACCGGCGGGGCCGCGAAGGACGTCAGCGTGCCGCCGATGGAGATGTTCACAAACAGCACACCCAGTGCCAGGTATTTGACCCGCTCCGGGACATCTCGCCTGAAAACCTGGGGAGCAAGCATCAAGGCGGCGATGGTCATCGCCGCGGGCTCCGTGATCGCGGAGCCCAGCAGGGGCACAGCCGCCAGGCCGAGCCAGGCGCTCGCCAGCGACGTGGGAACCGGTAGGCGCCGTGCAACGATGTCGATGGCGCCCACCACGGCCCGCAAGATGGGCCGGGACGCGGCCACCACCATCACGACGAAGACGAATAGCGGCTCGGTGTACTGTCGCGATTCGGCATATGCCAGGGCCTGGTCGCCGCCACTGATGGCCGCCATCGCCAAGACCAGCACGATCGCCCAGAAGCCGAAGACAACCTCGACCTCGCCCAAGAGATGAAAGACGCCAGCGTGGCGAGGGAAGCGCTTCGACAGCCGCTCAAACTGCTTGGCTGCGAATGTGTGAAGGAGCGCCGCTGCAAAGAGGCCAGCAGCAATCAGCTCGATCGTATGGTTGGGCATGGGGGACGGTCGCAAAGAAACCGCGTGGCGGCCCGACCAACGCACGAACCTGCCACACCAAAACGGTGTGACACCCACCAGTAGTCTAACCAAGTGCGCAGGTCGTGCTCGGAGCCCCATGGCCGCAGGCGTGTGGCATCTCTGGCGTGCGCTGTGCGTGCCCCGGCTGCCTTAGAAGACGCGGCAGAAATGGCCCAGTCAGCATCTGGACACGCAGCTTTGACTGAGCGAGCGTGTACATCATCAGCGGGTCGTCCGTCCACAGGCGGTAGAAGGGCATGCCCAGGCCGTAGTGGGCGCGCGCATTGGCCTTGGCGCGGCCGGGTCGCGGTTGGAATGGCGAAGCTCGTACAGGCTACTGCCGTCGGGCAGGTGCACCGCGAACAAGGTGCCTGCGTGCGCGCTCCCCGCTCGCGTACGCCATTGAGTGGAACAACATGGAACAACCCTCTTGTCCGGTCCTCGGCGCGCCTGACGCAAGATCATCGCGCTGCCAGCTGCCACGATCGGCGAGGTCGACGACGCGTTGCTTGCGCGCGATCAAGGCCTTGCAGCATCAAGGGTCTCAAGATAGGGACGTCACCGGTCATCGCTCGGCCAATCCTTTGAAGCCCAACAGGTGAATGCCATGAACGCACTGCGGTCCATCCTCGTGCATCTTGACGGCACGGCGCGCGCCGAGACCCGGCTGCGCGTTGCGCACCAACTTGCCGGCACCCATCAGGCCGAACTGAGTGCGCTCTTCGCGGTTGCGCCATGCCACCTGCCGCAGCTTCCGCTCGCTGGCGGCGTGCCTTCGATGCCGATGCCGGCCGAGATCGACCACGATCATCTCGCCCATGCCAAGGCGCTGTACGAACGAACCATCGGCGCTGGCGCGACCACCAGCAACTGGGAAGCGTTGAACGGCGACCCGGTGATCGAGCGTTTCGTGCAGCGGGCGTTGTTCTGCGACCTGCTGCTGCTCGGCCAACGCGATCCGACGGATGCAACAGGCCGCGATGTACCCGGCAACTTCGTCGAATCGGTGCTCATCGACAGCGGCAGGCCCGCGCTCATCGTGCCCTATGCGGGCGAAGCGAGCGCCAAGCCGCAGACAGTGCTGATCGCGTGGAAGCCTACGCGTGAAGCCGCCCATGCACTCACGTCCGCCCTGCCCTTCCTGCAGCAGGCGAAGCATGTGCATGCGGTCTGCGCCTCCGATGACAGCGGCCGACCGCGACAGGCGCCGCCACGGCTCGAACGCTACCTTCGCCTGCACGGCGTGGAGTCGGTGCGCGAGCACGGCGCGCTGGGCGACAGCGATGCGGGCGACGAGTTGCTGTCGCTCGCGGCGGACGTCGGCGCCGAGATGATCGTGATGGGTTGCTATGGACACAGCCGCGCGCGCGAACTGGTGCTCGGTGGCGCGTCCCGCACGGTGCTGGAAACGATGACGGTGCCGGTGTTGATGGCGCATTGACGAAAGCCGCCGCGCCGAAACTTGATAGAGCGCAAAACGGAAGCTGAAGCAGCTCCTAGACTGAATCCATCGATGACGTCGACGCCTTTGAGGGCTCCCTGCATCGATATGAAGCTCAACCCAACCTGGAGTGAAACACATGAATGCCTTGACCCGCCTCGAACGGATGGACAGTCTCTTCCCCGAAATGCTGCGCCGCTTTGCCCACCCCCTGCAGCTCATCGGCGACACCGAACTGCCGTCGGACATCCGCGTCGATATCAGCGAGAACGAAAAGGAGTACCTGGTCAGCGCCGAAGTGCCGGGCGCCAAGAAGGACGACATCCGCGTCTCGATCGACGGCAATTACGTCTCTATCGCCGCCGAGATCAAGAAAGAGCAGGAAGACAAGCACGGCCGCACCCTGGTGAAGGAAACCTACCGCGGCAGCGTTTCGCGCGGCTTCACGCTGGGCAGCGACGTGGATGAAAAGACGGCCATCGCCAAATTCGAGGACGGCGTCCTGCGCCTGACGCTACCCAAGCGCGAGGGTTCCGCCAGCCGCGTTCTGAAGATTCAGTAAGAGCTGCCTGCCCCGAACACTGCCCTGCCGGCGCGGGGCAGCGTTCGACGGCGCCGGACATCCCACCCCTTTCCACACGCCGGCAGGTCGCGACGGCCCTGTGGGGCAGCACCGGTCTCAGGTTCTTACAGCGCTCTGGTGTCTGGTCTCACGACGCTGCCTGCACCGGCACGTTGCGTGCCTTCGCCCTAGCACCATCGCGCAGCGCTGCCGCAGGATAGACGACCACTGCTGCGCCCTCGGCGATGCCGCTGCGTATCCAGGCCTGGCTGCCGTTGCGCCCTCCCAGTTCCACCGGCGTCAGCCGTGCACGCCCGCCTTCGAGCACGAACACCGCCATGCCGCCGTCGGCATGCGGGAACACCGCGCTCACCGGCACGCGCAGCACCGAAGCCTGGGCTTTCGTGACGATGCGCACACCGACGCGGTAGCCGTCACCCAGCGCTTGCCAGGAAGCCGGCGGAGTCGTGAGTTCGATCAGGACGTTGACCCGCTGCTCCTCGACACCAAGCGCGGAGACCTTGGTGAAGGCAGCAGGCTCGACCAGCCGCACGCGACCCTCCAAAGTGTCGCGACCACCCCAACGCTCGATCCGAACCAGCGCGCCAGGCAGCGCCTGAAGCGCGTCCGTCGTCAGCAATTCGGCCACGATCTCGAGCAGCGTGGTATCGCCGATCTCCAGCAACGGAGCGCCCATCGTCACCGTGGCTTCGCTGCCTTGCGCCACGCGCAGCACACGGCCGGCCACGGGCGCGCGCACGAGAAAGCCTGTCGCAGCCCACGCCGGGGTACGCACGGCCAGCAAGGCAGCGCGGGCGACCTCCGCCTCGTGTTCGGCAACATGGCGCGCCTCCAAGGCGGCGTCGACATCCTTTTGCGCGGCCTGCAAGGCCAACCTGTCGGCATCGAGCTTGGCAGGCGAGACGAAGTTCTGGCGCGCCAACTGTTCGTTGCGCCGAAGTTCGACGCGCGCCTGTTCGAGCGCCACCCGCGTCCGCTCCAGCGCGGCCCCGGCACGCCGGACCGCGGCTTGCGCGGCCTCGGCGCGGGATGCATGCTCACGCTGCGTGCGCTCGTCCAGCAGCGGAGAGAACACGGGCGTCAGTGTCGCCACGATCGCTCCGGCCTCGATCGCGTCACCTTCGCGCAGCGTGATGCGCGCCAGCCGACCAGCCAGCGGTGCCGTGACGACGTAGCGATCGCGCAGCCGTGTCTTGCCGTCTTCGGTGATGGCCTGTTCGTAGGGCCCGTTCGTCGCCCGCGCCACCTCGACAGCCACGGGCCGGGGAGCGAAGGCCCAGGCGAGCAGTGCCGCCAGCGCCAAGCCGCCCGCTGCGGAGATCAGTTGAGTCTTGCGATTCATGGCTTCTTCATTCCCTCGTTTTCAGCGCCGACACCATGTCGAGCCGATCGATGCGACGCCGCACCACCAATGCGCTCGCAGCAGCAGCAGCCAGCACTGCCAGCGCCGCCAACGCATAGGTGCGCGGACGGATCACCACCGGAAAGAAGAACTGGTCGGACTTCAGCAGTCCGGTCACCCCATGCACGAGGGCATAGCCTGCCAACATGCCCAGCGGCAGTGCGACGGCAATGCCGATTGCCATCTCGCCCAGCAGCAAGCCGGACACCTCGGCGCGCGTGAAGCCCAGCACGCGCAAGCTGGCCAGCTCCCAGGCTCGCTCGGCCAACGCGATGCGCGCGTTGTTGTAGACCACACCGACGGCGATGACGCAGGCGAACAGCGTGAGCACTGTGCTCATAATCAGAATGTTGCGGGCAGTCAGTTCCTGCATGTTGCGCAGCATCGCCGCCTTGCTGAAGGCACCGGCCGCGCGCGGAAGGCCTTGCGTGGCCTGCAGGAATCGCGTCTCGCTGCCGCGCTCGAGCGCCAACACGAAGCCGGTGGCTACATCGCCCTCGCGCAGAGCACGGTTCAACGCAGCGCGATTCATGTAGGCGTTCAGTCCCATCATCTCGCGCACCGTCCCGTCCACCGGCAACGTGAGGCTCAGCATGCGGCCCTCCTGCACCTCCACCCGGACGCGATCGCCGACCCGAAGGGCCAGCTTGTCAGCCAGACGGTCGGTGAGCAGCAGGCCATCGCCATGCGGAATTGCTTGCCGCCCGTCGACATCGACGATGCGAAACAGCTCACTGCGCACCGGCTCGCCGCGCACCATGACACGCTGGCGCAGATGGCCGTTGACCAGCGTGACCGACACGTCCCGCAACGATTCCAGCGCCAGCACGCCGGGCAGGCGCGCCAGCTGCAGCGCAATGCCGTTGTCGGCCGGTTCGGTCAACCACACCGAAACGTCGCTGCGCATGGACAGCACGAACGTGGTATCGACGACGACCTCGATGGCGTCGCGAAAGAAATTTCCCATCACCACGATGGCCACAGCCGCCGCGACCCCGCCAATCGACAGGAAGCTTCGCAGGGGACGCCGCTCCATGTTCCGGAAGATCATCCGCAGGGCGGGACTCAGGCCGGTGATGCCCAGCCGCTCGGCAAGCGTGCGCCGGTAGCGCCCCGGCGCCGAGGGCCGCATCGCCTCGGCAGGAGACAGCCGCACGGTCGCGAGGATGGCCGACAGCGTGCCTGCGACGGCGGTGGCCAGCGTGACGCCGCCGGCAAGCAGCGCGAGGCCCGCGTCCATCCTGTGGTCGAAGCGGGCGAAATGGAAGAGCTCGGCATAGAGGCTGACGAGCTGGGCACCAAGCCAGTCGCCCAGAGCGACGCCGAGCGCCAGTCCGACCGCGACGATCACCAGCACCAGCTTCAGGTAGTGGGCAGCGATGGTCCCATTGGCATAGCCGAGCGCCTTCAGCGCAGCGATCTGCTCGCGCTGCGTGGCGACCAGTCGCGAGACGACCACGTTGAGCAGGAAGGCCGCCACGCCAAGAAAGATCGACGGCAGCACGGTGCCGATGACGCGCTGCTCCTTGATCTCGTTCTCGAGCATCGCGTGTGAGGTCTGGTCCACCCTTGCACGGGGTGTCGCGCCACCATAGCGCGCCAGCGGCTGCGCGAGCGCGTCGATGACCTCGGCGTCGGAAACCCGCCGCGCCGCGGCAGGTGCCAGGCGCACCGCCAAGGTGTTGAAGGCGCCCTCCATGTCATAGGCGGCGGCGAGCACCGCCTGATCGACCCAGAAGACTCCGAAGCCACGCTGGTCGGGCATGCCCCAGAGACCGGCGAAGACGAACTCGGGCGACAGGGCGATGCCCACGATCCGCAGGCGCCGGTGACGGCCGTTGATCAGGGCGCCCACCGTGTCGCCGGGCTTGAGCCCGCGCGCACCGGCGAAACCCTTGGAGACCAGGGCGTCGACCGTATCCCGACTACCTCCGGTGGCGTCGCCGGCGTCGAACAGGCCGGCACCGGCCGCGACGCTCACCTGGTTCAAACGCGGCGGCTGCAAGCGGTCGACACCGATCAACTGTCCCAGCACGGGATCGCTGCTGCCGTCGAGCTGGATTCGGACCACCTGCTCGATCGTCGGTTGCACATCGGCCACGCCGGGAATGTCGCGCAACTGGTCGGCCAGCGCGGCCGGTGCCCGCTTGACAGTGGCGAAGATGTCGGCGAAGCGCCCCTCGGCGTAGAAGGTGTCGCGCGCCGCGGCCAACGAATCCACCGCCGACAGGCTGGTCAGAAAGCCACCGGTGCCGCTGGCCACCACCAGCGCGATGGTCAGCGCCTGGCTCCACATCGCGCGCAGATCGCGGAGCAGCTTGCGGTCGAGCGCTTTCATCGTGCAGCTACCAGGACAGCTCTTCGGACGCCATGCGCCGCGCATTGCGCTCGATCTTCTGAACGCGACCATCGGCCAGGTATGCCACGCGGTCAGCCATGCCCGCGATCGCCGCGTTGTGCGTGATCACCAGCACCGTGGTGCCGAGTTCCCGGTTGATCCGGGCGATCACGTCTAGCACCAGTTTGCCTGTGGCGTAGTCGAGCGCACCGGTCGGTTCGTCGCAGAGCAACACCTCGGGCCGCTTGACGATGGCGCGCGCGATGGCCACGCGCTGCTGCTCGCCGCCCGAGAGCTGCGAGGGAAAGTGGTCGCGGCGCGCGGAGAGCGCCACACGTTCCAGCGCATCGTCGATCGGCATCGGGTTCGCGACGATGTCCGTGACCAGCGCGACGTTCTCGTAGGCGGTCAGGCTGGGAATGAGGTTGTAGAACTGGAACACGAATCCGACATGGTCGCGCCGGTAGCGGGTCAGTTGATCGTCGTTCGCTGCAACCAGGTCGTGGTCCAGGTAGTTCAGGCTGCCGGAGCTCGCCACCTCGAGTCCTCCGAGGATGTTGAGCAGTGTCGACTTCCCGCTGCCCGACGGCCCGAGCAGCACCATGAACTCGCCGGAGACGATGTCGAGATCGACATCCCGCAGGGCCACGACGGCCACATCGCCGGATCGGTACGTCTTGCCCAGGCCGCGGGCATGAAAAACGGTCAGTGGATCTGCAGTCATGTGTCGATCCTGCACCGCGGTCCGCCGGCAAGACTTGACGCTTGTCAACCCTTGGACGTCACGTTGCAGGAGAAACAGGCGGCGAACTGCGCCCCGCTCCTTGTGCTACGCGTGTCTATGCGCAACGTCGCTCGGCCCCTCGAGGCCGGAGGGAGATTGCGATCGCGCAGGACGAGGAGCGGTACTGCAACGCCGCTGAAAAGCAAGGGCCAGTCCTGCGTCACGCCAAGCAGAATGGCGGCGCTGCCGCCGACCAGCGACCAGAAAACAGGAATGACGAACATCCAGCGCGAAACCGGTGTCGTCGTGAGCAACAGCAGCCCGAAAGTGAAGATCGTGACCGGGCAAGGGCTGATCCCGAACATCGGCATCTCGGGATAGCGATGGCCCATCCACATTCCAAGAAGCGGATAAATTGCCGCTGCATAGATCACAAAGGCCCATCCCAGCCACGCGACCGGACCACGCCCGCTGGAAAAGGCCACGCGACCTCGCCACACTGCCGCGTAGAACAGCAAGCCGCCCTGCGCGACGAACAGAGCGCCGAAAAGCAGTGCCGCCTTGTTGATGCTCGAGAAGAAGAGAACGTGATATGCGAGGCCGGTCCAGACCCACATCAGGGCCAGGGCCAGGCCAATGAAACGGCCGCTCCCGCGTGACGGTCGAATGACCAGAGCGAGCACAGCAGCACCGAGAACGTAGCTCAGGATCTGCACCGGCCACACGGCATCGTTGTACGCGCCAAAGAGAGCGAGAAACTGATCGCGAGTGAACGGGAGCATGAGGCCGAGAATGCAACAGGCGCCCGTAGCAGCGTTTGATGCGCATCAAACATTCCGAGCGAACTGAAGGCGACTTCAGACAGTCGAGCGAGACGGGCCTGATGTCATGAGCGCGCGCGGACCATAGCCGCTTTGCCTCACGCTGCGTCAGCCAGCTCTGCCTCGGCTTGGGTGAAAATGAACCGCCCCGGCGTCTGGATCGGGTCGGTGGTGACGACGATCGTGTCCTTCGGCCCGAAGCTGCCGTCGAGCAGCAGCTTGGAGAGCGGGT
>NZ_JBDGJK010000024.1:0-77055 GCF_057656935.1 Variovorax sp. Soil_C_33
CTCGCCACCTCGAACCCCTTCAGGATCCCAAGCTGCTCGCTGTCTTGAGCGGAGCCCTCGATTATGACACGGTTTTGAACCACCCGCCACGCTCGAAGCTCTTGCCTTCATCGACCTGCACAGTGCTTCGTTGGAAGCAAGGCAACGGGTCGTTTTGAGCCGAGCCCACGAGTATATGCCAAATTTGAGGCTCGGCAAGCCAGTCCTCCGATAATCGGCGTCACATGGCACTCATCACACTTCTCGACGCGCAACTCGCGTTCGGCCACGTCCCGCTGCTCGATCACGCGGACTTCTCACTCATCGAATCGGAGCGCATCGGCCTGATCGGCCGCAATGGCGCCGGCAAGTCCTCTCTTCTCAAGATCCTGGGCGGGCTGGAAAAGCCTGACGACGGCACGCTGCAGTTTCAACAAGGATTGCGCGTCGCCTATGTGGCGCAGGAGCCCCTGCTGGACATGGATGCCGACGTCTTCACGGCGGCCAGCGCAGGCCTGGCGGAGGTGATCGCCATTCGCGAGCAGTACCTGTCCGGCGCCGCGGGAGTCGACCTCGACGCGCTGCAATCGCAAATCGAGGCCTTCGACGCCTGGAACTGGGAGCAGCGCGTCGACGAAACGCTCCATCGCCTGCACCTGGACGGCAGCGCACGCATCGGCGCACTGTCGGGCGGCACCCGCAAGCGCGTGGCGCTGGCACAGGCGCTGGTGGCCGCGCCCCACGTGCTGCTGCTCGACGAACCCACCAACCACCTCGACCTCGATTCGATCGAATGGCTCGAACAGCTGCTGATCGATTTCAAGGGCAGTGTCGTCACCATCACGCACGACCGCAGCTTCCTGAACCGCGTCGCCACGCGCATCGTGGAGCTCGACCGCGGAAAGCTCGGGTCCTACCCGGGCAATTTCGAGCAGTACCTGATCCAGAAGGAAGAACAGCTGGCCCAGGAGGCGGTCATCAACGCCAAGGCCGACAAGTTGCTCGCACAGGAAGAGGTTTGGATCCGCAAGGGCGTGGAAGCGCGCCGAACGCGCAGCCAGAGCCGCATCAGCCGCCTTGAGGCGCTGCGCTCCAACCGCGCGGCCAGGCGCGAAGTGGTCGGCAGCGTCAATATGGACGTCGCCGCCGGCCAGTCGAGCGGGAAGATCGTCGCGGAGCTGACGGGAGCCTCCAAGGCCTTCGGTGAGAAGACCGTCATCCGGAACTTCACCGGCACCATCCTGCGCGGCGACAAGGTAGGCCTGATCGGCCCGAACGGCGCCGGCAAGACCACGTTGCTGAAGCTGATCCTCGGCGAGCTCGAGCCCGACAGCGGCAAGATCCGCCGCGGCGCCAACCTGCAGGTGGCGTATTTCGACCAGATGCGCGATGCGCTCGATCTCGACGCCACGCTGGAAGACTTCATCAGCCCCGGCAGCGAGTGGATCGAGATCGGCAACCAGCGCAAGCACGTCAAGAGTTATCTCGCGGATTTCCTGTTCTCGCCGGCGCGCGCGCATTCGCCGGTGCGATCGCTCAGCGGCGGGGAACGCAACCGCCTGCTGCTCGCGCGGTTGTTCGCACGGCCAGCCAATGTGCTGGTGCTCGACGAACCGACCAACGACCTGGACATCGACACGCTGGAGCTGCTCGAAGACCTGCTGCAGAACTATGACGGCACGGTGTTCCTCGTCAGCCACGACCGCACCTTCCTTGACAACGTGGTGACCAGCACCATCGCCTTCGAAGGCGACGGCCACTGGCGCGAGTACGAAGGCAGCGTGCAGGACTGGCTGATCCAGTCGAAGCGCACACGAGAGTTCGCCGCCCAAAGAGCAGCCGCGTCTGCGCCCGCTTCAGCCGCGCCGGCGCCCGCCGCCGAAGCTGCCCCGCGCGCGACGCCCCGCAAGAAGCTCAGCTACAAGGAGCAGCGCGAGCTCGAGACATTGCCCGCTCAGATCGCAGCCCTGGAAGAGGAACAGAAGCGCATCACCGAAATGCTCGAACTCGACGGCGGCGCCATCTATGCCAACGAGGCATCACGCGCAGCCGAACTGGGCGAGCGCCATGCGCAGATCGACGACGAGCTGTTGGCCGCTCTCGAGCGCTGGGAAGAACTCGGCGCGGCGCGCCAGGGATAGCCGGGCTTTCGTCCGACGCGCGGCGTGGCGCGGCTGCGCTATACATGTAGTTACCCAAACTCATCAATTGCTGCATGTTCGCATTCGGAGCTCTCGGACGATCCGCCCGCCGCTGGTGCCTGGCAGTGGGCATTGCGCTGGTGCTGCCGGCATGCGCCGAGCTGCCCAAGAACGTGCAGCGACCGGTTTCCACTTCGCTGGCCTCCCCCGCCGGGACGCCGCTCGCGGCCTTGGTGCAGCAACGCCGAACCGCCGCCGGCGCCCGTTCCGAATCCGGTTTTCTGCTGCTCGACGGTCCGCCGGCCGCCTACGGCAGCCGGCTCGCGCTGGTCGAAGGCGCACAGAAGACCCTCGACCTGCAGTACTACGCCATTCATGCCGACGCCAGCACCGGCCGGCTGCTCCAGGCGGTACGCGATGCGGCACAGCGCGGCGTGCGCGTGCGCATCCTGCTCGACGACTTTCACAGCACGGGACGCAACGCCCAGGTGATGCGCCTGGCCTTCGTTCCGAACGTCGAGATGCGGATGTTCAACCCGCTGGCGGGCGCGCGGGGCTCCAGCCTGGGCCGCCTCTTCAATGCGCTCGACGATGCGTCGCGAATCCAGCAGCGCATGCACAACAAGCTCTTCATCGCCGACAACGTGCTCGGCGTGACTGGGGGGCGCAATCTCGGCGACGCCTATTTCGGCAATGGCGAAGCGGGCAATTTCGTCGACCTCGATGTGCTCGCCGCAGGGCCGATCGTGCAAGACCTTTCGCGAAGCTTCGATGCCTACTGGAACAACGAACGCGCCTATCCCGTGCAGTCGCTGGTGACGCGCGAAGAGCTCGACGCGATCCGCGACGAAGCGCGTCCCGGACCAGGTCAGCAGGCCACCGGCGGCGTACCGCGGCCGCCCGACGGCGAGCCGCACCCCCGCGTCACCGCACCTGTGACGGGATGGCGAGTCCCTGCGTGGGACGAAAAGCCGATGGATCTGAAGAGCGCCACCTTCGTCTGGGCGCCCGCGGCGGTGCTGGTCGACAAGCCGGCCAAGATACCGGCAGATACGCCGCGCGGCAGCCCCGGCGCCGGCAAGGCGCCAGGGCTTGTCGTGACGCAGCAGGGCCGGCGACCTTCGGCCCCCGCGCGCGGCGGCAGCTCGCTCGCGGCCGCAGCCGATACGGCTGCCGACGGCGAAACGGTGGTCGAGGGCCTGCTGCAGCTGATCGGCCAGGCGAAGAGCGAGCTGCTCATCATCTCGCCCTACTTCGTGCCCGGGCAGGACATGAAGCAGGCCTTTGCGGCGGCACTGGCGCGCGGCGTGCGGATCCGCGTGCTGACAAACTCGCTGGCTTCCAACGATGCGCCGGTCGCCCATGTGGGCTATGCGCGGCACCGCGAAGAGCTGCTGTCGATGGGGGTCGGCCTGTACGAGATGCGCAGCGAACAGGCCGGGCTCGGCAGCGCTTTCGGCTCCGCCGGCGGCAGCGAGGCCGGCGAGTCGCGCTCGATGCTGCACTCCAAGGCGCTGGTGATGGACGGCCGGCTGCTGGTGGTCGGCTCGATGAACCTCGACCTGCGTTCGCAGCTGCAGAACACCGAGATCGCGCTCCTGATCCGCAGCGACGAACTCTGCCGCGTCGCGAGCGGCCAGATCGAGATCGCCATGCGCGACGGCGCATGGCGTGTGGAGCGCGCCGATAACGGCCTCGTATGGCGCGCCCCGCAGAACAGCGGACTGAAGGACAGCAGCACCGAGCCCGATGCCAGCGTCGGGCTGCGGCTGTTGCTGAGGCTGTTCGGCCCGTTCGCGCCCGACCGGCTGCTCTGAGGCTCCCGGCTTCAGAGCTGCGCCTTCACCCGCGCGAACACCTTCCAGAAGGCCGCGTCCTGTGCCGTCGCGAAGTTGATCCGCATCAGGGTGCTGGGCGGCCGCCTGGCATGGAACAGCGAGCCCGGCGCAAGCAGGTAGCCCTCGTCGAGCATGCGCTGGGTCAGCGCATCGGTGTCGACGCCGGTGTCGACCCAGCCGAACAGCCCGGCCGGCTCCGAAGCCAGCGTGCAGCCGGCTGCGAGCGCCAGCTTGACGGTGCGGCCGCGCGCGCCGTCGAGCCGCAGCCGCACCCGCTCGGCATGCCGGCGCAACTGCCCCTGGTCGATGCACCATGCCAACGCGCGCTCGAACAGCGAGGGCGTGGTCAAGGTCGTGAGCAGCTTGGTTTCCAGCATGCGCCCCACCAGGGCCGGCGAGGCCGCGAGAAAGCCGATGCGCCAATTGGGCGCCAGGATTTTCGCGAAGCCGCTCACGTAGATGGTGCGCTGCAGCCCGTCGAGCGCGCTGAGCCGGGTCGCATGTTCGGGCGCAAGATGGCTGTAGGTGTCGTCTTCGACGATGTGGAAATTGTGCTTGTTCGCCAGCTGCAGCACGCGATGCGCGCTGCCCGGCGTGAGGCTGTAGCCGGTCGGGTTGTGCAGCACGCTCACGCTCACGAAGAGCTTGGGCTTGTGCCCGTCGCCGGCGTCGCAGTAGCGCTCCATCACTTCGAGATCCGGCCCGTCCGCCTTGCGCGGCACGGGCAGGATGCGCATGCCGAGCGCTTCGAGCCGCGCGAATTCCAGCGCCCAGCCGGGCTCCTCGACCATCACCGCATCGCCGGCGCGCAGCAGCGTGCGGCTCACGATGTCGAGCGCATGCGTCGCCCCGACAGTGGTCACGATCTGTTCCGGCCCGGCCGGCACGTTGATGTTCGCCAGCTTGGTCGCCAGGCTGCGGCGCAGGCCGCTGTCGCCCGCGGGCTCGCCGTACTGCAGCGAGAAATCCTTGAGCGCCCGCGTGCTCGTCACGCGGCGCACCGCAGCCGCCGTGAAGGGCGAGTCCAGCCATTCGGACGGGAACACCCCCATGCCGGGCTGCGGCTTGTCGCTCGGGCGGTGGAACATGCCGCGGATGAGGGTGCTCGCATCGGCGGGCACGGGCTTGGTGGCCGCGTGCTCGGAGATCGGGCCCATGGTCGACAGGGCCGGCCCGGCCTGCGCCGCGATCGAGTCGCGTACATAGAAGCCGCGCTGGCGCCGGGCTTCGACCAGCCCTTGCGCAAGCAACTGGTCATAGGCCGCGACCACGGTGTGCGGGCTCACGCCCTGCTGCCGCGCGCATTCGCGCACCGAGGGCAGGCGCGCGCCGGGTGCCAGCAGGCGCGTGCGGATGCGCTCGGAAAAGCGGTCGGCGAGTTGTTCCGTCAGCGACTGGGTCGAGGTCCGTGTCAGCATGCGCGTCCGGGTTCTGTGTCGATCGTTGGACCGATACAGGCTCGGCTCTTGTCCGGCAATCTGTATCGGTACTGTAATGGTCATCAGTTTAGAGTGTGTCTCATGAACTGGCAAGAATTCACCGCGCTGCTGGTGTTGGCCACGGCGATGAGTTTCTCGCCCGGACCCAATACCACGCTGTCGACCACGCTCGCCGCCAACGGCGGCCTGCCGCGCGCCATGCGCTTCGTCTTCGCGGTGCCGGTGGGCTGGACCCTGCTGCTGTTGCTGTGTGCGGCCGGCATTGGCGCGCTGGTGCTCGCCGCGCCGTCACTGCGCTGGGCCATCAAGGCATTCGGCATCGTCTATCTGCTGTGGCTGGCCTGGAAGCTCAGCGGCAGCGCCACGATGGGCCAGGCCGACGGCCGGCGCCTCTCGGTCGGCTTCCGGCAGGGCGTGATGCTGCAGTTCCTCAACATCAAGGCCTGGCTGCTGGCGCTGACGCTGGTGGCCGGCTGGATCGCCGGCCATGCCGACGCGCTGCAGCGTCTCGCGATCGTGGCGCCGGTGATGCTGGTCTATGCCTTCACCAGCAACTTCGCCTATGCGCTGGCCGGCGCGCTGCTGCGCAACTGGCTGGCCCGGGGGCAGCGCCTGCTGTGGTTCAACCGCGCCATGGCCGCCGTGCTGGTGCTCACCGCCTGGTGGATGGCGAGCGTATGAAGATCAAGGACGAAACCCTGGGCATGTGGCTCGGCGTGCTGGGCGTCGCCTTCTTCGCGGTCACGCTGCCGATGACGCGGCTCGCCACCGGCACGCAGGATGCGCCGCAACTCTCGCCCTGGTTCGTGACGCTGGGCCGCGCGGCGCTGGCCGGCGTGCTGTCGGCGATCTTCCTGCTCGTCACGCGGCCGCCGCTGCCGCAGCGCCATCAATGGAAGCCGCTCGGCATGGCCGTGCTGGGCAACGCGATCGGCTACCCGCTGCTGCTGGCCTATGCGCTGCGCGTGGTCAGCGCGAGCCATGCGGCGGTGGTTACGGCACTGCTGCCGCTGGTGACCGCCGCCTGCGCCGCCTGGGTGCTGCACCAGCGCGCGCGGCTCGGCTTCTGGCTCTGCGCGCTGGCGGGCAGCGCACTGGTGATCGTGTTCTCCGTGCTGCGCGCGGGCGACCAAAGCGGCGGCTTCGGCCTCGCCTGGGGCGACCTGCTGCTGGTCGGCGCGGTGTTCGCCGCCTCGCTGGGCTACATCTACGGCGCGCAGGTCACGCCTGCGCTGGGGGCAGAACGCGTGATCTGCTGGGTCTGCGTGATGGCGCTGCCCGTCACGCTGCCGGGCACGCTGTGGCTGTGGCCCGAGCAACCGGTGGCCGTCTCGGCCTGGGTCGGCTTCGTCTATGTCGGCGTGTTCTCGATGTGGATGGGTTTCTTCGCCTGGTACCGCGGCCTCGCGATGGGCGGGGCGCTGCGCGTGAGCCAGACCCAGCTGCTGCAACCCTTTCTCTCGATCCTCGCCGCGGTGCCGCTGCTCGGCGAGCCGATCGACATCGTCACCTTCGGCTTCGCGGGGGCGGTGGTGGCCACTGTGGTGGCCGGCAAGAAGCTCTCGCAACCGCGCACGCCCGCCGCGCTCGCAGCGGCATCACGATAACGACACGCACATCCAAGGAAACGACATGAACTGGAAACTCGCCGCCCGCGCCGAAAAGATGAACCCCTCGGTGATCCGTGAAATCCTCAAGGTCACCGAGCGCCCCGGCATCATCAGCCTGGCCGGCGGCCTGCCTTCGCCCAAGACCTTCCCGATCAGCGCCTTCGCCGAAGCCTGCGCCGAAGTGCTGCACAAGGACGGCCAGGCCGCGCTGCAGTACGCCGCCAGCGAAGGCTACGCCCCGCTGCGCGAGGCGGTGGCGGCAATGCTGCCCTGGCCGGTCGATCCGGCGCAGGTGCTGATCACCACCGGATCGCAGCAGGGCCTGGACCTGTTCGCCAAGGTGCTGCTCGATCCCGGCAGCCGCGTCCTCGTCGAGACGCCCACCTACCTGGGCGCGCTGCAGGCTTTCTCGCCGATGGAGCCCGAGCCCGTGAGCGTGGCCAGCGACGATGAGGGCGTGCTGGTCGATGACCTGGTCGCCAAGGCAAAGGACGCACGCTTCGTCTACCTCTTGCCCAACTTCCAGAACCCCACCGGGCGCACGATGACCGAGGAGCGCCGCGCCGCGGTGTCGGCCGCGGCCGCCAAGGCCGGTCTTCCGATCGTCGAGGACAACCCCTACGGCGACCTCTGGTTCGACGAAGCCCCGCCGCTGCCGCTGAGCGCGCGCAATCCCGACGGCTGCGTCTATCTCGGCTCCTTCTCGAAGGTGCTGGCGCCGGGCCTGCGGCTGGGCTTCATGGTGGCGCCCAAGGCGATCTTTCCGAAGCTGCTGCAGGCCAAGCAGGCGGCCGACCTGCACAGCCCCGGCTTCAACCAGCGCATGGTGGCCGAGGTGATGAAAGAGGGTTTCCTCGATCGCCACGTGCCGACCATCCGCGCGCTCTACAAGCGCCAGCGCGATGCGATGCTGGCCGCAGTGGCGCGCGAGATGAAGGGCCTGGGCGTGGAGTTCAACAAGCCGGCCGGCGGCATGTTCCTGTGGCTGCGCCTGCCCGAGGGCATGGACGCGGTGGCGCTGCTGCCGAAGGCGGTGGAACGCGGCGTGGCCTTCGTGCCGGGTGCGCCCTTCTATGCGGGAGCCAGCGATCCGCGTACGCTGCGCCTGTCCTTCGTGACCGCGAGCGTCGAAGAGATCGACACCGCGGTCACCGCGCTGGCCGAGGCGGTGCGCGAGCAGCTGGCGCACAACGCGGCTGCCGAGGTCGAGCGCCAGCTCACCGCCAGTCCCGTGTAACGGGCATCGAATCAAGGCATCACGATGCACATCGCCATCCTCACGTTCGAAGGGTTCAACGAGCTCGACTCACTGATCGCGCTCGGCGTCCTCAACCGGATCAAGAAGCCGGGCTGGCGCGTCAGCCTGGCCGGGCCGAGCGCCTCGGTCACGTCCATGAACGGCGTGACGGTGAAGCTCAGCGCATCCCTGGCGGATGCCTGCGAGGCCGAGGCCGTGATCGTCGGCAGCGGCATCCGCACGCGCGAGATTGCGGCCGATCCGGCCATTCTCTCGGCGCTCGCGCTCGACCCGTCGCGCCAGCTGATCGGCGCGCAGTGCTCGGGCACCTTGCTGCTGGCCAAGCTGGGCCTGCTGGGTGCCGTGCCGGCCTGCACCGACCTGACGACCAAGCCCTGGGTGCAGGAGGCCGGCATCGAGGTGCTGAACCAGCCCTTCTTCGCGGCCGGCAACGTGGCGACCGCGGGCGGCTGCCTGGCGTCGCCCTACCTCGCGGCGTGGATCATCGCGCGCGCCGAGGGCCCCGAGGCCGCGGCCGCTGCGCTCCACTACGTCGCGCCGGTGGGAGAGAAGGAAGCCTACGTCGCGCGCGCCATGAAGAACATCACGCCCTACATCGAGCCGCGCATGCCATGATCGACCTCGCGACGCTCTCGCTGTTCCTGGTGGCGGCGCTGGCGCTGTTTCTCTCGCCCGGGCCCAACATGGCTTTCGTGCTCTCGCACGGCGTCGCGCTGGGGCCGCGTGCCGGCTTCGCGGCCGGCCTCGGCATCGCGGCGGCGGACCTGGTCCACACGCTGTGCGCCGCGACCGGCGTCACCGCGCTGGTGGCGGCATGGCCGCCCGCCTTCGACCTGCTTCGCTATGCGGGCGCGCTCTACCTGCTGTGGCTCGCCTGGCAGGCGCTCCGCTCCGGCGATGCACGCCTGCAGGCGCGCGCCGATGGTGCCGGCTTCGCGCGCGTGCTGCGCATGGCCTGGCTCAACAACCTGGTGAATCCGAAGGCGCTGCTGTTCTTCATGGTCTTCCTGCCGCAGTTCGTCGACCCGGCGCGCGGCAGCGTGCCGATGCAGCTGGTGATGCTGGGTGTCACGCTCTCGCTGGCCGGGCTCGTCTTCAACACGGTGCTTGGCGCCTGCAGCGGACAGATCGGCCGCTGGCTGCAGCGCCGGCGCGGCGCTGCCGGCTTCCAGCGCGGCCTGCTCGCCACGGTGATGATCGCGCTGGCCGTGCGGCTTCTCTTGATCGATCGCCCTTCGAAGGGATTCTGACCATGCTCAATATCTGGGGGCGCATCAGCTCCATCAACGTCCGCAAGGTGGTGTGGTGCGCGCAGGAGCTGGGCCTCGATTTCCAGCGCACCGAGGCCGGCGGCAAGTTCGGCATCGTCCAGACGCCGGAATACCTGGGGCTCAATCCGAACGCGCTGGTGCCGGCCATCGACGACGGCGAGGGCGAGGATCGCGTCGTCCTGTGGGAATCGAACGTGATCGTGCGCTACCTGTGCGCCAAGCATTCGCCGGGCAAGTTCTATCCAGAGCGGCTGGCCGAACGCTTCGACGCCGAGCGCTGGATGGACTGGCAACAGACCACGCTGAATCCCGTGAGCGCCGGTGCCTTCAGGCAATGGATCCGCACGCCTTCGGGCCAGCGCGACCCGGCCGTGATCGCGCATTCGGTGAATGCCACCGAGCCGCTCTTCGCGCTGCTCGACGCACACCTCGCCACGCGCGCCTTCATGCTCGGCGACAGCTTCACGATGGCCGACATCCCGGTAGGCTGCGAAGCGCACCGCTGGTTCGGCCTGCCGCAAACCGAGTACACGCGGCCCGCCTGGCCGCACGTCGAGCGCTGGTTCGCCGATCTGCGCAGCCGCGCCGGTGCGCGCGGCGTGCTCGACCTCGCCCTGGAATGATCCGATGAAAACCCGCCCCTTCAAGCAAGTCGACGTCTTCACGGCCAAGCCTTATCTCGGCAATCCCCTCGCGGTGGTGCTGGACGCTTCCGGCCTCGACGATGCCGCGATGCAGAGCTTCGCGAAGTGGACCAACTTGTCCGAGACCACCTTCCTGCTGCCGCCGACCGAGCCGTCGGCCGACTACCGCGTGCGCATCTTCACGCCGGGCGGCGAGCTGCCCTTCGCCGGCCACCCGACGCTGGGAAGCTGCCATGCTTGGCTGCAGGCCGGCGGCCGGCCCAAGGCGGCGGATCGCATCGTCCAGCAATGCGCCGCGGGCCTGGTGCCGATCCGGCACGAGGGCGAGCGCCTCGTTTTCGCCGCGCCGCCGCTCAGGCGCAGCGCACCCAGCCCCTCGCTGCTGGCCAAGGTGGCCGCCGCACTGGGCCTCAAGGCACAGCAGATCGTCGCCGCGCAGCTGCTCGACAACGGTCCAGTCTGGCTGGGCCTGCTGCTCAACGACGCGGACACCGTGCTCGCGCTCAAGCCCGACCATCGCATGCTCAAGGAGCTCGGCCAGAAGGTCGGCGTGGCCGGCATCCCTGCGACGGAAGACGAGGCAGCGCCGCCCTTGATCGCGCGCTCGAACCGCGAGGCACGCGCCTTCACTCGCTCGGAGGACGAAGGCATCGGCCTCGAGGTGCGTGCCTTCGCAGCGCCGATCGGCGTGGAGGAAGATCCGGTCACCGGCAGCCTCAACGCCAGCCTCGCGCAATGGCTGATCCCCGACGGCCACTTGCCGTCCCGCTACCTCGCGGCACAGGGCCAGTGCCTGGGCCGCGCGGGGCGCGTCCATGTGTCGCGCGACGCCGAAGGCCAGGTCTGGATCGGCGGCGATTCGGTCACCTGCATCGACGGCAAGCTCACGCTATGAACATGTCCGCGCGCATCGACCACCTCGTGATCGCCGCCCGCAGCCTCGACGAGGGCGTGCGCTGGTGTGAATCCACCTTCGGCATCGCGCCCGGGCCGGGCGGCGCGCACCCGCTGATGGGCACGCACAACCGGCTGATGAAGATCGCGACCGTCGAATTCCCGCGCGCCTATCTGGAGATCATTGCCATCGATCCAAAGGCCAGGCCGACGCGGGCTGCCGGCACCCAGCGCTGGTTCGACCTCGACGATGCCGCGCTGCAGGCCGGCCTGGCACGCGGCGGGCCGCGGCTGGTCCACTTCGTGGCCGAGGTACCCGATGCCTCCGCCGCGGTGCAGGCCCTGGCGCGGCAGCGCATCGACCGCGGCCGCGTGCTCCAAGCCTCGCGCGACACGCCGGCCGGCCGGCTCGCATGGCAGATCACGGTGCGCGACGACGGCCAACGCCTGATGTACGGCACGCTGCCCACGCTGATCGAATGGGGTCCGGTGCATCCGAGCGAGAGCATGGCCGATTCGGGCATCCGGCTGCGTTCGCTGACTGTCGCGCATCCGCGCGCCGGCGACCTGGACGCGGCGATGGAGGCCATCGGTCTCTCGAACGTGCCGGTGAGCACCGGCGCGCCCAGGCTCCGCGCGGTGTTCGATACGCCGCGCGGCGCCGTCACGCTCGACTCCGAGGGGATCTGAGATGCCGATTAGCTTCACCGAACTCGCCCTGTTCGCGCTCGCCGCGCTGGTGCTGGTGCTGACGCCCGGGCCCAACATGATCTATTGCGTCTCGCGCACGCTGTGCCAGGGCCGCGCGGCCGGCCTGATGTCGCTGGCCGGCGTGCTGCTGGGCTTCGTTGTGCACCTGATGGCGGCGGCGCTGGGGCTGACGGCGCTGCTGATCGCCGTGCCCTTCGCCTTCGACGCCATCCGCCTGGCCGGCGCGGCCTACCTGATGTGGCTGGCCTGGCAGGCGGTCAAGCCCGGCGGGACCGCGCCTTTCGAGGCCCGGCTGCTGCCGGACGATCCGCCGGCCAAGCTGTTCAGCATGGGCTTCGTCACCAACCTGTTGAACCCCAAGGTGGCGATGTTCTACCTCTCCTTCTTCCCGCAGTTCCTGCATCCCGAGCGCGGCTCGGTGCTGCTGCAGAGCCTGACGCTGGGCGCGGTGCAGATCGGCGTGAGCGGTGCCGTCAACCTGTTGCTGGTGCTGAGCGCCGCGCGCCTGACGGCCTTCCTGTCGAAGAGCGAAGGCTGGCTGCGGGCCCAGCGCTATGTGATGGGCAGTGTGCTGGCCGCGCTCGCGGTGCGCATCGCGCTGCCGGAACGCAAGTAGCCGATGCGATTCACACGCGAGGAGATCGCCGCCGCGCGCCGCACCGTCTACGCGGCGATGCCGCCGACGCCGCAGTACGCCTGGCCGCTGCTGGCCGAGCGCCTGGGCTGCACGGTCTGGGCCAAGCACGAGAACCACACGTCGGCCGGCGCCTTCAAGCTGCGCGGCGGGCTCACCTACTTCGAGACGCTGGCGCGCGAGGAGCCCGGCGTGCGCCACGTCATCAGCGCCACGCGCGGCAACCACGGCCAGTCGGTGGGCTTCGCCGCGCGGCGCCACGGCCTCGCGGCGACCATCGTGGTGCCGCTCGGCAACTCGGTCGAGAAGAATGCCGCCATGCGCGCGCTCGGCGTCACGCTGGTCGAGCATGGCGACGAATTCCAGACCGCGAGCGAGCATGCCGCGCAGCTGGCCGAGTGCGACGGGCTGCACCGCGTGCCCTCCTTCCACCGCGAGCTGGTGCGCGGTGTCGCCACCGCCTATGTGGAGTTCTTCGAAGCGCTGGCCGATGCGCCGCCCGAGGTGCTGTTCGTGCCGATCGGACTGGGCTCCGGCTTCGCGGCCGCCGCGGCGGCGCGCGCGCACTGCGGCGTCAGCACGCGGCTCGTCGGCGTGGTGTCGGCGCATGCGACCGCGTACCTCGATTCGTTCAGGGCCGGCCGCGTGCTCGAGGCCCCCGTCAGCACGCGGCTGGCCGACGGCATGGCCTGCCGCGCGCCGGTGCCGGAGGCGCTGGAAGTGATCCGGCGCGAGGCCGACGAGGTGGTCTCGGTGAGCGACGAGGAAGTGGCCGCGGCGATGCGCGCGTTGTTCACTGACACCCACAATGTCGCCGAAGGCGCGGGCGCGGCGGCCTTGGCGGCCGCGATGCAGCAGCGCTCGCGCTGGCAGGGCAAGACGGTCGGCATTGCGGTGACCGGTGGCAACGTCGATGCCGCGATGTTCGCCGGGGTGCTGTCGCAGCGTTGAGAGCGGCCCGCCTCAGGCCGCGATGACGATCGGAAAGCGCGCCCGCACGCCATCCGCCGCTGGCTCGAAAGGCACGGTAATCGCCGCCCGCGAAGCCTCGGGCAGGTTGCGCCAGAGGAAGTCGCGCGCATTGCCCGGATCGCCCTCCACATAGAGCTGCGTCGTCAGCAACTCGCGTGCGCCCAACTTCACCTTCACATGGATGTGGGGCGTGCGGCCGCTGTAGGCCACGGGCCGGATGGTGCGAAAGCGCCAGCGGCCTTCGGCATCGACCGCCACGCGGCCGAAGCCCTGGAACGCGGCATCGGCGCGGCCGCCGTCGCCGGGGTGGTGGTAGTGGCCGTCCTGGTCGCATTGCCAGATCTCGACCTGGGCGCCGCGCAGCGGCTGGCCGGACAGGTCGGTCACGCTGCCCTCGACCCAGGCGGGCTGGCCGCTGCGGTAGTTCAGCGTGCCGTTGCGCAGCAGATCGTTGTCCGCATCCTGCGGCAGGCGGACGGGGTAGAAAGGCCCCTCGGTCTGCGCGGGTGTCGCGATCCGCGCCGCCTGCGGCTGCGCGCGGGCGCCGAGCCAGAGAACGGGCGCTGCGACGAGCGCGGCGGCGACAGTGCGCCGGGGAAGAGAACCGGGGGAGGTGGTCAGGGCAGGCATGGCGGTACGAGCCCGCCCGGCGCACGCGAGTTCCACCCGCCGCGTTTTCTTTGCTACCAGCGCACGCGCACGCCGATCGCGCCCTGGATCGACGATTTCACCTTGGTGTCGCCGCCCGCGCTGAAGACCTTGCCGACTTCGCCATACAGGCTCACGGTCTTGCTCAGCGACAGCGTGGCGCCGCCTGCCAGTTCGACCGAGGTGTAGTTGCCCGTGCTGCCGATGGGCGTGACGAAGGGGCCGTTGACGAAGCGCGCGACATCGCTGCCGCCGCTGCCGCGGACCACGCCGACGCGCGCGTAGGGTTGCAGCCGGCCGGCCGCGGTGGAAATGTCGCCCTTCACGCGCACGCCGAGGCCGGCGGTCCAGTTGCCGGAATCGTCCTGCTGCACCAGCGCCCCTGGGATCGCCAGGTCGTCAAGGCGCGCCTTGCGATAGCTCAGCTGCGCCTGCGGCTCGATGGTCCAGCCGCCGCCGAGCGCGAAGGCCTGGCCGACCTCGACCGAGGCCGTCAGGCTGTTGCCTTTGCCCGAAGCCGCGAAGCCGCCGAGCGGCCGGATGGTGTAGCGGTGCGAGCCGTACTGCAGCACGGTGTCGACGTAGAAGCCGGTCGCGTTGGCATACGAGGCGTAGGCGCCGAGGTAGCGGGCGCGCAGGTCGGTGCTGCCGACCGGGCGATGGACGCCGCTGGCGAAGCCGCTCAGGTCGGCATCGCCATCGAGCGTGCCGACATAGACGCCGGCATGCCAATCCCCGAGCTGCGAAACGTAGAGATCGGTGCCCGCCTGGACGCCGGCGACGTGGCCCTGCGTCGAGGGACTGACGACGTCCGACTGGCGGATGTCGACATCGCTGTAGACCGCACGGGCCCAGGCGCGGCGCTCGGCCGAGAGCGCACCGCCGACGGGTGTCAGGCTGGCGACCGCGCGACCGCTTGCATCGTCGTCGCCCATGCGGCTGCGCAGGCTGCCGATCATCGCCAGGTCGGTCCGGCGCAGTTGCGACGGCAAGGCCGCGAGCATCGGGGCCTCGGCGCGGTAGGCCGTGACCGGTACCGGCGCGGGCGCGGGCGCCGGAGCGGGTGGTGCCGGGGGCGCCGGGGGAGCAGGCGGAGCAGGCGGCGCAGGCGGAGCGGGAGGAGGCGGCGGCGGAGGGGGCGGCGGAATCACTTCCGAACGCAGATACCAGTTCTCCCCGACGCCGCCCGCGTCGGCGGCGTACAGGCGGTACTCGAAGGCGCCCGCATCGACGTGACCCGCGCCGCCGAGCGCAAAGGCGTTCTTGGTCGTCTGCGCCGTAGTGGTGGCACCGTTCAACGCGGTGATCACCTCGATGCCGCTGCCCACGGTCTGGCCGCCGAGGCCGCCGAGGTTGGTGATCTGCACGGTGGTGCTGCCGCTGGCGACGGCGGTAGCGCCATCGAGCACCAGTCGGTCGGAGGGGCCGCTGGCGCCGAGCGTGGCGCCCAGGCGCAGGGTGCCGTTGTTGCCGACGTAGGGGCCGTTCACCGTGAGCGCGGCACCCGGCGCGGCGCCGACCAGCGAGACGGTGCCGCCGTTCGTGAGCGAGGCCATGCTCTGGCTGAAACCTGCCAGGTCGAGCGTGGCGCCGGCCGCCACGCTGTGCGCCGAGGCGGCGCTCAGGGTGTTGGCCGCGCCAGCACGCAAGGTGCCGCCGCTGACGGTGGTGCTGCCGGTGTAGGTGTTGGCGCCCGAGAGCGTCAAGGTGCCGCTGCCCGCCTTGACCAGCGAGCCCGCGTTGACAGGCGTGACGAGGCCGTTCGAGATCGCGCCGCTGAAAGCACCGGCGCCGACCGTCAGTTGCGAGCCGTTCAGACCCACGGTGCCGTTGCCGTTGAGCTGTGCGACGGTCTGGACCGCGTTGACGAGTTCCAGGCCTGAGATCGGCGCGGGCGCCGTGGCGCCGACGGAGTTGATCGTCAGGTTCGCGGTCGGCGCGAAATGGCCGCTGCCCTCCGCCACGACCGCGCCGCCGGGATGGACCAGCAGGTCGCCGGGAACGTTGCCCGACCCGGTCAGCTTCAGCTGCGCATTGCCTTGGACGGTGGTGGTGCCCGTGTAGGTATTTGGCGATCTGAAGGCGAAGTCGGCCCATGGCCCGACGGTGTTGTCGAGCGTGATGCCGTGGCCGCCGCTGATCCCGCCGTCGAAGTTCACGACACCGGCGGGCGTGACCTGGTTCAACGTCGCGTCGGCAGTGAGGACCACCGGCCCGTTCAGCCCGAGGCTGCCGTTGGTCGCGAGATTGACGTTGCCGGCCACGACCACGGTGTTGCCCAGCACCATGGGGCTGGACGTGGTGAAGGTGCCTCCCTCGAGGGTGATGGCGCCGCTGCCGAGCACCCCCGCGCTGCCGATGCTGAGACCGCCCAAATTCAGGATGGTGCCGCCGCTGTAGGTGTTGGCTCCTGTGACCGTCGTGGTACCGGTGCCGGCCTGCGTGAGCGTGCCCGAGCCGGTGATTGCGTTGGCCAGGGTGTAGTTGTCCGAACGGTTGATGATCAGCGACGCATTGTTGGTGATGGCGCCTTCCACGCTGCCGCTGGCGGTGCCGGCCCCCAACTGCAGCGCGCCGCCGCTGATGGTGGTGCCGCCGGTGTAGGTGTTGTTGCCCGTCAGCGTCAGGGTGCCGGCGCCGACCTTGATCACGGCGCCGTTGCCGAGCATCACGGGATTGATGTAGAGCGACCCGTTCTTGTCCTGCGCCCCCGGGCCCGTGTTCGAGATCACGCCGCTGATGGTGTCGTCCTTGCCGAGCGCCCCGACTTGCAGCGTGGCATTGCCGAGTACGACGCCCCCCGAGCCCGACAGGGAACCGATCGCCGCTGCCGGCGCGCTGATGTCGTTGACGTAGACCTGGCCGTGATTGACGACGGTGGCGCCGCTCAGGTTCGCCGTGTTCGCCATCTGGAGCGTGCCGCTGTTGTTGTTGATGGTCGCCGTGCCGCCGTTGCTGGTTTCCTGGAAGATCAGCCGGCCGCCGTTGTTGTTGAGCGTCGCCTGCTGCGCGCTGGCGCCTCCACCGCCGAACAGCACATAGGAGCCTGCGCCGTTGTTGGTGATCGTCGCCGTGCCGGCGTTCGCGCCGTTCTGGAACTGGAGGCCGCTGTTGCTGCCGTTGACGTTGGTGTTGACGCCGACCGGCACCGTGATGGCGAGGTTGCCGGCGCTCGCGGTGGCGTCCTGGAAGCGCAGCTCGGCGTTCTCGAGGATGGTGATCGGGCCGCTGCCGAAGGAGCCCGTCGTGTGCGTCCAGACATTGAGGCGGCCGGCCGTCCCATTGCCCTGCAGGACAGTTCCGCCCGTGTAGTTGTTCGCGGCGTTGTCGATGCTCAGGCGCTGGGTCTCGCTGCCGAGCGCATTGGTGCCGGTGTTGCGCAGCGTGAGCACGCCGCTGCCCGTGATCTGGCCGCCGAGCGTATTGGCTTGGGTGCCGGCCACATCGACGGTGCCGCCGGCGACGCCGAGCACGATCGCGCGGCCGCTGGAGAAGTTGTCGGCGCCCAGGCGCAGCGTGCCGCCACCGAAGGCAATGGCTCCGCCGGTGCCGAGGTTGGCATCGGAATTCACCTGCAGGGCGCCCGCGTTGATCGACGTGGTGCCCTGGTACGTGTTGGAAGCGCCCAGGACGACGATGCCGGCGCCGGTCTTGACGATGCCGTTGGTACCGCTGACGACGCCGCTCTGCGTGGCCGTGCCCGCGCCGAGGCTGTTGAGCGTCACGTCCGACGGCGTCGTGTCGATCGGCGCCGCCAGGTTGGCGCCGTCGCTGTAGTTGACGGTCTGCGCCGCGCCGGATGCCGCCAGGACGCTCAGCCCCGCAGCCACCACCAGGCTGCCCAGCCCGCCGGAACGCTTGCCGCGCGCCGCCGTGATCTCCGACACCGCGACCCAGGCGCCCAGCGCGGGATTCCAGACGCTGCGATACGACTTGTTCATGCTCTGCTGTCCTCTTGTTATGAAAGCGGCGTCTTTCGGACCAGCGGCTCTCAATCAGCGTTAACGAAAGTTTGCATTCTTACTGAATGAGAACTTTGTAACTCACTTTATTACACTGCGTGTATGAAAAAGTTCACACTTCCATCCGTGGCGCCCCCAAGGTCGCCGCAGTGACCTCCCGTTCGGGAGCGCGTCGGCAGAATCCCGCGCATGGGAACCCTCTATCTCGTGCGCCATGGGCAAGCCAGCTTCGGCGCGGCCGACTACGACCAGCTGAGCGATCTGGGCCACCGCCAGTCGCGGCGCCTGGGCGAGTACTGGCGCGAGCGCGGCATGCAGTTCGATGCCGTCATCACCGGCACCCTGAAGCGCCATCGCCAGACCTGGGAAGGCATTGCCGAAGGATTGGGGCTTGCGCGCGACGACGTGCTGCCCTGGCCGGGGCTCGACGAGTACGACGCCGAAGCGGTCATTGCGACCATCCATCCCGAGAAGCTCGAGAAGCCCGACTCGCCCGAGAAATACCGCCACCACTTCCGGCTGCTGCGCGACGGCTTGGGCGCCTGGATGCAGGGCCGGACCTCACCGGCCGGCATGCCGAGCTACGTCGACTTCCTGGCCGGGGTGACGAGCGCACTGGACCACGTGCGCGGCAGGCACCACGGCGCCCGGGTGCTGGTGGTCTCGAGCGGCGGCCCGATCAGCACCGCGGTCGGCCATGTGCTGGGCACCAGCCCGGAAACCACCATCGAACTGAACCTGCGCATCCGCAACACGGCGGTGACCGAATTCGCCTTCACGCCCAAGCGCCACATGCTGGTGACCTACAACACGCTGCCGCACCTCGATGGCCCGGCCTGGGCGGACTGGGTGACCTACGCCTGATCGATTCCTGCGCTGCCGCCAGCGAGCCAGCGCAGGTAGTCCGCAGACCCGGCCGTGATCGGCAGCTGCACGATTTCAGGCGTTTCGTAGCTGTGGCGCTCCCGGATGAAGGCTTCCAGCACCGCATAGCGAGCGACGAGGGTCTTGATGAAAAGCAGCCATTCGGGCTCACGGTGCAGCGCGCCCTGCCAGAGGTAGAAGCTGCGCACGCGCTGCACCTGCACGCAGGCCGCGAGGCCCGCCTCGACGATCGCGGCGGCCAGTGCTTCGGCCTCGTCCTCGGTGCTGGCGGTGGTCATCACGATGCAGGCCGTACCGTCCATAGCGCCTCCTTTCGTTGCAAGCCTGGGGAGAGCTTATTTCAGGCTTGCCAGACGCCGTAGCCGGCTTCGCGCAATGCGATGCCGAGTTCGACCTCCATCTCGCGCGCGGCCTCGTAGGGCATCGGGTTGTAGACCGCATACAGGGCCGGCAGCAGCCTGAGCCCATAGTCACGCACGAAGGCGTTGGCCTGGATGCCGGCCTTGTGCTTGTCGAAGCGTACGTCGGGATCCAGCCCCGTCATGCCGACGTAGACGAAAGGTTGGCCGAGCCGGTAGGCGGGGTTGGCGCGCCGGAAGCGGGCGACGTTCCAGACCCGGTCGTCGAGTTCGACGACGTAGACATGGTGGTGCGCCTTGGATTTGCGGGCCATCGCTGCCCGGCACGCTCACTTGCGTTTGACGAGGCCCCAGATGACGAGCAGCACGATCGCGCCGACCACCGAGGCGATGAAGCCTGCCCCCTGGCCCGCCGTGTACCAGCCCATCGCCTGCCCCAAGTAGGTCGCGATCAGCGAGCCGGCGATGCCGATCAGGGTGGTCACGATGAAGCCGGCCGAGTCGTCTCCGGGCTTGATGGCGCGCGCCACGAGGCCCGCGACGAAACCGATCAGGATGGTCCAGACGATGCTCATACGCTTCCTTTGGTATTGGAATGGGAGGGAAGAGGCGAGCGCGGGAGCGCAGCGCCGTTTCATGATAGCGGAGCCTGCCTACACGCCGGCTTCCGCCCGCAGGCTATACAGGAGAGATGCTCGAAAAACTTCCCGAAGCCATCGGCCACGCCTTGCACGGCGTACGCGCCGGCCTCGACGAGATCGCCTTCAACACCCTGGGACTGCGCCAGGGGATGGCATCGATCACGGTCGCCAGCCTGGCCTTCGTCGACCATGCGCCGCTGCCGCCGCGCTACACGGCCGACGGCGAGGGCCTGTCGCCGCCACTGCAATGGACCGGCGTGCCGGCCGGCGCCGCTTCGCTGGTGCTCTTGGTCGAGGATGCCGATTCGCCGACGCCCCATCCGCTGGTGCATGCGATCGTGGTCGACCTTGCGGCGGAGGACGGCAACCTGCCCGAAGCTGCGATCGCCAGCGCCGGCAACGAGGGAACCGGTGTTCACACCGGCCGCAACTCCTACCTCCAGGCAGCCTGGCTGCCGCCCGATCCGCCGCCGGGCCACGGCGTGCACCGCTATGCCTTCCAGCTCTTCGCGCTCGACAGCACACCTGCCTTCTCCGCCAGTCCGGGGCGCGACGAAGTGCTGGAGGCGCTGCGCGCGCATGCGGTCGCCAGCGGCCTGCTCATCGGCACCTGCGAGCGGCCCGACGGCACGATCAAGATCGAGGAAACCGCGCCGGGCGGGCCGGCGGTGGCCGGCTGACGCCGTTCAGCCCAGCGGCCCGGTGTGCGCGGTCGACAGCGGCAGGCGCGACACCTCGGCCAGCAGGGCCGCCAGCTGGCCCGCTGCGGCGTCGATCACTGCCCGGCCCTTCTCTGCGGTTGCCGCCGCGGCATTGCCGGCCGCGCCTGCGGGGTTGTAGTCCTCCATGGCCCAACCCAGCCTGGCGCTCTTGCCATTGCCGAGCACCGGGTAGTCGGCCGCCCGCTGACGCGAGCTGGAGCCGAAATCGCGTGCCGCCTGCATCGCCACCTGGCCAGGCGCCAGGGCCAGCATCATCGAGGTCTCGATCTCGCCGGCGTGCACGCCGAAGCGATGTTCGTCGGCGCTGAACTGCGCACCCGCATCGCCAAGCGGCAGGTTGAACCAGCTCGCGCTGTAGACAATGAGACCGTGCGCCGCACGCAGCTCGCGCGCGACGATGTCCATCGCGCCGGTATGTCCGCCGTGCGCATTGAAAAGCACCAGCTTCCTGACGCCGGCGCGCGCCACGCCGGCGCCGATCTCGCTCCAGAGCCGGATCAGCGTCTCGGCCGACAGGGTGAGCGTGCCCGCGAAGCGCGCATGCTCGGGGCTCAGGCCGATCTGCTGGGTCGGCAGGAACAGCACCGGCAGCTCGGTCGGCAGCAGCGGCAGCGCGGCGGCGACGATGCCTTCGACCAGGGTCGAGTCCACGCCCAGCGGCAAGTGCGGCCCATGCTGCTCGGTAGCGCCCAGGGGCAGCACCGCGACGGTCGTCGCCGGATCGAGCGCGGCGAAATCGCGTGTCGTGAGTTGGGACCAGAATCGGCTGGCAAGGGCAGTCATGAGGCAATCTTAGTGGTGCGAGCTTAGTGGTGCGAGGGAAGCGCCGCGAACTTGGCCGCCAGGAAATCGACCAGCGCCCGCACCCGCGCCGGCACGAAGCGGCCGCTGGGCAGCAGGGCATGCAGCGGATAGGGCTCGGTGTCCCAGTCGGGCAGGAGCCGGACCAGCGCGCCCGAGGCCTCGTCCTGCTGCACGTCGAGCGCCGACTTGAGCGTAATGCCGCGGCCCGCGAGCGCCCACTGGCGCGCGAGCGAGGCGTCGTCGACGATGCGGTCGCCATCGACGCGCACCTCGCTCCACTGGCCGTCGCGTGCGAAGCGCCAGACGCGCTGGCGCCGGCCGCCGCGATGGAAGGTCAGGCAGTTGTGCTGCAGCAGGTCCTGCGGCAGCTGCGGCGCCGGGTGCCGGCGCAGGTAGGCGGGCGAAGCGCACGGCACTGGGCGTGAATCGGCCAGCTTGCGCGCCACCAGCCGCGAATCGGCCAGCGCGCCGTAGCGCAGCGCCACGTCGACCTCGTCGCGCGTGACGTCGAGCGGCCGATCGCCGACCGAGAGCGCGAGCTGCAGGCCCGGGTGCGCATCGAGGAACTCGTCGAACCAGGGCAGGAGCGCACTGCGCGTGAGGTCCGAAGGCGCGGCGACGCGCACCGTGCCGACCAGCGCGCCGCGATCGGCCGTCACCAGCGATTCGCCCTCGGCCAGCAGCTCGAAGGCGCGGCTGGCGTAGTCGAGCAGCGTCTGGCCCTGCGGCGTGAGCCGCATCGCGCGCGTCGAGCGTTCGAACAGGCGCGCGCCGAGCTGCACCTCCAGCCGCTTCAAGGTCGCGCTGGCCGCCGCGGGCGTGATGCCCAGCGCGCGCGCCGCCGCCGTGAGGGTGCCGCCCCGCGCCGTGTGCACCAGCACGTGGAGATCTGCGAGATTTTCAACCTTCATTTGAAACTGATGCGTTTTGAAGGCAGCTTATCAAACGCTGCGATGGTGTCTACATTCGATCCGATCGATTCCATTCCTCAAGGACACACCATGAAAGCCGTCGGCTATCGCCAATCCCTTCCCATCGACGACCCCGCGTCGCTCGAGGATTTCAACCTGCCCGACCCCACGCCGGGCGCGCGCGACCTGCTGGTGCGGGTGAAGGCGATCTCCGTGAACCCGGTCGACACCAAGGTGCGCAAGGGCGCGCGGCCCGGGGCGGCCGACGCGAAGGTGCTGGGCTGGGACGCGTGCGGCACGGTCGAGGCCGTCGGCGCGGCGGTCCAAGGCTTCAAGCCGGGCGACCGCGTGTACTACGCGGGCTCGATCACCCGGCCCGGGACCAACAGCGAACTGCATGTGGTGGACGAGCGCATCGCGGCGCTCGCGCCGAAGAGCCTGGACGACGCGCAGGCCGCCGCCCTGCCGCTGACCACGATCACCGCCTACGAGCTGCTGTTCGACCGGCTCCGGGTGCCGAAGAACGGCGGCGCCGGGCAGACGCTCCTGATCATCGGCGGCGCCGGCGGCGTCGGCTCGATCCTGATCCAGCTCGCGCGCCGGCTCACGCAGCTGCGCGTGATCGCTACCGCCTCGCGCGCCGAGACGCGTGCCTGGTGCCTGGCGCTGGGCGCACACGCGGTGATCGACCATTCGAAGCCGCTCGACGCCGAGCTCAGGGCCGCCGGCATCGGCGAAGTCGACATGGTCGCCAGCCTGACGCAGACCGGGCAGCACTACGCGCAGATCGTCGAGTGCCTGAAGCCCCAGGGCCAGCTCGCGGTGATCGACGACATGGCGGTGTTCGATGCCATGCCGCTCAAGGGCAAGGCGATCTCGCTGCACTGGGAGTCGATGTTCACGCGCTCGAAGTTCGAGACGCCCGATGTTGCGCGCCAGGGCGAGCTGCTGGCCGAAGTCGCCGCGCTGGTCGATGCGGGCCGCATCCGCACCACGGCCAACGAAAGCTTCGGCGCCATCAACGCAGCGAACCTGCGCCGCGCCCATGCGCTGATCGAGAGCGGCAAGGCGCAGGGCAAGGTGGTGCTGCAGGGCTTCTAGAGGCCGCTACTTCGCTCGCGCGACGCGCCAGACGGCGTTGCCTACATCGTCGGCCACCAGCAGCGCCCCGCTCTTGTCGAGCGCCACGCCGACCGGCCGGCCCTGCGCCTTCTCGTCGGCGCTCAGGAAGCCGGTGACGAAATCGACCGGCGGCCCGCTGGGCCGGCCGCCGCTGAAGGGCACGAACACCACCTTGTAGCCCGACAGCGGCTTGCGGTTCCACGAGCCGTGCTCGCCGATGAACGCGCCGTTGGCGAACTGGGGCGGCATGCCGCGCGGGTGGGAGAAGGCCAGGCCCAGCGCGGCCACGTGCGAGCCCAGCGCATAGTCGGGCGCCACCGCCTTGGCCACCATCTCGGGCCGCGGCGGCGTCACCCGCACATCGACATGGCGGCCGTAATAGCTCCAGGGCCAGCCGTAGAAGGCGCCGTCCTTCACCGAGGTCAGGTAGTCGGGCACGAGGTCGCTGCCGATCTCGTCGCGCTCGTTCACCACCGTCCACAGCACGCTGGTCTCGGGTTCCCAGGCCATGCCGTTGGGATTGCGCAGCCCCGTGGCGAACAGCCGCTTCTCGCCGCTCTTCACGTCGACCTCCCAGATCGCGGCCCGGCCCTCTTCGGCCGCCAGGCTGTTCTCGCCGATGTTGCTATTGGAGCCGACCGTCACGTAGAGCTTGGTGCCTTCGCGGTTGGCGATCACGTTCTTGGTCCAGTGGTGGTTGATGCCGGCCGGCAGGTCGGTCACCTTGGTGGGCGTCGCGGTGATCGAGGTCTGACCCTCCGTATAAGGCACCTTCACCAGCGCGTCGGCGTTGGCGATGAAGAGCTCGTTGCCGACCAGCGCGACGCCAAAGGGAGACATCAGGTTCTGCATGAACACCTGGCGCACCTCCGCCGCACCGTCGCCGTTCGCATCGCGCAGCAGGGTGATGCGATTGGCGCTCGGGACTTCGGCGCCGGCGCGCTTCATGACGCGGCTCATCACCGCGCTGCGGATTTTCTTCATCAGGCCGCCGTCGCCTGCGCCTTCCGGCTTCGGCGGCTTGTTGCTCTCGACCACCAGCACATCGCCGTTGGGCAGCAGATAGACCCAGCGCGGATGGTCCAGCCCGCGGGCCAGCGCCGTCACGGTGAAGCCGCTGGGCACGCTCGGGCCGGCGGTGTCGGTCCAGCCGGTGGCCGGGGCGATGTGGACGGTCGGGATCAGCGTCTTGTTCGGCGCCGGCAGTTGCGGCGTCGGGCCGATGCCGGCCTCCGGCGGCAGTTTGGCGGTTTCGCCGCAAGCCGCGAGCAGCACGGCGGCGGCCAGCAAGGCCGCGGTCGAAGAATGCTTGTGATTGTTCATGGGTCGAATGGCCCTCCAGCCATGAATCTTCCGGATCGCGCAAGCCCTCGCTGTCGGTTGTGGGCGCTTTCTGGCGTGGGCGCACCCCGCCGCGGCGCCGCCGCTACCATCGGGCGATGACCGACGATCTGTTCCGCTCCGACGCCTACCTGCGCGACTGCCAGGCCCGCGTCGTGCGCGCCGACGAAGCCGGCATCGTGCTCGACCGCACGGTGTTCTATCCGCAGGGCGGCGGGCAGGCGGGCGACAGCGGCCACCTGGTGCTGGCCGACGGGCGCGAACTGGCGATCGCCGACACGCGCAAGGGCAAAGACGCCGAGGGCCGGGCGACCGACGAGATCGTCCATGTGCCTGCAGCGAACCAGGCCGAACTGCTCGCATCGCTGAAGCCCGGAGATGACGTAACGGCCCGCATCGACTGGGAGCGCCGCCATAGGCTGATGCGCTTCCACACCGCGACCCATCTGCTGTGCCACCTGGTGCCGCAGCCGGTCAACGGCTGCTCGATCACGCCCGAGTACGCCCGGCTCGACTTCCACATGACCGACCCGCTGGACAAGGAGGCGCTGACGACCGGCCTGGCGCGCCTGGTCGCCGCCGGCCATCCGCTGGCCGTGGGCGCGATCACCGATGCCGAGCTCGATGCCAACCCGGCGCTGGTCAAGAGCATGAGCGTGCAGCCGCCGCGCGGCACGGGCACGGTACGCACGATCCGGATCGGAGACGCCGAATCGATCGACTTCCAACCGTGCGGCGGCACCCACGTGGCGAACACGCGCGAGATCGGCCAGGTCGTCGTGACCAAGATCGAAAAGAAGAGCGCCACCACCCGCCGGGTGGTGCTGGGGTGGGCGACGTGAGCGCCATTCGGAACTTCGTCCGGCGCCGGCGCTCCGACTGACCGGCATGGCCTTTATCTCTCCTCTCCGTCTTGCGGCCGTCTTGGTCGCGTCGCTCGCAGCCTGCCTGCCGGCTGCGGCCCAGCTGGCATCCAAGCTCGGACCGGTCGTCACCACGCCGCACGTGCGGGCGGAACTGATCGCCCATGCGCCGCAGGGCGTCGCCCCCGGCGCGCCGGTCTGGGTCGGCCTGCAGATCACGCACCAGCCCGAGTGGCACACCTACTGGAAGAACGCCGGCGACTCCGGCCTGCCGACCGAACTCGCCTGGTCGCTGCCGGCCGGCATTTCCAACGGCGACATCGCCTGGCCGGTACCGAAGAAGATCCCGGTCGGCAACCTGGCCAACTACGGCTACGAAGGCACGGTGCTGCTGCCGGTGCCGCTGACCGTGGCGTCCGACTTCAAGCCCGCCGCCAGCCTCACCGGCGCCGACGCGCTCGACGTCAAGCTCAAGGCCTCCTGGCTGGTCTGCCGCAAGGAATGCATTCCCGAAGACGGCGAGTTCCTGCTCAAGCTGCCGCTGCAAGGCTCGACCGCACTGCACAAGAGCGCCTTCGACGCCGCCCTGGCCGCCCAGCCGGCCGCGCTCGCCAAGCCGGGCACGATCGCCGTCGAGGGCAACAAGCTGCAGGTCCGGCTCGAAGGCCTGCCGCCAGCCGCGCGCGGCAAGACGCTGGAGTTCTTCGCCGAGACCGGCGAGGTGATCCACACCGCGGCCGTGCAGGGCAAGGACTGGACGCAGGCCTGGCAGGGCGACACCTGGACCGCCAGCGTGCCGCTGTCCGAGCAGCGCAGCGCCAGCCCGGCGACGATGCCGGTGGTGGTCGCCCTGGCCGAGGCCGATCGCCAAGCCGGCCAGCCCATCGCCTGGCGCGCCGAAGCGCCGGTTGCCGGCAGTTGGCCCGCCACGGCCCCGCGGGTCGAGGTTTCGCCGGCATTGCAAGCCGCGCTCGAAGCCAACACCGCGGCGCCCCTGCCGCAACCAGCAGGCAGCTTCGTCGCCGCGCTGCTGGGCGCGCTGCTCGGCGGCCTGCTGCTCAACCTGATGCCTTGCGTGTTCCCGGTGCTGGCGATCAAGGTGCTGGGCTTCACGCGCCAGGCCGAAGACCACAGCGGCCACCGGATGGCCGCCGTCGCCTACACGGCCGGCGTGATCGTGTCCTTCCTGGCGCTGGGCGGCGCGATGCTGGCGCTGCGAGCGGCCGGCGCCGAACTGGGCTGGGGCTTCCAGCTCCAGTCGCCGGCGGTGGTGGCCGTGCTGGCTGCGCTTTTCACGCTGATCGGGCTCAACCTCGCGGGCGTCTACGAGTTCCGCATGCTGGCGCCGGCTTCGCTGTGCGGCGCCCAGGCCAGGCACCCGGTGGCCAACGACTTCCTGTCGGGCGTACTCGCGGTGGTGATCGCCTCGCCCTGCTCGGCGCCATTCATGGGCGCCTCGCTGGGCTTCGCGATCGGACTGCCGGCCACGCAGGCCTTGCTGATGTTCGCGGTGCTCGGCTTCGGCCTCGCCCTGCCCTACCTGGCGGCGGGCTTCGTGCCGGCGGTGGCGCGCCTGCTGCCGCGGCCTGGACCGTGGATGAACACGCTGCGCCGGCTGCTCGCTTTTCCGATGTTCGCCACCGTCGCCTGGCTGGTCTGGGTGCTGGGCCAGCAAAGCGGCATCGACGGCGCGGGCGCGCTGCTCGGCCTGCTGGTATGCCTGGCGGCGATCGTCTGGGCCTTCACGCTGCGCGGGCGCACGCGCATCGTGGTGGCCGGCCTGCTGATCGCGGCCACCGCGGTGCTGGCGGGCGCCATCGGCGGCAACGTGGTGCGCAGCGCGGCGCCGGCCGTGGCCGCGAGCGGCGACCGCTGGCAGCCCTGGTCTGCGACGCGCGTGAGCGAGCTCGCGGCCGCCGGCCGGCCGGTATTCATCGACTTCACGGCCGCCTGGTGCGTGACCTGCCAGTACAACAAGCGCAGCACGCTGGCCGATGCGGCGCTGCTGGCCGAGTTCGATGCCAGGCAGGTCGCCATGCTGCGCGCCGACTGGACGCGCCGCGATCCGGCGATCACCGCCGCGCTGACCGCGCTGGGGCGCAGCGGCGTGCCGGTTTATGTGCTGCAGGCGCCGGGCAAGGCACCCGTGGTGCTGACCGAAATCCTTAGCAAAGAAGAGGTACGCTCGGCACTGGCGACGCTTTGACCCCGGCCTTCTACGGGTTGTCACAAGCAGGTGAGAAAACCGCTCTAAGCTGTGGCGGTTGTTGAATATATTGATCAGGAGTTCAAGCTGACCATGGCTTCATCGTCATCCTCCGACTCGCGTTCCTACCGTGCCGCGCGCAATGCCCGCGCCGCCCTGAGCCGGGCCTCGCGCCGCGCCGTGGTGGCCGCCGCGGTGGCGCTCGGCGCCACTTTCCTCATGGGCACCCACGCCATGGCCGCGCCGGCCGTGGGCCAGAAGGCGCCCGATTTCGTCGCCGTCGACACCGGCGGCAAGCAGCACCGGCTGTCGGATTTCGCCGGCAAGTTCGTGGTGCTCGAATGGACCAATCCGGGCTGCCCCTTCGTGCGCAAGCACTACGGCAGCGGCAACATGCCTGCCACCCAGAAGGCGGCCACCGACAAGGGCGTGGTCTGGCTGTCGGTCAACTCGACCGAGCGGGCCGCCAGCGACTACCTGAAACCGGCCGCGCTCGATGCCTGGATGAAGGAGCAGTCGGCCGCGCCCACGGCCGTGCTGATGGACGAGGACGGCGTGATCGGCCGCGCCTATGCCGCGCGCACCACGCCGCACCTCTTCATCATCGATCCCAAGGGCGTGCTGGTGTACGCGGGCGGCATCGACAGCATTGCATCGGCGCGCGCCGAGGACATCAAGAGCGCGACCAACTACGTGAACCAGGCGCTCGGCGAAGCCTTCGGCGGCAAACCGATCAGCGCGGCGGCCACCAAGCCCTACGGCTGCTCGATCAAATACAAGGCCTAAGCGGTAGGGTCGCGCGCCGCGCCGCAAAATGGCGCGATGAAAGACGCAACCCCACCCACCGACATCGGCGCGCTGCTTGCGCGCACGCGCACCATCGCCGTCGTCGGCCTCTCGCCGAGCCCGCATCGCACCAGCTACGGCGTCTCGCAATACATGAAGGCACGCGGCTTCCGCATCGTGCCGGTCAACCCGAACACACGCGAGGTCTTCGGCGAGAAGTCGTACCCGACGCTGACCGAGGCCGCGAAGCACGAGAAGATCGACCTGGTGAATGTGTTTCGCCGGGCCGAAGACGTGCCGCCGGTGATGGACGAGGCCATCGCCATCGGCGCGCCGGCGCTCTGGATGCAGCTCGGCATCATCAACGAGGCCGCGGCAGCCAAGGGCCGCGCGGCCGGGCTGGAAGTGGTGCAGGACCGCTGCGTCATGGTCGAGCACTCGCGGCTTACCAGGGGCGCGACGCCCTGGCGCTGATCGCTACTCACTATTCGATAGCGACCTTTCCTTCTTTCACCAGCTTCGCGAACTTCGCCGTCTCCTCGCGGATCCGGCCTGCCATGTCCTGCGAGCTGCCGCCCAGCGGCTCCGCGCCGATCGCGTGCATGCGTTCGACGAATTCCGGCGACTGGATGATCTTCACCATCTCCGCGTTGAGGCGCGCCACCACCTCCTTCGGCGTGGCCGCCGGCGCGAGCACGCCGAACCAGGTGCCGATGTCGAAGCCCTTGAGCCCGGCCTCCTCGAGCGTGGGCACCTCCGGCAGCACCGACGAGCGCTTCGCAGTGGTCACGGCCAGCGCGCGCAGCTTGCCGCTCTTGATGTGCTGCAGCACCGGCGTGATGGTGTCGAAGGACATCGCCACCTGGCCGCCGAGCAGGTCGGTGGTGAGCGGGCCGCTGCCCTTGTAGGGCACGTGCAGCAGTTCGGCGCCGGTGCTGGCCTGGAACTGCGTGCCGATCAGGTGCTGCGCGGTGCCGTTGCCGTTGGAGCCGTAGGCCAGCTTGTCCTTCGCGGACTTGGCGAGCGCCACCAGTTCGGCGACGTTCATGGCCGGCGTGTTGGCGGCGTTGACCACCAGCACGTTGGGCACCATGGCCACGAGGGTGATGGGCGCCAGGTCCTTCTGGAAATCGTAGGGCAGCTTCTTATAGACGCTGGTCGCGATGGTGTGGTGCACCGCGCCCATCAGCAGCGTGTAGCCGTCGGGCTTGGCCTTGGCCACGTAGTCGGCGCCCAGCGTCGCACCGGCGCCGGGCTTGCTCTCGACCACCACCGGCTGGCCGAGGCTTTGCGAGAGCCGGTCGGCCAACGCGCGGGCCAGCACGTCGGTGGTGCCGCCCGAGGGGAAGGGCACGATCAGGCTGATGGGCTTGGCAGGCCAGGGCTGCTGCGCAAAAGCCTGCATGGACCCCAGCGTGGAGGCCAGGCCGAGTGCGAGGGCACCGGCTTGCACCAGGCGCCGGCGGCGGGGCTCGAAGAGAAAGTTCATGTTGTCTCCATCTCGTTGTATTCGGCGGCGCTCCCTCAGGCCGCGCGGCGCTCGCCCTGGGTGGCGGCGATGTAGCCGCAGACCGCGCGGGTCACCTCCTCGGTTGTCGCGGTGCCGCCGAGGTCGCGGGTATGGAGCGCAGGATTGGCGGTGACGTGCTCCACGGCCTGCATCAGGCGCGCGGCGGTCTGCGCCTCGCCCAAGTGTTCGAGCAGCATCACGACCGACCAGAAGGTGCCGACCGGATTGGCCAGGCCCTTGCCCATGATGTCGAAGGCCGAGCCGTGGATCGGCTCGAACATCGAGGGGTAGCGCCGCTCGGGATCGATGTTGCCGGTCGGCGCGATGCCCAGGCTGCCGGCCAGCGCGGCCGCCAGGTCGCTCAGGATGTCGGCATGCAGGTTGGTGGCGACGATGGTGTCGAGCGTGGCCGGGCGATTCACCATGCGCGCGGTGGCGGCGTCGACCAGTTCCTTGTCCCACGTGACGTCGGGAAACTCCTTCGCGATCTGCACCGCGATCTCGTCCCACATCACCATCGCGTGGCGCTGCGCGTTCGACTTGGTGACCACGGTCAGCAGCTTGCGCGGGCGCGATTGGGCGAGCCGGAAGGCGAAACGCATGATGCGCTCGACGCCGGCGCGGGTCATCATGCTGACGTCGGTCGCGGCCTCGATCGGATGGCCCTGGTGCACGCGGCCGCCGACGCCGGCGTACTCGCCCTCGGAGTTCTCGCGCACGATCACCCAGTTCAGCTGCTCGGGCGTGCAGCGCTTGAGCGGCCCGTCGATGCCCGGCAGGATGCGCGTCGGCCGCACGTTGGCGTACTGGTCGAAGCCCTGGCAGATCTTCAGGCGCAGCCCCCACAGCGTGACGTGGTCGGGGATGTGCGGGTCGCCGGCAGAGCCGAACAGGATGGCGTCCTTGTCGCGCAGCGCGGCCAAGCCGTCGTCCGGCATCATCACGCCGTGCTGGCGGAACCAGTCGCCGCCCCAGCCGAAATCCTCGAACTCGAAGTTCAGCTGGCCGCCCGAGGCGGCGGCCAGCGCTTCCATCACCTGACGGCCGGCCGGGATCACTTCCTTGCCGATGCCGTCGCCGGGAATGGTCGCGATGCGGTATGTCTTCATGCGTCTGCTCCTGTTGAAAAGATGGGCCGACTGTAGGAGCCGGACAGCTCTACGATAAGGGCATGAATTCAATCCATCGTTAACCTGCATTCAACAATCTATCCCCATGACCAGCGGCATCCAACCGGCCGAGCTCGGCTTCTTCTCGGCGCTGGCCGGCGCCCCCAGTCTCAGCGCGGCCGGCCGCGACCTGGGAATCAGCACGGCCGCCGTCAGCAAGCGGCTGGCCCAGATGGAAGGCCGCCTGGGCGTGACGCTGATCAACCGCACCACGCGCCGCATGAGCCTCACGCCCGAAGGCGAGGTGCTGCTCGAACGCGCGCGCAGCATCCTCGACGAGATCGCCGAGCTGGACGAGCTGCTGAGCCAGTCGAAGGGCAGCCCCAAGGGCCTGCTGCGCGTGAACGCGACCCTGGGCTTCGGCCGCACGCACGTGGCGCCGGTGATCTCGCGCTTCGTGCGCAGCCATCCGGAGGTCGACGTGCAGCTGCAGCTGTCGGTGAATCCTCCCCCCTTCAGCGAGGACGCCTTCGACGTCTGCATCCGCTTCGGCGAGCCGCCGGACGCGCGCGTCATCGCGCGGCGCATCGCGGCCAACCAGCGCCTGCTCTGCGCCTCGCCGGCCTACCTGGCGCGCTGCGGCCAGCCGAAAGTGCCGCGCGACCTGATGCGCCACAACTGCATCGGCATCCGGCAGGGCGACGAGGCCTACGGCCTGTGGCGCCTCAGCACCGGGCGCGGCGCGCGCGAGCGCACCGAGGCCATCAAGACGCGCGGCAGCCTCACGACCAACGACGGCGAGATCGCGGTCAGGTGGGCGCTCGACGGGCATGGCATCGTGATGCGCGCCGAGTGGGACATCAACCGCTACCTGCGCAGCGGCCGCCTGGTGCAGGTGCTGCCCCAGTACCGCACGCCCGGTGCCGACATCTATGCGGTCTACCCGCAGCGCTACCAGCTCTCGACGCGCGTGCGCGCCTTCGTAGACTTCCTCGCGCAGGCATTGGGGCAAGCCGAGCGCGCGGCCGAATGAGCGCGCCTGCGACAATCGGGGGATGCCTTTCGCGCCCCTCCAGAACGACACTTTCCTGCGCGCCTGCTGGCGCCAGGCCACCGATCACACCCCCGTCTGGCTGATGCGCCAGGCCGGGCGCTACCTGCCCGAATACGTGGCGACGCGGGCCCGCGCCGGCAGCTTCATGGGCCTGGCGACCAACGTGGACTACGCCACCGAGGTAACGCTGCAGCCGCTCGAACGCTATCCGCTCGATGCCGCGATCCTGTTCTCCGACATCCTCACGGTGCCCGACGCGATGGGCCTGGGCCTCTCCTTCGAGGCCGGCGAAGGCCCGCGTTTCGCGCGGCCGGCGCGCGACGAGGCCGCGATCGGCGCGCTCGCAGTGCCCGACATGGCCAAGCTGCGCTACGTGTTCGACGCTGTCGCGTCGATCCGACGCGCGCTCGACGGCCGGGTGCCGCTGATCGGCTTCTCGGGCAGCCCCTGGACGCTGGCCTGCTACATGGTCGAAGGGGCAGGATCGAGCGACTACCGCCAGGTCAAGACCCTGCTCTACAGCCGTCCCGATCTCATGCACCGCCTGCTCGCGGTGAATGCCGATGCCGTGGCCGCCTACCTCAATGCGCAGATCGATGCCGGCGCCCAGGCCGTGATGGTGTTCGACAGCTGGGGCGGCGTGCTGGCCGACGGCGCCTTCCAGGACTTCAGCCTGGCCTACACCGCACGCGTGCTCGCGCAGTTGAAGCGCGAGGGCGCCGACGGCCTGCCGGTGCCGCGCCTCGTCTTCACCAAGGGCGGCGGACTCTGGCTCGAAGACATGCGTGCGCTCGACTGCGAGGTGCTGGGCCTGGACTGGACCGTCAACCTCGGCCGCGCCCGCGCGCTCGTGGGCGAAGGCGCCGGGGCCAAGGCGCTGCAGGGCAACATCGATCCCAACGTGCTGTTCGCCGCGCCGGCGCAGATCGAGGCCGAGGTGGCGAAGGTGCTGCAGAGCTTCGGCCGCCCGCATGCCGATCGCGCTTCGAGCGGGCCGACCCACATCTTCAATCTGGGCCATGGCATCAGCCAGTTCACGCCGCCCGACCATGTCGCGGCGCTGGTCGCGGCAGTGCATGCGCAGTCGCGCGCGCTGCGTGTTTGATGCGACTGTTATAGGTTGTAAGTACCTGAGAACGACCGATTCGCATTTGTCAAGTCCAAAGGGTGAGGACCGACTGACTTATGCACAAAACACTTGCTGCGCCGCGCAAAAATATCTGTGGACCGCAAATCCCTGCTCCTAAAGCGATAGCGCTGCTAAGTCATTGATTTATATGGATTTTGAACTTTGCTTTTTTTGCGGGCATTCCAGCCGGAGCCTTGATTTTCAAGGGCTGGCGGCGAGTCGGGCCCGGATATCAACAAAGTTATCCACACAAACTCTGGATGGCTTTCAAAGCGCATGCAAATCAACGACTTAAGCCGCTTTGCTACAACTTGCTTTAACCAACGGCCGTAACAGGACCCCGCCTTGAACTGGCGCATCGACGTGACGGTGCAGACTCCCGCCCACAGCGCATTAGGGGATGTACTGAGCTACGCCAGCGCCGAGACGCCGGCCATCGGGTCGCTGCTGCGGGTGCCGCTGGGTCGCCGCGAGGTGCTGGGCGTGGCATGGGCGGTTCATGCGCTCGAGGACGGCGCGACGCCCGCCATGGAGCTCAAGCCGGTCGCCGCCGTGCTTAACGGGTTGCCGCCGCTGAACGATGCCTGGCGCGACCTGGTGGCTTTTGCCGCCCGCTACTACCAGCGCTCGCTGGGCGAGATTGCGCTGGCTGCGCTGCCGCCCCAGCTGCGCGACCTGAGCGCAGTGCAGCTGGCGCGGCGGCTCAAGCGGCAGGCCGTGCCGGCGCTCTCCCCTGCCGCCGGCGCGGCGCCCGGCGGCCCGACACTGTCTGCCGAGCAAGCCGAGGCACTGGCCCGCTTCGATGCTGAGACCGGCCCCTTCCTGCTGTTCGGCAGCACCGGCAGCGGCAAGACCGAGATCTACCTGCAGGCCGTGGCGGCGCTGCTGGCGCGCGAGCCGGCCGCGCAGGCGCTGGTGATGGTGCCCGAGATCAACCTCACGCCGCAGCTCGAAGCACGCTTCAAGGAACGCTTCGGCAGCGGCGCCGTGGTCTCGCTGCACAGCGGCATGACGAACCCGCAGCGCCTGGCCAGCTGGCTCGCGGCGCACAGCGCCGCGGCGCGCATCGTGCTGGGCACGCGCATGGCGGTCTTCGCCTCGATGCCGGCGCTCAAGCTGATCGTGGTCGACGAGGAGCACGACCCCAGCTACAAGCAGCAGGAGGGTGCGCGCTACTCGGCGCGCGACCTGGCGGTGTGGCGCGGCCAGCGCGAAGGCGCGAAGGTGATGCTCGGCTCCGCCACGCCCTCGCTCGAAAGCTGGCACCAGAGCCGACCGGCCGCGGGCGATGATGCCGGCGGGCGCTATCTGCGGCTCGCCATGCCCTCGCGCATCGGCGCCGTCGAGCTGCCCGCGGTGCGCCTGGTCGACATGAGCCTGCAACCGCCCCGCACCGTGCTGTCGGGCGCGCTGCTCGATGCCATCGGCCAGCGCATCGCCCGCGGCGAGCAGAGCATGGTGTTCCTCAACCGGCGCGGCTATGCGCCGGTGCTGGCCTGCGGCGACTGCGGCTGGAAGAGCGAATGCCCGCACTGCAGCGCCTACCGCGTGTTCCACAAGATCGACCGCACGCTGCGCTGCCACCACTGCGGCTTCACCGAGCGCGTGCCGCGCGCCTGCCCGGCCTGCGGCAACCCCGACATCGCGCCGGTGGGCCGCGGCACGGAACGCCTCGAGGAGCACCTGGGCGAGCTGTTCGCGAGCGTCAAGCGGCCCGATGGCAGCGCAGTGCGCATCGCGCGCATCGACGCCGACAGCACGCGTCGCCAAGGCGCGCTCGAATCGCAACTCGCCGCCGTGCATGCGGGCGAGGTCGACGTACTGGTGGGCACGCAGATGATTGCCAAGGGCCACGATTTCCGGCGCATCACGCTGGTGGCCGCCGTCAATCCCGACGGTGCGCTCTTCTCCAGCGACTTCCGCGCGCCCGAACGCCTGTTCAGCCTGCTGATGCAGTCGGCCGGGCGCGCCGGGCGCGACGCTGCCTATCTTTCAGCGCAGGGCGCGACCGCCGAAATGTGGATCCAGACCCACCATCCGCAGCACGCGTTGTTCGCGGCGCTGCGACGGCACGACTACCCGGCGTTCGCCGAGCGCGAGCTCGAAGAGCGCGCCGCCGCAGGCATGCCGCCCTACGCCTTCCAGGCGCTGCTGCGGGCCGACGCCCGCACGCAGGAGGCGGCCCAGGCTTTTCTGAATGCCGCGAGCGAGGCGGCCGATGCGCTGCCGGGGGCCGAGCGCGTGACCCGCTACCCGGCGGTGCCGCTGGCGATCCAGCGCGTGGCGAATGTGGAGCGGGCGCAGATGCTGGTCGAAAGCGCGTCGCGTGCGGCGCTGCAGCGCCTGCTGGCGGCCTGGCAGCCGCTGTTGCACGGGCTGCGGCGGCAGCCCGAAGGCAAGGGCGTGATCCGCTGGCTGGTCGATGTCGACCCGCACAGCATCTGAGCGCGGCTCAGGGCAGGCCCACGGGCTGCTTGCCCATCTCGATGTAGCGCAGCTCCGAGCGGCGCCGCCGGTGCGAATGACCCGGCCATGCGAACAGCAAGAGGCTCGCTGCGCCCGTCGCGAGCGCGCTGCCGATGCCCAGCGCACCCGCAAGCCAAAGCCAACTGACGGTGGCAAGCCACGCCACCCAAAGCACCCAGCGCGTCAAAGTCGTCATGCCGTTCCCCCGGTATCTGGCGCCACTTTAGCAGCGCGAATGCAAACCTAAGCATTAGTCGAAAGCAATAGTTCACACTATCCACCGGGGAGTGAGGTCGGCTTGTAGGAAATATTCTGAAACAGAGATTGCCGACGGCAAATGCGTGCCGAAGTTAGCCCCGACTAGCCATCCATCCCGCCGCCAGGGGGAAGCTGAAGGCGGCCACGGTGGTCCACAGGATGATGCGCGCGATGCGACCGTTGTCGGCGCCGAAGCGCTCGGCCAGCATCGACACATTGCTCGCGCTCGGCAGCGCGGCCACCAGCACGATCGCCGCCAGCGCCGGCTGCCCCAGCGGCACGCCCAGCGCGATCGCGCCTCGCGCGAGGCCATAGACCAGCACAGGATGCAGCAGCAGCTTGATCGCCGCGACGGACAGCACGTCGGCCGGCCTCGCCTGCCGCAGCGGCTGCGAAGCGCTGCCCATCGCGGCGGCGACGAGCGCGCTGGCCCGGTGCTCGCGCGCCAGCAGCGCTGAGCGCGCCAGCACCGCGCCGATGGTGAACAGCGCCACCGGCGAGGCGGCGTCGGCCAGCATCGCGATCGTGCGCTCGACCGGCGCCGGCAGCGCGAAGCGCGCGGCCGATGCCAGTCCGCCGAGCACGATGGCCCACGGCATCGGGTTCTGCACGATCCCGCGCAAGGCCTGCCGGGCGGCCTTGGCCGCACCGTGCTCGTCGGCGCCGGCCAGGCGCGACAACGCGATGCACAGCGACGAGGTCACGACCAGGTCGAAGGCGATCGTGATGATCATCGGCGACGCCGCCTGCGTGCCGAGGATCGCGATCAGCAGCGGCACCCCCATGAAGCCGGTATTCGGAAATGCGGCCACCAGCGCGCCGAAGGCCGCATCGTTCCAGCCGATGCGCTGCCTGCGCGCCAGCGCCACCGTGGCGGCGACCACGATCAGCGCACTGGCGCCCCACACCAGCGCCACGCCGGCATCGAGCAGCTGCGCGATCGGCGCACCGGCGCCGAAACGAAACAACATGCAAGGCAGCGCGAAATAGAGCACGAAGGCATTGAGCCCCGGAATCGCCGCAAGCGGCAGTGCACCGGTGCGAGCCGCTGCGTAGCCGGCCGCGATCAAGGCGAAGAAGGGGATGGTGACGAAGAGGATCTGCAGCACGCGGGCGATTGTCGTTGTCGCGGTGTTCAGAGCTGCGGCCCCAGCAGCGCGGCCAGGTGCTCCAGCAACTTCTCGCGCCATGGCCGGTCCTGCCACTGGGCGAAGCTCACCGCCCTGCTCTTCGCCAGATCCTCCTCGAACACCTTCACCTGCGCCCGGGCGAAGGCCTCGTCGTAGATATTGAGGTTGGCCTCGTCGTTGAGGCGGAAGGAACGGTTGTCGAAGTTGGTCGAGCCGACCGACACCAGCAGGTCGTCGACCACCATCACCTTGCAGTGGTACATGGTCGGCTGGTATTCGCTGATCTGCACGCCGGCTTCGAGCAGCGGACCCCATCCGGCGCGCGACGCGCGGCGCACGGTCTGCGCGTCCATGATCGGGCCGGGCGTGATGATGCGCACGCGCACGCCGCGCTTCGCCGCGGCGACGAGGGCAGCGCGCGCGAGATCGTCGGGCACGAAGTAGGCGCTCGAGAGATCGATGGTCCGGGTGGCCGCCGCGATCGACAGCAAGTACATCAGGTGCATGCTCTCGCTGCCGCCCGAGGGCGAGCTGCTGAACATCTGGGCCGCACCGCCGCCGCGCGGCGCAATCGCCGGGAAGTAGCGCTCGCCGTGCAGCACCTCGCCCGATGCCTTGATCCAGTTGTCCATGAACACGGCCTGCATCTGCGCTACCACCGGCCCTTCCACCTTGTAGTGCGAGTCGCGCCAATGGCCGGGGTCCTGCGCGTTGCCGGTCCACTCGGGCGCGATGCCGACGCCGCCGGTGAAGCCCACCACGCCGTCGACCACCAGCAGCTTGCGGTGCGTGCGATTGTTGAAACGCGCGATGTCGTACCAGCTCGGCTTGTGGAACCTGCGGATCTCCACGCCCGCTTCTTCCATCGATTGCAGAAACTTCTCCTCGATCTTCTGGCTGCCTACCCAGTCGAGCAGCACATGCACCTTGATGCCGGCGCGGGCTCGTTCCGACAGCGCATCGGCAAAGGCGCGGCCGATGTCGCCGGACCAGTAGATGTAGGTCTCGAAGGTGACGCTCTTCCTCGCGCCGCGGATGGCCGCGAGCATGGGCGGAAATATCCGGTCGCCGTTGATCAGCGACTCGAACCGGTTGCCCTCCGTGACCGGCGGCCCGAGCAGGACGCCCATCGCACGGCGGAACTGCGCATCGTGCAGGCCGTACTCGCGCTCGATGTGCTGCTCGATCTTCTTTTCGCCGGGCAGGAAGTTCAGCACGACCAGCGTTGCCGCCACCGTGGCGAGCGCGGACCAGAACGCGATGGTGAGCGGATGTCTTGTCTTCTTCATGGGGCGGCGCCGATCACAAATGCGAACAGGTCTAACACCGCCATACACCTTCGGTCGTCCGACGGCGCCCCGTATCATTGCCCGCTTTGCGCCTCCCCTCCCCCCGCCCCTCATGTCCTCTGGTCTCAACCTCGCGCAACAAGAAGCCGTCAACTACATGCACGGTCCCTGCCTCGTGCTTGCCGGTGCGGGCTCGGGCAAGACGCGCGTCATCACGCACAAGATCGCGCGCCTGATCCAGGCCGGCCTGGAGCCCAAGCGCATCGCGGCCATCACCTTCACCAACAAGGCTGCGGCCGAGATGCGCGAACGCGCCAAGGGATTGATCGGGCGCGATGCGAAGCATGTGGTGGTGTGCACCTTCCACGCGCTGGGCGTGCGCATGATGCGGGAGGACGGGGCCGTTCTGGGCCTGAAGCCGGCCTTCAGCATCCTCGACAGCGACGACGTGACGAAGATCCTGAAGGACGCCGGCGGCACCACCGACGCCGCGACCGCGCGCATCTGGCAGTGGACCATCAGCAAGTGGAAGAACATGGGGCTGAACGCTGCCCAGGCCGAGGCCCAGGCCGCCGACGACAACGAGCGCATCACCGCGCGCATCATGGGGCGCTATGAGGAGCGGCTCGCCGCCTACCAGAGCGTGGACTTCGACGACCTGATCGGCATGCCGCTCAAGCTCCTGCAGCAGCATGACGAGGTGCGCGCCAAGTGGCAGGCGGCGCTCGGCCATGTGCTGGTCGACGAATACCAGGACACCAACGCTACGCAGTACGAGGTGCTGAAGGCGCTGGTCGGCGAGCGCGGGCGCTTCACCGCGGTGGGCGACGACGACCAGTCGATCTACGGCTGGCGCGGCGCGACGCTCGACAACCTGAAGAAGCTGCCCATCGACTACCCGAGCCTCAAGGTCATCAAGCTCGAGCAGAACTACCGCAGCACCAGCGCGATCCTGCGCGCCGCCAACAACGTGATCGGGCCGAACCCCAAGCTTTTTCCGAAGACGCTGTTCAGCGAGCTCGGCGAGGGCGAGCCGGTGCGCGTGGTCGATGCCGACAGCGAGGCCCACGAGGCCGAGCGCACGGTGGCGCGCATCCAGAGCCTGCGCGGCGGCGATGCCACTGCACAGGGTCCGCAATTCAAGGAGTTCCGCGACTTCGCGATCCTCTACCGCGCCAACCACCAGGCCCGGGTGTTCGAGCAGGCCTTGCGCAAGGCGCAGATCCCCTACAAGGTTTCCGGCGGCCAGAGCTTCTTCGACCGCGCCGAGATCAAGGATCTGTGCGGCTGGTTCCGGCTCTGGGTCAACAACGACGACGACCCGGCCTTCCTGCGCGCCGTGACCACGCCCAAGCGCGGCATCGGCCACACCACGCTGGCCAGCCTGGGCACCTTCGCGAGCCAGTACAAGCTGAGCCTGTTCGAGGCCCTGTTCTCGCCCTCGCTGCCGAGCGTGATGCCGAAGCGCGCGCAGGAAGGCCTGCACGAGTTCGGCCGCTACATCAACGACCTCGAATACCGCGCGCGCCGCACCATGGGCGCCGAGGACGCGCGCAGCTTCCTGGCCGACTGGCTGAAAGAGATCGACTATGAGAAGCACCTCTACGACGGCGAGGACAGCGAGCAGGCCGCGGCCAGCCGCTGGACCAACGTGCTCGAGTTCTGCGACTGGATGTCGCAGCGCTGTGGCGGGCAGATCGACGATGCTTCCGGAGCGACGGTCGAGAGCGAACGCAAGAGCCTGCTCGAAGTGGCGCAGACCATCTCGCTGCTCTCCACCATCAGCGAACGCGAGAAGGACCAGAACGTGGTCACGCTCTCCACGCTGCACGCGGCCAAGGGCCTCGAATGGCCGCACGTGATGCTGATCGGCGTGACCGAAGGCCTCCTGCCCTTCAAGCTCGACGACGACGGCGGCCGGCAGGAGAAGGTCAGCGACGAAACGCTGCAGCGGCTGCAGGAAGAGCGCCGCCTGATGTACGTGGGCATCACGCGCGCGCAGCGCAGCCTGGCGGTGAGCTGGACCAAGCGGCGCAAGCAGGGCCGCGAAATGGTGCCGGCGCAGCCGAGCCGCTTCATCGCCGAGATGGCGCTCGACAAGACAACCATCAAGGAAGACCCGCGCGAGAAACTGAAGGCGCTACGCGCCGAATTCGCGCGCAAGGTCCAGGACAACGCGGCCGCAGCGGCGGCCGCCGCGGCAGTCCCATGAAGTGCCGTGTGCTGCTCATTGCCCTGTGCATGGCCGCCGGCAGCACGGCGGCCCAGCCTGCATGCCCCGCCAGCGGCCGCGAACTGCCGCTCGAGGCGCTCTATGGCCAATGGGAGGCGCGCTTCGAAGGCGTGCCGGGCATCGCGCGGCTGCAGCTCGCCAAGCATCCTGAATACGCCGGCGTGCGCGGCACCATCACGCGCGACGGCGGCGCGGCCAGCCCCTCGGTCGCGCAGCTCGCGGGCGACATCGACGACGAGGGCCTGCTCAACATCGACGAATCGATGGACGGCCGCGCCATCAGCGGCGTCTGGCTCGGCGAGCTGCAGGCCGGATCCTGCGGCAAGGAATTCAGAGGAACCTGGCGAAACGCCGCCGACGACAGCACACGGCCATTTGTGCTGAACAAGACGGGCAGTTGGCAATGACGAACACACGCACAACCTTATCCACCGCGCTCCTTGCCGGCCTCGGCATCGCAGGCGCGCATGCGCAACCTGCACAGAGACCGCAGAGCCCGCTGGCCGAAGCCCAGCTGACCTGGCAGCAGTGCCAGCGCCTCGCCGACAACAAGGAAGCGCGGCTGGCCTGCTTCGACCGCTGGGCCCAGCAGCAGACGCTGCCGGCCGCATCGGTACCCGCCGCACCGCCGGTGCTTGCGAACACCCAGCCGCCCGCGCCCGTGGATGCCGCCGTGCCCGCCACGCGCGTGGTCTCCGTGGCCACCGAAGAAGGCTGCCGCGACCACCAGTACTCCTTGCTCTCGCGCTTCTGGGAGCTCGAGAACGGCACCGACTGCGGTACCTTCAGCTTTCGCGCCTACCGGCCGCTCAACGTGTCCGCCTCGGCGGCCACGAACCACCCGCAGACGCCGACCTCGCCCTCGGCCGGCCACACCGGCGAGGACATTGCCTACCAGGCCAACGAGATGCGCATCGGCCTTTCGGTGCGCACCAAGCTCGCCCAGGGCATGCTGACGCAGAACGATCCGGTCAAGAAGGATTCGCTGTGGTTCGGCTACAGCCAGCAATCGACCTGGCAGCTCTTCAACGGCGCAATCTCGCGGCCCTTCCGCACCACCGACCACGAGCCGGAGCTGATGTATGTCTATCCCACCGACTACCAGCTGCCGGGCGGGTGGCGCTGGCGCTATGCGGGCCTTGGCCTGGTGCACCAGTCGAACGGCCAGAGCCTGCCCTATTCGCGCAGCTGGAACCGCGTCTACCTGATGGGCGGCATGGAGCTCGGCGACCGCTTCACCGTCACCGGCCGGGTGTGGCAGCGCCTGCATGAGGATGCTGCGAAGGACGACAACCCCGACATCTCCAACTACATCGGCCGTGCCGAACTCACGGGCCGCTGGAACCTGAACCCCTACAACACGCTCGGGCTGACGGTGCGCAACAACCTGCGCGAGAGCGGACGCGGCTCGGTGCGGCTCGAATGGCTCAAGGACCTCGGCAACTCGAGCAGGAGCAACCTGCGCTTCCACACGCAGCTGTTCCACGGCTATGGCGACACGCTGGTCGACTACAACCGCAAGCGCACCGTGCTGAGCATCGGCCTGAGCCTGGTCGATTTCTAGGGTCATCGCAGCGCCCGGCCGATGCGGGGCTGCCGGCGGCCTTAGCATGAGAGTTCTCCCGTACAAACACATCAAGACACGGAGGCTCCCATGAGCGCAGTCACGCCCGCTTCGGGCATCGCCGCGGACACCCCGGTGCCGCACTACACCGCCGAAGAAAAGCGCCACCGCATCTTCGCCATCGTCGGCGCCTCTTCAGGCAATCTGGTCGAGTGGTTCGACTTCTACGTCTACGCGTTCTCGTCGATCTACTTCGCGGCATCCTTCTTCCCGAAATCCGACCCCACCGCGCAACTGCTCAACACCGCGGGCGTTTTCGCGGCCGGCTTCCTGATGCGGCCGATCGGCGGCTGGCTGTTCGGCCGCATCGCCGACCGCAAGGGCCGCAAGACCTCGATGGTGATCTCCGTCACCATGATGTGCGCCGGCTCGCTGGCGATCGCCTGCCTGCCCACCTACGCGAGCATCGGCGCCTGGGCGCCTGCCCTGCTGCTGGTCGCGCGCCTGTTCCAGGGGCTCTCGGTCGGTGGCGAGTACGGCACTACCGCCACCTACATGAGCGAGGTGGCGCTGCGCGGCCAGCGCGGCTTCTTCTCGTCCTTCCAGTACGTCACGCTGATCGGCGGCCAGCTGCTCGCGGTGCTGGTGATCGTGGTTCTCGAACAGCTGCTGAGCGAGGCCGAACTCAAGGCCTGGGGCTGGCGCATTCCCTTCGTGATCGGCGCCATCACCGCGGTGGTCGCGATGCAGCTGCGCCGGCAGCTGCACGAGACCTCGAGCAGCGAGAGCCGCAGCAGCAAGGAGGCCGGCACGCTCGCGGGCCTGTTCCGCCACCACAAGGCGGCCTTCTTCACGGTGCTGGGCTTCACCGCGGGCGGCTCGCTGATCTTCTACACCTTCACCACCTACATGCAGAAGTACCTGGTCAACACGGTCGGTCTGTCGATCAAGACCACCAGCTACGTTATGACCGGCGCCCTCTTCGTCTACATGTGCATGCAGCCCGTCTTCGGCGCGCTGTCGGACCGCATCGGCCGGCGCAACAACATGCTGCTGTTCGGCGGACTCGGCGCGCTGGCGACGGTGCCGATCCTCAGCGCGCTGCAAAGCGTGACCAACCCGGTGTCCGCCTTCGGGCTGATCATCGTGGCGCTCGCGATCGTGAGCTTCTACACATCGATCAGCGGCATCGTGAAGGCGGAGATGTTCCCGCCCGAAGTGCGCGCCCTCGGCGTCGGCCTGGCCTACGCGGTGGCCAACGCGATCTTCGGCGGCTCGGCCGAATACGCGGCGCTGGGACTCAAGTCACTGGGCCATGAATCGAGCTTCTTCTGGTACGTGACGGCGATGATGGTGATCGCCTTCTTCGTGAGCTGGCGGCTGCCGCGGCAGGCGGCCTACCTGCACCACGACCGCTGAGTCAATCGGCCGTCGCGCCGGACTTCTTCACCAGCTCGGCCCAGCGCGGGATTTCGCGCGCCATGTGCTCGCGCAGTTCTTCCGGCGTGCTGCCGACGATCTCCATTGCCAGCTGGTCCGAGAGCTTGGCCTGCACGTCGGGCTGCTTCAGCGCCTTGACGATCTCGGCGTTGAGACGCTGCACGATCGGCTTGGGCGTGCCCTTGGGGGCATACACCGCCTGCCACGACGACATCTCGAAGCCGGGAATGCCCGATTCGATCATGGTCGGCAACTCGGGCGCGAGCGCGATGCGCTTGCCCGTGGTCACGGCCAGCAGCTTGAGCTTGCCGCTCTTCACCAGCGGCAGCGCCGCCGTCACCTGGTCGAACATGAAGGGCACCAGCCCGGCGGCCACGTCGGTCATGGCCGGCGGCGTGCCCTTGTACGGCACGTGGGTGAGCTTCACGCCGATGAGGTCGGCGAACATCTCGCCGGCCAGGTGGGTGGAGGTTCCGGCGCCGGAAGAGGCGAAGCTGCGCTTGCTCTCGTCCTTCTTCAAGAGCGCCACCAGCTCGGCCACCGAGTTCACGCCGAGCTGGCTGTTGACGATCAGCACGTTGGGCAGCCGCGCAACCAGCGAGACCGGCTCGAAGTCCTTCATCGGGTCGTAGGGCAGCTTCTTGTAGAGGCTGGCGTTGATGGCGTGCGTGCTGATGGTGCCGCCGAAGAGCGTGTAGCCGTCGGGCGCGGCCTTGGCCACGTAGGCGGCGCCGATGCCGCCGGCCTGGCCGGGCTTGTTCTCGACCACCACCGACTGCTTGAGGCTGTCGCCCAGCTTCTGGGCCAGCGTGCGGCCGACGATGTCGGTGGAGCCGCCGGCCGTGAAGGGCACGACATAGACGATCGGCTTGGCGGCCGGCCATTCGGGGGCCTGGGCCCAGGCGGCCACAGGGGCGAGCGCGGCCAGAAGCAGCGTCACGGCGCGGCGGGTGAAAGGCATGGTTTGTCTCCTTGGATTCTCGAAAAAGAAAATAGTCCTCAGCGGCCCTTGGCCTGGCGCCAAGCCGCGAAGTCGCTGCGGCTCTGCTCCTCGGTCGGCGGGTAGAGGCCGAGGATCGAGCGGCCTTCGAGCACCTTTTCCTGCACGAAGTCCTCGAAGGCGGTCATCTCGATCGCCTCGGTGGCGATTTCGTCGGCCAGGTGGGCCGGGATGACGATCACGCCTTCGGCATCGCCCACGATCACATCGCCGGGAAACACCGGCGCGTCGCCGCAGCCGATGGGCACGTTGATGTCGATTGCCTGGTGCACCGTGAGGTTGGTCGGCGCGCTGGGGCGGCAGTGGTAGGCCGGGAAGCCGAGCTTCGCGATCTCGGGGCTGTCGCGGAAGCCGCCGTCGGTCACCACGCCGGCCGTGCCGCGCTTCATCAGCCGTGTGACCAGGATGCCGCCCGCCGACGCGGCGCGCGCGTCCTTGCGGCTGTCGATCACCAGCACGGCGCCTTCGGGGCACTGCTCCACCGCCTGGCGCTGCGGATGGTTGCGGTCGAGGAAGACGCTGATCGGGTTCAGGTCTTCGCGCGCCGGCATGTAGCGCAGCGTGAAGGCCTCGCCCACCATGTTGGGCAGGCCGGGGTTGAGCGGCCGCACGTCCTGGATGAACTGGTTGCGCAGGCCGCGCTTGAACAAGGCCGTGCACAGGGTGGCGGTGCTCACCTTCATGAGCTGCTCGCGGGTGGCGGAATTCACGTGGGGTCTCCGTTCTCGAAAAAGGTGGGTCAGAAGATGTCGGGCTCGGGCACCGGCTTGCCAAAGCCGGTTTCCAGGAAGTCGAAGTCGCAGCCTTCGTTGGCCTGCTTGATGTGGCGGCCGAACATCCAGCCGTAGCCGCGCTCGTAGCGCGGCGGCGGCGGCGTCCACTGGGCCTTGCGTTGAGCGAGTTCCTCGTCGCTGACTTCGAGGTGAATGCGCCGCGCCGGCACGTCGACGCTGATGCGGTCGCCGGTCTTCACCAGCGCCAGCGGGCCGCCGATGGCCGCCTCCGGCGAGCAGTGCAGCAGGCAGCCGCCGTAGCTGGTGCCGCTCATGCGCGCGTCGGAGAGGCGCAGCATGTCCTTGACGCCTTGCTTCAGCAGCTTGGTCGGGATCGGCAGCATGCCCCACTCCGGCATGCCGGCGCCGCGCGGGCCGGCGTTGCGCAGCACCAGGATGTCGTCGCCCGTCACGTCCAGGTCGGGGTCCTCCACCGCCTTCTTGAGGGCCGGGTAGTCGTCGAACACCAGCGCGCGGCCGCTGTGCTGCAAGAGGTGCGGCGCGCAGGCGCTGGGCTTGATCACCACGCCGTCGGGCGCCAGGTTGCCGCGCAGCACGGCCAGCGCGCCTTCGGCGTAGATCGGATCGTCGAGCGGCCGGATGACATCGTCGTCATAGACCTCGGCGCCTTCGATGTTCTCGCCGAGGGTGCGGCCGTTGACGGTGAGCGCCTCGGTCTGCAGGTGGCCGCGGATGCGCTCCAGCAGCGCCGGCAGGCCGCCGGCGTAGAAGAAGTCCTCCATCAGGTAGGCGTCGCCGCTGGGCCGGATGTTGGCGATGACAGGGACCCGGCGGCTGAAGGCATCGAAGTCGTCCAGGCTCACCGCATGGCCGGCGCGGCGCGACATCGCGATCAGGTGCACGATGGCGTTGGTGCTGCAGCCCATGGCCATCGCGCAGGCGATGCCGTTCTCGAAGCTGGCGCGCGTGAGCAGCTTCGCCGGCGTGAGGTCTTCCCACACCATCTCGACGATGCGGCGGCCGCAGTCGGCGCTCATGCGGATGTGGTTGGCGTCGGCCGCGGGAATGCTGGAGGCGCCCGGCAGGCAGAGGCCCACCGCCTCGGCGATGCCCATCATGGTGGCGGCCGTGCCCATGGTCATGCAGGTGCCGTGGCTGCGCGCGATGCCGGCCTCCATCTCGGCCCAGGCCTTTTCGCCGAGCCGCCCGGCACGGCGCTCGTCCCAGTACTTGAAGGCATCGGAGCCCGAGCCCAGCACCTTGCCCTTCCAGTTGCCGCGCAACATGGGGCCGGCCGGCAGGTAGATGAAGGGGATGCCCATGCTGAGCGCGCCCATCGTGAGGCCGGGCGTGGTCTTGTCGCAGCCGCCCATCAGCACCGCGCCGTCCACCGGGTGGCTGCGCAGCAGCTCTTCGGTTTCCATCGCCAGGAAGTTGCGGTAGAGCATGGTGGTGGGCTTGACCATGCTTTCCGAGAGCGAGATGGCCGGCAGTTCCAGCGGGAAGCCGCCGGCCTGCAGGATGCCGCGCTTGACGTCCTCCACCCGCTGCTTGAAGTGCGCGTGACACTGGTTGGCATCGCTCCAGGTGTTGACGATGGCGATCACCGGCTTGCCCATCCAGTCGGCATAGCTGTAGCCCATCTGCAGCACCCGCGAGCGGTGGCCGAAGGAGCGGAAGTCGTCGGGCGCGAACCAGCGGGCGCTGCGCAGGGATTCGTAGGGGCGTTTCATCGGTGGTGTCTCTTGGACCGCAGGTCGCGTCGGCGGGATTAAAACACTAATATATTAGTACGTCAATGCCACAATCCAACCCCGATGAGCGCCCTCCCCAAGATCCGACTCGACCGCACCCGCCTGGCCGCACCCCAGGTGCTGGAAAAGCTGCGCGATGCCATCCTGTCGCTGGAGCTGGCACCGGGCACCGTGCTGGCGCGGCAGGAACTGGCCGACCACTTCGGCGTGAGCCAGACGCCGGTGCGCGAAGCGCTGCTGCGCCTCAGCGAGGAAGGGCTGGTGGACGTGTTCCCGCAGCACGCCACGCTGGTCAGCCGCATCGACATCGCGGCGGCGCGCCAGGCGCATTTCCTGCGCCGCTCCATCGAGCTGGAGCTCGTGCACCAGCTCGCGCTGGAGGCGCCGGCGGGGCTGGTCGAGCAGATGAAGGCCACCATCGCGCAGCAAGCCGCGCTGGCAACGGCACAGCGCTACGGCGACTTCGTTGGCGCCGACCGCGCCTTCCATCGCCTGATGTACGAAGCCGCAGGGGTGCCCGACCTGTGGGAGCTGGTGGGCCGCGTCTCGGGCCACGTGGACCGGCTGCGCCGCCTGCACCTGCCGACCGCCGGCAAGACCGAGGCGATCCTGCGCGACCACCGCGCCATCGCACGCGCCATCGACGCGAAGGACCCGGCCGCCGCCCAGGCCGCGCTGCGCAAGCACCTGTCGGGCACGCTCAGCGCAGTGGACGAGATCTGCCGCCAGTACCCCGACTATGTTGCGGCCTGAGCGGGACGCCTGAAGGCCCGCGGACCCGCTACCTGCCGCGGATCGACTTCAGGGCGCCGCGGCTTGCCCAGCATCGAGGGCGCCGCCGTGGCATCGCCGCGCGCCGGCGCCTGACGTTACAAAGCCCCTGATTCCGTCAAGAATCAAGGGCTTGGGTGCAAGGTGCCTGCCGCTCATTTCTTCATCGCCATCGCCTTGATGTCGGCCTTGCCCTTCGCCTCTTCTGCCTTGGCCGACGTCACGCATGCTTTCTTGGCATCGCCCTTCTGGTCATCGCATTTCTCCTTGGCGACGCTGTAGGCGGCCTCCACCTTGGCCTCGGCCACCTTGCGCGCGTTGCCATCGCTGGGCTTGCGCTGCTGGTCGAGCTCGGCCTTGGCGACTTTTTCCTTGCCCTTGGCTTCCTCCATGCAGACGTCCTTGGCGTTGTCCTTCATGGCGTCGCACAGGGCCTTGGCAGCCTTGGCGTCGGCTGCGATCTTGTCGCGGGCGGCCTTGTATTCGGCATCGACCGGATCGACCGCCGCGGCCGGCGGCGGCTGCGTGGCCTGCGCGCCGGCGTGGCCGGCGACCAGGCACGATGCTGCAATGGCGAATATCGACAGAAGCTTTTTCATGATGATGGTTCCAGGTCGTCTGTGGTTCAGGCCGGCTCCGAGATCTCGCACAGCGCCTCGGCCGCGGGAGCCTTCTTGGGTTCCTTGACGGCAAGGTCGGCCAGCGCCACGATGCCCACCAAGCGCTTCTCGCGATTGACGATGGGCAGCCGCCTGATCTGATGCTCGCCCATGAGCGCGACAGCGCGCTTGATCGGCTCGTCTTCATACGCCCACCGGATGCCATCCGACATCACGTCGCGTACCTTGGCGTCGCCACCGCGACCGTCGGCCACTGCTCGCACGGCAATATCGCGGTCGGAAATGGAGCCGATCATCCGATCGTTCTCGCCAACCGGCATCATGCCGAAATCGCCGTCGCGCTGCATCGCGCGGCCTCGGCAATCGTCGCGTCCGGGCCGATCACTTGAACGTCCCGGCTCATCACATCCTTGATCGTGTGCATGAAAATCTCCTGGTAGATTTGGCAATGCCGTGCGGCAAGCCCCACTGATCCTGCCGCGTCGTGCGCGCCCAAAAAAGACTATGCAAACACCGGCCGCTTCGCTCCTGTAGGACGCGGCCCTCGAACGTGATCGTCCTCGCTGCCGTCAATCCGGATCGATGGAAAGTTGATCTGGCGCAAAGGTCTGAGCCCCCGGCGAAGAATGCTTCGCTCGCCGGCATGCCGTGGCGAGTGGGCACGCAGAGCGCGAGGTCGGATTGGCTTAGCTCGCACGAAACTTTCGCTCTTCGCTATTGAAGGAGCTTGCATGCCGAAAAAGAAGGCAGCAGAACAAATCAAGGTTGTTGATCAGGTAGGAAAGCGGCACGTGGTGGTGCGCTACACCGTCTACCCGGACCCCGAGCACGAGGACGGCCAGAGGGCACGTGCAGGAGAAGTCGCATCCGAGTACCGGCTCGCAACAGGACGCATCGTTCAGAGGACTGGCGAGGACACCTATCAGACCGCCGACGGAATCCTGTGGCTCAAGGCCATGTAAGGCTGATCAGCTGGCTACCTGACCAAGCAGGCGGCGTCAGTACTTTCTATCCAGGCAGCGGTTCCAGGCCGGGTGCGTCGTCAACCTCGGAGGGCTTGTAGAGCTTGTGCTGCGCCGCGGGGCCGAGGGCGTCCGTGACGACCGCAAGGCGCCAGGGGTCGCCCCGCTGCGCGCATGCGCGCTCCTCGCCCGTGAGTTGAAACCCCGTCATTCCAGCCGCAGTACCCTTTACCGCGAGCTTGAGCAAAGTGGCGCCCTTCTTGTCCGACACCTCGATGTCATAGCCGAGCTTTTGGCTGGCCACGTTCTCGGCTTTGTATCCGTACCCCGCGAAGTGACGCGTCAGGTAGTCCATCGCGGCCGCTTGGATCTCTTCTCGAGATGCCTGACCCGATGGGCCCTGCGGCGCAGCAACGGGGATGCCGCCCCGCACCCGTGCGGCTTGCATGTCTTCTTCGGTCGGCAGCCACCCGCGTGCACCGCGAACCAGAACCGCAACTTGTTGGTCGGCATCCCACGTCGCGACATGCCATTCTTCGTCGTCCGGGACGCGCGTCGAGACCTTTGCGGCCCTGTCGTTTTCCAGATCGAGGATGGGTACGCGGTTCGTCTGCAGTACCGCACGGAACCCCCGGGCTGCATCCAGCGAGCGCTTGAGCAATTCGAGCCTGTCCTTGGCTCGCTGACTTTGCAGAGCGGTGCGCTCTCCGCCGCCGATCCGATGCTGCGCATCCAGGGACTCGAGATAGAACCACCGCCCGTCGGCTCCGATCCTCACGAACTCCGCCCAGATGGTGGCGATGACGATGTCGCCCGTCGCCAGCCAAGCGTACTCGGACGCCTTCTGGCGTGCATCGAACACACCCATCCTGGCGATGATGTCGACGGGAGTGCGCTTCTCGCTTAACAGGCGCTTTTCGTTGATGACCGCAAGTACCGCGGGGTCGACTTCTTTGTCCATTCAGTGGGGTTGAGGCGTTGTGACCTCTTCAAGTATGCCTGCCTCGAACTCAGCGCGTCACGGCACGTTCGAAGCGTGCACCGCGAACGGCTTGAACGGCAGGGCCAGCTTGCCCGCGTACTCGCCATGGGAGGCCAGCGTGGGGCAGACACCGGGCGCTGAACAGAAGTTGGTGTCGGGGTAGATCAGGTCATCGAACCGGTAGTTGTCGATGCTCTGCCCGCTGTAGTTCGCCACGCTGACGATGTTGCCCCGCGTGGAGTAGTTGTCGGACATCGTCACCATGATCGGGTCGACGCGCGAGTCCTCCATGGTGCGCAGGATGGTGCCGCTGTTGCCGTCGGAGCCAAACTTGAGCCAACCCCACTTTCGATTGGCGCGATCGGTGAAGATCAGCATCGTGTTGATGGCGTCGTCCTGGTTCGGATAGTCCTTGGCCGCGGCGAGGTGCGTGATGTTGCTGCCGAGGCCCGTCACCACGCCGACTTCCGAGATCTCGGCGGGCGTGCCGACCGCCGGCTTGGGGCCCTGCACGTACTGCCCCAGCGAGTACAGATGCACCTTGCCGTTCTCGGTGGCGACCCAGGCGCGTGGATAGCGCGGCACGGTCTTCCAGTACGGGCTGTCCGGCGTCACGCGCTCGCGGTCGTCCTTGCTCCAGTAGCTGTAGGTCGAGGTCGTCAGGACGCTCGTGGGCTTGTCGGCCAGCGTGATCGTCTTGATGACCGTCGGCATGGCCTGCGGGCGATCCGCCAGCAGGTACGGCCACTGGTTGGCGGCGAGCCCGACGTTCTGCGTTTCCAGGTTGCTCGCAGCGCTGCCCAGGTACATGTCGTTCGTGTACTTGAAGAGCGGGCCGAGGTCGATGAAGGCCAGGGTCTTCTCCGACTTCGAGGCCACCACGGCCACGCCGCCCTTGGCGTACTTCTCGTAATACTCGCCGCCCGGCAGCATCTTCGCCCGGTTGTCGGCCATCGGCGAGGCTTCCTTGGCGATGCCCGACAAGCCACCGTTGCCGGTGTACACGACGGCCGCATACGGGTGCATGCCGGTCGTCACCTTGATGGAGGTCGGGGCCTTCATGTTGGCGGGCAGATCGACGTAGCCCAGCACCTTCATGAAGATGTAGTTGCCCTGGTTGAAGAAGCCGGGGTGGACCATGTCCATCCAGTCGTGCCACCAGTCGTACTTGGGACCATTGAGCGTACACCCCTCGCAGCTGCCGCCGAGCGAGATCACAGCGACCTGGCCCTTGTGGTTGATGGTGTCCCACACGGTGACGAAGGCGAACTCGCCGCCGCCGGTCACGGAAATGGCGGTCGGCACCTTGCCGACGGCCAGCTTGACGCTGGCGCGGTTCTGCGCGGTGAACGTGCCGACGGTGAAGATCGTTGCCGGCTTCGTCGGGCTGCCCTGTGTCGCAATCAGCGACAGGCGCGTCGAGGGGCTGTCCGCTGCGTTCTCGCCGCGATCTTCGACGATGGGCAGGTCTGCCGGGTCGTTCGGCGACAGCACGCCTGCGGCGTAGTAGGTATCGATCGACGTGGGCAGTATTCGCCGGTCCTGCCACAGCATCTGCGGGCGCTGCATGAAGGTCACCCGGTCGGTCGCCTGCGACTGGAACCACGCGACCGAGTTCGACAACGAGCTCCCGCTGGCGGGCGTGCCGATCGCCGCGCCATGGATGCTCACGTACAGGTTGCTCGCGGAGGTGTTTTCCGCACCGAGCTGGTAGTAAAGATCATTGCCAACGCCGTGGTTGATCGCGCCCACGTCGGAGCGCAAAGGAAGCGTGTTGACGCCGGTCCTGGTCGCCGCCGGCCCGAATCGGTAGGCCACGCCCTCGGATTGGCCCAGCTTGTAGGCGATGTCGGCGTAGGCACTCGCAACGATCGCGCCGGAGCTGTCCACCACGTCGCCGGCGATGGGTGAGGGCACGGGAGCAGGTTTGGGGGCAGGAGCCGGGTCCGGATCCGGAGCCGGAGCCGGACCTGGAGCGGCCTCAGGTGCAGGCGCGGGACCGGCCGACACACACGTTTTCGCCGTCATGAACGCGGGATCGCCTCCGAAAAACGTGTTCGTGCACGCTGCTGTGCCAGTGACCGACTTGGTGATCCAGCGCGAGTCGGCGCCGTACTTCACCAATGTGGGGGCAGGCACCGTGAATGAGGAACCTTCCTGGGCGAGCAAGGTTCCCGCGGCAGGGGTTTGCACATAGCACGCCTTCGCCACGTACTCCAGCGGGTCGCGGCCGAAGGTTGCGTTGTTGCAGACCACGGTGCCGGCGAGCGTCTTGCTCGTCCAGCCGGAATTCGCGCCGTATTGCACCACTGTCGACGAGGCCAGGTTGAACGCCTGGCCTTCGTTGGCGACATTGACCCAACTCGAGTCGAGCTTGCTGAGCACTGCCTCCTTGTCTGCGGCGGGCGCCGTCGATGTGGCCGGCGAAGCAGTCGACCCATCCGTGCTTTGGCTTTGAGGGGAAGCGAAGCTGCCACCTGGGCCGCTTCCGCCCCCTCCGCAGCCCGCGAGTGCGCCTGCTGCAATAAAAAACAAAAGCGCGCTTTTGTTGATCTTTTTCACACTGAATCTCCTGATCGACCTGTGATTGAGAAAAAGAAGTCCCCCTGCGCCTCAAAAAAGGCGCAAAGAAATCGGTAAAAGAAACTGCTGGAATGGGACGGGCTGATCGCCGCGTGGGCTAAAGGGATGTGGCACGTTGTCCGTGCTCAACCCTGTCCGTGGTGTGGGGCCTGAGGCCGCCGGACATCGAACCCAACCGGACCGCGGCGACAGCCTTATCGTTCTTCAAGAGAACGCCCACGTGTCGCCTTTCCTCTTCGCGGTGCCGCTGCGATTCGATCGTCAGAGCTGCAACCGATTTGTCATCGGTTCTTTTGAGTACTTAGGTAAGCTGCATGCGCTGCGCGTCGTCGCTGCAGTCCGCTGCGACAGAAGCCTTCATCGTGTTGCCTTTAATTGATTCAATAAATTTCTGGACTGATGTTATTGTCGGCTCACCGATCTCTTTTGCGTCAAATCAAAGGCGCAAAGACAGGCACAACTTCACGTCGTGGCCGCGCGATATTGAATAGCGGCTCTATGAAGCCATTTGAATTAACAAATTAGTTCGAAGACTTGCGCCTCTTGCACGCGATCGACGAATACTTAATTCAGATTAAGCTGAAAGAACTAGAGCCGATCAATGCCAGGTGAACCGTCCAGGGCCGGCCGACGCATTTCTCTTTGGCATGGGGGCAAGTCTTGTTGCTGCAGCAGAGGCGTGGGTCGATGAGGGCGCACGCCGCTGGACGTCGCACATACTCATCGCCACAACGAGCTTGCATTGGTCCTGCAGGGCAAAGGTGCGAAGAGCGCCGACGATCTCTCGGGCGCCTAAACAACGCTGAGCCCTCCAGCGCGTCGCGCCTGGGTGTAGGCAGGCACCGTCATGCCGCAGCGCTCCCACCCTTCACTCTGATCAGTCCGTGGACCCTGTGCTTCTCATCGGCGCAGGCAGAACTTTGATTCTCCAATTTACCAAGGAGACTTCGATGGCTGAACGGAACGAACCCAAGGACAAGAAGACTGCCACAGGGGTTGGCGCCGCGGTTGGCGGCGTCGCAGGTGGCGTGGCAGGAGGCGCGGCCGCCGGAGCGGCTGTCGGCGGCGTGACCGGTCCCGTAGGCGCCGCCGTCGGGGCGGCAGTTGGAGCGGTGGCTGGGGCAGTCGCCGGCCGAATGGCAAAGGCAGATCCGGCTGTCGAGGATGCATATTGGCGCGACAACTACACCGGGCGCCCCTACGTCGAGAGCGGAACAACATATGACGACTATGCGCCGGCGTACCGCTATGGCGTCGATGCCTATTCGCGCTACCCTGACCGCCGATTCGACGATGTGGAGCTCGAACTAAGTCGTGGCTGGGGAACCGCCCGCGGCCAATCCTCGCTTGACTGGGAGCGCGCCAAGCACGCGACGCGTGATGCGTGGCAACGCCTGAGCGACAAGGTCGAGCGTGCAATCCCCGGAGACTCCGACCGCGATGGTCGCTAGTCGAGCGAACAGGAAAGAAGGCCCCGTGAGGGGCCTTCCCTGGCCGTCAGATTCATGACCGCCCCACGCGCGGCTTCCATCGTCGATCTCGTGCTGGGCTCGGAACTCGGAGCTTCCGACAAGGCCGCTGGCAATCGCTGCTCGCTCGAGGGCGTCACTCTGGAATCCAAGCAGGATGGCCTGACCGAGATCCGCATCCGGAAGTTCGAGGCGGCAGCGCTTCGGCTTGCGTCGGGGGCGCTCGTGCTGGAGTTCGGCCGCATCGCCGTGCATGGGCTGGTGGGGCAGCTGCGGACCGAGGCCGGCGTACCGCGCCTTTCTGCCATCGGCGCCGTCGAGGCCGAATTCTCGGGCGTGAAGCTGCACGGCCCCTTGACCGTGCCGCGGCAGATTCAAGCGATGTGGAACGCCTCGCAGAGGCAAGGAACGGCGGCACCATCTGCCGATACCACTGCGCGCCGGGCGGCAGCCGACACGTGGTGCCTCGGCCCGCTCGGTGAGGCCGACGGCACGATACGCGGGCAGATCACCGACGCCCACTTGCTGTTCGACGCCGAGGTGACGGTGCCGATACAGCGTGGGCAGATCGACTTCAATGGCGCGACAGTCGAGCATGTCGGACCTGACTCGCGCATGGGCGTGAGTCGACTCGGCCTGTATGTCGACGCGCCGAATGGGCGGAGCTATCTCTATCAGTTCGCATCTGCACCACTCGCGGGTGTGGAGTTCGAGCACCGCGGGGCTTTGCTGAGCCCGTGGGTCTCCGAGCGCGGCAAGCTGCGCCTGCGAGCTTTCGCCGAGTCGATGCTGCGCCAGAGTCGCGATGGTCAGAGCCAGGGACTCACGGAGCAGGCGCGTCTGTTGCTGGGCCGCACCGCGCTTTCGGGCGAGGTGCAACTCAGCGATGGACGCTTTGCCGTGCCGGGCTTGCAAGCGCACGTGGAGGGACGCGGCGAAGGTCACAACGCGATTGGACTGCGCTCCAAGGCCGTAGGCCGCGGCTTGACCATCGAGATGGCGTCCTTGTCGGCCCGCAACGCAGTGGCGACGTGGAGGGCGGCGCAGCTGGGCTGCGACAAGATCACGGCGCGACTCAAGCTCCAGCTTTTTGTCGAAGGTTCACATATGCGCTTCGCGCTCGATCTCGAGAACGGCAAAGTCGCAGGGCCACGACTTGAACTTCAGCAACGAGCGGACGAACGCGTTTGAGAAGGTGAATGTAAGGGGGCCCAAAACGGCTGAACAGATTCGCTGATGGCAGCCGTTCCCACGCAGCAAAGCTCGGGAGACCCCATCCAGCAGGGCCGAGCAACTCAAGCGCGCCGCCGACGAAGAGATATTCGGCCGTTCGGCATATTGTTCAGGTACAACTAACTGCTTAAGGTCCTGAGCATCAAAAGCTGCCGTCCAGGGATACGAGATTGCGGAGAGAGCAGCTATGGGCCTCGTTCGTTTCCGAACACCGAGAGGGTCAGCATGCGTCAAGTGATGTTTGGCTTGGCTTTGTCTGCAGCAACGGGCGCCAGCTCCGCATGGTCGGCGCCATCCCAAAGCGACCTGTCTTCAGCTCCGCACGCGTATTTCAACGAAGTCAACGCGTCCTACAGGGTTCTTTTGGGGAGGTTCAGATGAAAGCAGAAAAGATCCCCTTCCTTGCACCAAGCGCTCCGCCGATCGAGCCGCTGCTGCTGCCTGAGCTGCCGGCCGCGCCGAGGACCAGCATCGCCGTGATCTGCTTCAACTACGGCCGCTTCCTGCCCGAGTGCCTGGACAGCTGCCTTGCCCAGACCGTGCCCGCCGACGAGATCGTGGTGGTCAATGACGGCTCGACCGACGAGACGGCGCAGGTGCTGGACGGCTACGCCGCGCGCCACCCGACGGTGCGGGCCATCCATCAGCCCAACGGCGGCATCTGCGCCGCGACCAATGCCGTGCTGGCGGCCTGCACGGGCGACGTGGTGTTGCTGCTCGATGCCGATGACGCGATCGCGCCACAGCGCATCGAGAAGGTGCTGGCCGCACTGCGCCGGCGCGTAGATGGGCATTGCCCGGGGTGGGCCCATAACACCATGCAGCGCTTCTCGGCCACGCAGCCGCACCTGGGCCTGGCGCCCTATCACCCCGGCGGGCGTGCCCCCGAGGGCTGGCTGGCACCCGAGACGCTGAAGGCGGCCTCCTGCCCCGTGCTCGCGCTGACCTCGGGGCTGGCCTTCAGGCGCGACCTGCTGCAGACCATCGGCCCGCTCGACGACGACCGCCTGATGTACCAGGACCTGCAGCTGTGCACTGCCGCCGCCCTGCTGAGCCCGACCGTCTGGATCCCCGAGCCGCTGACGCGCTATCGCGTGCACGGTGCCTCCGCCACCAAGGGCTCAATGGTGTCGGCGGAACAGGTTCAGGCGCTGCGCCGGCGCGCCGTGCGCTTCGACGCCTGGCTGCGCGCGCAGCTCGAGCGCCGCAGGCCGGGCGCCTCGGCGCTGTGGCGCCCGCTGGACGATCAGGGCGGCCATCTGTGGCTGCGCTTCCTCGATCGCTGGCTGGCCGGCAAGGCGCGCGACTGGGGCCTGCTGTGGCGCGTGCTCCGCCATCCAGACACGCGCGCGGGGCCGCGGCAGTATCGAATCTATTACTACGGCAGCCTGCTCCTGCCCCGGGGCCTGTTCGTCGTCTACTCGCAGCTGATCTTCGGCAGCAGCCCGCTCAAGTCGATGTTGCGCCGCCTGCTGCGCCGGGCTTGAAGCAGCGCACTCAGTCGCCGCGCACGCGCTGCGTGTGCGCGCGCAAACGGAGCCCATAAAAATCGGCAAACTCACCGCGATTCCGTTCATTCTCGCGGTACTGCATTTTGTGGCGGTCTTTGCTTGGAATGCGAATAATCGCAGTACAGGGCGTCGTCTTTTCGGAATGGCCACGTCGCTTTGAGAATGACGTTCTCGCGCTCCAGCTCCGATGCCTTGCGGCTGCTCGAACAGGAGCTTGCCCCCAACTGAAAGGAACAAGGTCCTTGACGCACTATGGAATCGTGCATCTGGAATATGGCAACAAGCACCGTGAGCGATCCATGGAGGTGCTTCGCAAGTTCCGGGCAGCACTCGCCGGGAAGGATGACCAGGTTTCGCTGATCATCGTCGACAACGCAAGAACCAAAGGGGACGAGCGCTGTAGCGACGAAGGCTTCGTCGACGAACTTGTGATCGCCGGAGACAACTCCAATCGCGAGTTCTCAGGCTGGGATCACGGCGTCCGAACCCTTGTCGCTCGCCGCGGCGAGCCCGACATCTGGATCTTTACCAACGACACTTTTGCGTTGCACCATGCCTGGAGCCGCAAGCGGGCGGCGCGCTTTGGCGCTGGGGTCAGGCGGCTGAAAGATCATCTCGGGCCGTGGCTCTTCGGTGAGATCACCAATTTTCCGCATTCCATGACTACCCCGCTTGGACCCTCCATAAGATTTGTCCCGACCTATTGCTTCGCCATGAACCACGTTCTGCGTCAGGGGCTCGGAGAGATCTCTCCAGGCAACGCATTGCTCGATTCGCTGGTTCACGACCACTTCGAGCCTGACCGTCGCGTCTTCCGCGACCAGGTGGACCCTGGTTACGTCGACTTCATTCTGGCGTGGCTCGTCGCAGATGACAGCGACCCTCAGCGAAAAAGCAGGTTCGGCTGGGCGTTCGAGTGGCACAACAAGAGCCCTCTCAATGCGCTCACCTTTGGCGACCTTCGAATGAAGGCGCGCTGCTGTCTGTCCGAGACATTCCTCAGCGTGCGTGCGCGGCAGCTCGGGGCGGATTTCTTTTCCCCGTACGACGCATGGACCGCAAGAGACCGCGTCCGCAGGACCGCCGAGTACCTCCAAGACAAGTTCTGGGAAAAACTTCTTATGCGACAGGTCCAAAAAGGCTGACCCAACGAAACGAAGCCGCTCCCGGGAGTCGCTGGACTCTCGATTCGAAGGCTCGGAACTTCATGGGCGAGGCCGAGAAGCGTGCCGATGGCGTTGATGACGCTGTGGGATTCGACGATACCGCCTGAGCCGCCTTTTCAGGCTAAATCCTTGATTTGCAAGGACTCTTGAGCTGTCTTGGGATCGCTTGAGAAGAGGGGGTGGTGGCCTGGGGCGGAATCGAACCACCGACACGCGGATTTTCAATCCGCTGCTCTACCAACTGAGCTACCGGGCCATGTACGCCTCGACTTGCGGTTGCTCAGTTGGTCTTGTATGACTCAACCGAGCTACCGGGTCTTGGTGTGCAGCCGGCGATTATACAGTGCCGCGACGGCCCCTCGACAGGTCGACGCCAAGTTGCTTGAGCTTGCGATAGAGATGCGTGCGTTCGAGACCTGTCTTCTCGGCCACGCGCGTCATCGAGCCGTTCTCCATCGCGAGATGGAATTCGAAATACGCCTTTTCGAATCCGTCGCGCGCGTCGCGCAGCGGGCGGTCGAGGTCGAAGCTCTGCGTGGCCTGCGGCCCGGTGTCGACCGCGGGTATCTGCGGCGCCGAGGGAACCAGCGCGTTCTCGCCGATCGTGGTGACCACCGCAGAGAGATTGTTGGCGGTGGCCGGCACCACGCTCGCCGCGGCACGGCGTGCGCTTTCGCGCGCGAGCCCCTGCTCGACCGCTTTCAGCAGCTTCTGCAAGGTGATGGGCTTCTCGAGGAAGGCGAAGGCGCCGATGCGCGTGGCATCGACCGCGGTGTCGATGGTGGCGTGGCCGCTCATCATGACGACCGGCATGCTCAGCAGACCGGCGGTGGACCATTCCTTGAGCAATGTGACGCCGTCGGTGTCGGGCATCCAGATATCGAGCAGCACGAGGTCCGGGCGCGCGCGCTGCCGTGCTGCGCGCGCTTCGGCCGCGTTCTCGGCGAGTTCCACGTTGTGGCCTTCGTCATTGAGAATTTCGAAGAGCAGGTCCCGAATGCCCAGCTCGTCGTCGACCACGAGGATGTTTGCCATGAATGCTTGTGTTGTGCGCCTATATGGAAGAGGGCTCGCTTGCCGGCCCGCCGCGCACTGCACGAATGCTCAGGCGGAAGGCGGCCTCGAATCTTCGGTGTGTGCGAGCGCTCCCTGCGCCTCGCCTGCCAGCGCGAATGATAACGAGACTTGTGCGCCTGCTACAGCCCCGCTGACGATGCGATTCGAAAGTTCGATGCGGGCGCCGTGCTCGTCGGCGATCTTCTTGACGACCGCGAGGCCCAGCCCGGTGCCCTTGGTCTTGGTCGTGACGTAGGGTTCGAAGGCCCGCTTGAGGATGTTCTCGGCGAAGCCCGGCCCGTTGTCCTGCACTGTGAGCCGCACGCGCTGGCCCGAGTCGGCGAGCCGGGTGCGGATGACGACCTCGCCGGTGCGCCCGGTGCCGCTGGCGGCGGCCTCGGCCGCGTCCTGCGCGTTTTGCAACAGGTTGTGAATGACCTGCCGGATCTGCTGCGCATCGCCGCGGATCGGCGGACAGCGCTCGTCCAGCTCGCAGCGCAGCGCGTTGGCCGCGTTTTCGCCGGCGTAGAGCTGCAGCACGTCGGCCACCAGCGCATTGAGGTCGACCGGCTTCAGGTCGGCCGCAGGCAAGCGGGCGTAATCGCGGAATTCGTTGACCAGGCGCTTCATCGCGTCCACCTGGTCGACGATGGTCTTGACCGACTTGACGAGCACCGCCTCCTCGGCCGGAGCGACCTTGCCGCTGAGCTTCATTTCGAGGCGCTCGGCCGAAAGCTGGATCGGCGTCAGCGGGTTCTTGATCTCGTGCGCCAGGCGCCGCGCCACTTCACCCCAGGCCTGGGCACGCTGAGCCGACACGATCTCGGAGATGTCGTCGAACACCAGCAGCCTCGCATCGCCCGGCAGCTCGGCGCCGCGCGCGACGATGTTGATGGCATCCTGGGACATGCTTTCGCCGCCCGCGTGCAGCTCGAAGGCATGCTGCCAGTGGTCGAGGCCGTGCTGCAGGCGCTCGACCTGGAACTCGTCGAACTGCTGCTGCACGTTCTGCCCGAAGTCGGCCAGCCCTGGCACGTCGGCCAGGAGCTGGCCTTCGTAGGCCGCGAGCGGCGCGCGCAGCACGCGCGTGGCGCCCGGGTTGGTCGACAGGATCATCCCCTGTGGATCGAGCACGATCACGCCCGAGGTCAGGTTGTCGAGGATGGTCTGCAGATTGGCGCGTGCCGCGTCGAGCTCGCCCATGGTCTTTTCGACCGCGCCGCGCGCATCGGCCAACTGCTGGGTCATGACGGCGAAGGAGCGCGTGAGGCCGCCCAGCTCGTCCTTGCCCTGCAGTACCGCGGTGGGGCGCAGATCGCCGCCGGCCACCTGGCGCACGCCCTCGGCCAGCACCAAGAGCGGGCGCGCGAGCTGGTTGCCGAACAGCACCGCGAGCAGCACTGCGCCGAACACGGCGAGGAACAGCGTGAGCGTGAGCGTGCCGATGTACATGCGGCGCAGCCCTTCGCGCGCGAGCGCTCTTTCCTGGTATTCGCGATTGGCCTCCTGCACCGCCAGCGCATTGGCCACCACCGCGGGCGGCAGCGGCTGCGTGACCTGCAGGAAGCGCGGCTCGGTGTTGAATTCGAAGCCCGGCCTTTGCACCAGCGCGAGCGCCCGCACGCTGGCGGGCGGCGGCGGCGCGGCGCCGGGTGCGGGCGTTTCGTCGAGACCTTCGATATGCGCGATCGCGCGGTCGGCGCGCACCTGGCGGAACTGCTGCGGCGTGGGCCGCTCCGGATTGAGCTGGAAGCGGGACGCGCCCGCGCCAGCCACCAGCTGGCCGTTGCCGGTCCAGAGCACCACGTCGGTGGCACCGAGCTGGTCGCGGATGCGCTCGAGCACCAGGCCCGCGCTCGCGTCGGGCACCTCGGCCAGCTGATTGCTCGCGCTGCGCACCTTGCTCACCAGGTCGTCGGACAGCGAATCCAGCGTGGCACGGCCCAGGTTCAGGCCGGCGTCGAGCGCGCCTTCGACCTTGACGTCGAACCAGCTCTCGATGGAGCGCGCGACGAACTGATAGGACACGAGGTAAACCAGCGCGCCGGGCACCACGCCCACGAGCGCGAAGATGGCGGCCAGCTTGATCAGCAGGCGGCTGCCGAACTTGCCCTGGCGCAGGCGCCGCAGCAACCGGAACGCCACCCATCCGAGCACCAGCAGCAGCACCACCGCGACCACCACGTTGATGCCGAACAGGCGCGCGTAGTTCTGCTCGTAGAAGGCGCGGTTGTTGGTGGACTGCGCGAGCAGGAACATGAGCACCAGGCCGATGGCCGTGACCATGAAAGCGCCGACCCCGATCGCCCAGCGCATGGCGCGGGAACGGCGGCGCGGTGGCGGCGCCCCTGCCGCGCCGCCGCGTGGATCGGTACTCACTTGGCCTTCTCCAGCGGCAGGCGTGCGCTGCGCTCGGCCGCGATGTTCCAGTCGGCCTGGCCGACGACGCCGATCTGGAAGGGCCGCGGCAGCTGCGAGGTGTCGAGCCGGAAGCGGAAGGCCACGGGATGCACGTGGTCGTCACCGATCTCGGCGATGTCGCCCAGCCGCAGCCGGCCCACGCGCCTCACGCTCTCTAGCGCATCCTCCAGCGTGTCGAAGTTCTGGTTCAGCGAAACGCCGAAGCCGGCGTTCGTGATCGGCACCGGCGAGACGTTGAGCCGCCAGCGGCGCGTGAGCGGCTGGTAGGCAAGCCGCATGTGGCGCGTGGCCTGGGCCACCTTGAGATCGGTCCAGTACCAGCGCTCCCGGTAGAGCTCGGCCTCGGCCACGAAATAGATCGCGATCCCCTTGTCGAGCACCTCCTCGACAAGCGCGGGCAGCTCGAACTGCACCTGGGCGTTGAGGTAGACGCCGTCGTCGGCCTGCTCGAGCCGGAGCTGGCTGACCGCGGTGCCGCGCGACTGCGCCAGGGCCGGCATCCACGCCAGAAGGAGAGCGAGCAGCCCCAGCGCGGCGAGCCGGGCCGGGCCGCGCCGTTCAGCGCGGCTCTTTTTCGAGCAAGGCGTAGAAAAATCCGTCGTGATCACCCAAGGCATTGTCCGGGACGCCACGGGCAATCCCCCCGCTTTGCGGCAGCAAATGCCCCGGCGAGGGCAGCAAACGGGCGTCGGTGTTGTGCGCAAGGAACGCATCGATCTGGTGCGCGCCCTCTTCGCGAAAGACCGAACAGGTGCAGTACAACAAACGTCCGCCCGGCCGGACCAGCGGCCACAGGGCGGCCAGCAGCATCGCCTGCTGTAGCGCCAGCTGCTCGGTGTCGCTCTCGCGCCGCAGCCAGCGCACGTCGGGATGGCGCCGCACGATGCCCGAGGCCGTGCAGGGCGCGTCGAGCAGGATGGCGTCGAAGAGCCGGCCGTCCCACCACGCTTTCGGCCGCGCGGCATCGGCGACGAGGACCTTGGCAGCCAGGCCGAGCCGGGTCAATGTTTCGTCGATGCGCCGGCTGCGCGCGGCGTCGATTTCGAGTGCCGTGAGCTCGATCGCTTCCGGCCCCGCGACTTCGAGCAGGTGGGCAGTCTTGCCGCCCGGTGCCGCACAGGCATCGAGCACCCGCAGCGGCGCGGCGCCTTGCAGTCCTTCGAGCAGAAGCGGCGCGGCTAGCTGGGCCGCCGCATCCTGCACCGAGCATTCGCCATCGGCAAAGCCCGGCAGGGCCTGGACCGGCCGGGCGCCCAGCAGTTGCAGGCCGCTGGCCGCCACCGGAAAGGCCTGCAGGTTCACGGCTTCCAGGGCGTGCCGGTAGCCGGCCACATCGGTCTTGCGCGTGTTGACGCGCAGCGTCATTGGCCCCTGGGTGTTGTCGGCCGCCAGCACGCGTTGCCAGTCGCGCGGATGGTCGCGCTTGAGGCGCTCGATCCACCAGCGCGGATGGTTCCATTGCGCCACCGGCTCGCGCTCGGTGGCCGCCACCAGTTCGTCGCGTTCGCGCAGGAAGCGGCGCAGGCAGGCATTGATGAAGCTGGCCTGGGCCCGCGTGCCGGGATTGCGCTTGGCGGCCTCGACGGCCTGGTCGACCAGCGTGAAGGGCTCGTAGGGCGACAGCGCGGCATCCCAGGCCAGCGCGAGCGCGGTGCAGAGCAAGGCATCGGCCGCCGGCGGCGGCGTACGCCTGGCCAGCTGGCGCCGCAGGGCCTCGGCCCGGCCGAGCCAGCGCAGCACCTGGAAGCCCAGCGCCTGGACGCCCGGCCGCAAGGCCGGATCGACGGCCTCGAAGGCCACCGAGCCCGAGACGCCGCTGCGGATCGAGGCGAGCGCGACGGCGGTGAGCTGCAACTGCCGCCACAGGGGCGGCGAAACGGGCGACGGAGCGCGGAGGGAGTCTGGAAGGTCTGCCAACTTGGTGTCGATGAGAAAAAACGCAGGATCAGCGCAAGGGCGCTGCCGGTCGCAGCTGCATGATCCACGCCACCAGCAGCGCTGGGAACTGCGCGATCGCCGCGTTGTATTGCGCCACGGCCAGGTTGAACTGGTTGCGGGCGATTTCGGCCGCGGCCGAGGGCTCGGGCCAGGCGATCGGCGCCGAGCCGGCGGCCGCGTCTTCCCTGGCAGCGAGCGGCGCGGGTCGCGACAGGGTACCGTCGGCCTCGAAACTGACCACCGCATCGGGATGCAGCCGCTGCCAGGCCCCGAGCATGACATGCAAGGCGGTGGCGAGCGCAGCGATGCCGGCCGGATCGAGCGGCTTGAGACGCGCGGCGGCCAGCAAGGTCACCAGCTGGCCGGCGGCCGCCTGCAGCGAGGCGTCGGCCGGGGCGCCTTCGGTCACTGCCTGCGCAGGCGGCGCCTCGGCGACGCGCGCCTGCACGAAATCGAGTTGCCGCACCAGCGCCGCGTCGAGCGCCGCATAGGCCTGCAGCGCCGCCGAGCGCAGGCGCACGATGCGGTTGTAGGCACCGACGAACCAGAACAGCACCACCGCGCCGAGGATCCAGTACGGCAGGGAATCGGGCATGTCGCTCATGAAAAAGCCCCCCATCCGCGGGCGGAAGGGGGGCGATGGGTACCGGTCATGCCGGTGATGCTAACCAGTTATTTATTCGGTCGCGGCGCCTTCGCTGGCGTCGGCCGTGGTCGCATCGTCGGTCGAAGGGCTGGCAGCCAAGTCTGCGGCTTCCGCCTCGGCGATCGCGCGGCGCTCGGCCTCGTCCATCGCGTCCTTGACCTTGCGCGCCTGGTGGTACGCCATGCCGGTGCCCGCGGGGATCAGGCGGCCGACGATGACGTTTTCCTTCAGGCCGCGCAGCTCGTCGCGCTTGCCCATGATCGCGGCTTCGGTCAGCACGCGCGTCGTTTCCTGGAACGATGCGGCGCTGATGAAGCTGTCGGTCGAGAGCGAGGCCTTCGTGATGCCGAGCAGCAGGTTGGTGAAAGTGGCGGGCAGCTTGTCAGCGGCGCGCAGGGCGTCGTTGGTGTTGAGCATTTCGCTGCGCTCGACCTGTTCGCCGGCGATGTAGTTGGTGTCGCCCGGGTTCTCGACCACGACGCGGCGCAGCATCTGGCGAACGATCACCTCGATGTGCTTGTCGTTAATCTTCACGCCCTGCAAGCGGTACACGTCCTGCACTTCGTCGACGATGTAGCGCGCGAGTTCTTCGGAACCCAGCAGGCGCAGGATGTCCTGCGGATCCGCCGGGCCGTCGACCACGCTTTCGCCCTTGTTCACCACCTGGCCCTCGTGCACCAGGATGTTCTTCTCCTTCGGCACCAGGTCTTCCCAGACCTTGCCTTCGGGGTCGGTGATCTGCAGGCGGATCTTGCCCTTGGTCTCCTTGCCGAACGACACGGTACCGGTCATCTCGGCCAGCATGCCCTTGTCCTTCGGCGAACGCGCCTCGAACAGCTCGGCCACGCGCGGCAGACCGCCGGTGATGTCGCGGGTCTTCTGGCCTTCGACCGGAATGCGCGCCAGCACCTCGCCGGGGCCCACGTCCTGGCCGTCGCGCACCTGCACCAGCGCACCGATCGGGAAGCCGATGGTCACCGAGTGGTCGGTGCCGGGGATCTTGACCTCATTGCCCGTGGCGTCGACCAGCTTCACCTGCGGACGCACGACCTTGGCCGCGCCGCGGCGCTTCGGATCGATCACCACCAGCGTCGACAGGCCCGTGACCTCGTCGACCTGCTTCGCGACCGTGAGGCCTTCCTCGACGTTCTCGAACTTGGTCTTGCCGGCGAACTCCGTGATGATCGGGCGCGTCAGCGGATCCCAGTTGGCCAGCACCTGGCCGGCCTTGACCTGCTGGTCGGCCTTGACCGCCAGCGTCGCGCCGTACGGCACCTTGTGGCGCTCGCGCTCGCGGCCGTGCTCGTCATGGATGACGATCTCGCCCGAACGCGCGATCACGACCAGCTCGTTCTTGCTGTTGGTCACGTAGCGCATCGTGGCGTTGAAGCCGATCACGCCGTTGGACTTGGCCTCGACGCTCGAAGCCACCGCCGCACGCGAAGCCGCACCACCGATGTGGAAGGTGCGCATCGTCAGCTGCGTGCCGGGTTCGCCGATCGACTGGGCGGCGATCACGCCGACCGCCTCGCCGTTGTTGACCAGGCCGCCGCGGCCGAGGTCGCGGCCGTAGCACTTGGCGCAGATGCCGAAGCGGGTCGCGCAGGTGAGTGCCGTGCGCACCTTGACTTCGTCGACGCCTTCGGCTTCCAGCACTTCGATCACGTCCTCGTCGAGCATGTCGCCGGCCTTGGCCAGCACGGCATGCGTTTCGGGGTGCAGGATGTCTTCGGCCGCGGTACGGCCGAGGATGCGCTCGCGCAGCGACTCGATGACCTCGCCGCCTTCGACGATCGCGCGCATCGCTGCGCCTTCGTGCGTACCGCAATCCTGCTCGATCACGACCAGGTCCTGGGTCACGTCGACCAGGCGGCGCGTCAGGTAGCCGGAGTTCGCGGTCTTCAGCGCGGTATCAGCCAGACCCTTTCGGGCACCGTGGGTGGAGATGAAGTACTCCAGCACGTTCAGGCCTTCGCGGAAATTCGCGGTGATGGGCGTCTCGATGATGGAGCCGTCGGGCTTGGCCATCAGGCCACGCATGCCGGCGACCTGGCGGATCTGCGCGGCGGAACCGCGCGCACCGGAGTCGGCCATCATGTAGATGGAGTTGAAGGACTCCTGCTCCACTTCCTTGCCGTGGCGGTCGGTGACCTTCTCTTTCGAGAGCTTGGCCATCATGACCTTCGACACCTCGTCGCCGGCCTTGCCCCAGATGTCCACCACCTTGTTGTAGCGCTCGCCGGAAGTCACCAGGCCCGAGACGTACTGCTGCTCGATCTCCTTCACTTCCTTGGCCGAGCGCTCGATGATGCCGTGCTTCTCGGCCGGCACCAGCATGTCGTCGATGGCGATCGAGATGCCGGCCTTGGTCGCCAGGCGGAAGCCGTTCTGCAGCAGCTTGTCGGCGAAGACCACGGTCTCCTTCAGGCCGCATTTGCGGAACGAGACGTTGATGAGCTTGGAGATTTCCTTCTTCTTCAGCGCCTTGTTGATGTTCGAGAACGGCAGGCCCTTGGGCAGGATCTCGGACAGCAGCGCGCGGCCCACGGTCGTATCGACGAGCTCGGTCCTGGGCGTGAACTCGCCCGATTCCTTGTCCTTCGTGTACTCGGTGATGCGCACGCTGACCTTGGCGGTGAGCTCGACCACGTTGGCGTCGAGCGCGCGCTGCACTTCACCGATGTCGGAGAAGATCAGGCCTTCGCCCTTGCCGTTGATGCGCTCGCGGGTCGTGTAGTAGAGGCCCAGCACCACGTCCTGCGAAGGCACGATGGAGGGCTCGCCGCTGGCCGGGAACAGCACGTTGTTGGAGGCCAGCATCAGCGTGCGGGCTTCCATCTGCGCTTCCACCGACAGCGGCACGTGGACGGCCATCTGGTCGCCGTCGAAGTCGGCGTTGAAGGCAGCGCAAACCAGCGGGTGCAGCTGGATCGCCTTGCCTTCGATCAGGATCGGCTCGAAGGCCTGGATGCCGAGGCGGTGCAGGGTCGGTGCGCGGTTCAGCATCACCGGGTGTTCCTTGATCACCTCTTCCAGGATGTCCCACACCACCGGCGTGCCGGATTCGACTTCCTTCTTCGCCGCCTTGATGGTGGTGGCGATGCCCATGGCTTCGAGCCGCGAGAAGATGAAGGGCTTGAACAGCTCGAGCGCCATCAGCTTCGGCAGGCCGCACTGGTGCAGCTTGAGCGTCGGGCCGACCACGATGACCGAACGGCCCGAGTAGTCGACGCGCTTGCCCAGCAGGTTCTGGCGGAAGCGGCCGCTCTTGCCCTTGATCATGTCCGCCAGCGACTTGAGCGCGCGCTTGTTGGCGCCCGTCATGGCCTTGCCGCGGCGGCCGTTGTCCAGCAGGCTGTCGACGGCTTCCTGCAGCATCCGCTTCTCGTTGCGCGCAATGATTTCCGGCGCCTTCAGCTCGAGCAGGCGGCGCAGGCGGGAATTGCGGTTGATGACGCGGCGGTACAGGTCGTTCAGGTCGGAGGTCGCGAAGCGGCCGCCGTCCAGCGGCACCAGCGGACGCAGGTCCGGCGGCAGCACGGGCAGCACGTCGAGCACCATCCATTCGGGCTTGATGCCCGACTTGCGGAAGGCTTCCAGCACCTTGAGGCGCTTGGAGTTCTTCTTGACCTTGACTTCGGAGCCGGTCAGGTCGCCGCGCAGCTTCTCGATCTCGCTGTCGAGCTCAATGCCCATCAGCAGGTCCTTGATGCCTTCGGCGCCCATCTTGGCGATGAACTCGTCGCCGTATTCCTTGCGCTTCGCGTCGTAGTCGTCCTCGGACATGATGCCGAACTTCTTCAGCGGGGTCATGCCGGGGTCGGTGATCACGTAGGCTTCGAAGTACAGCACGCGCTCGATGTCGCGCAGCGTCATGTCGAGCACAAGGCCCAGACGCGAGGGCAGCGACTTCAGGAACCAGATGTGGGCGCAGGGCGCTGCCAGGTCGATGTGACCCATGCGCTCGCGGCGCACCTTGGTCTGCGTGACTTCGACGCCGCACTTCTCGCAGATCACGCCGCGGTGCTTCAGGCGCTTGTACTTGCCGCACAGGCACTCGTAGTCCTTGATCGGGCCGAAGATCTTGGCGCAGAAGAGACCGTCGCGCTCGGGCTTGAAGGTCCGGTAGTTGATGGTCTCAGGCTTCTTGACTTCGCCGAAGGACCACGAACGGATCTTCTCGGGCGAAGCCATGCCGATGCGGATGGCATCGAAATGCTCGTCCGGCGTGAATTGCTTGAACAGGTCGAGTAATGACTTCATGTGACTCTTTCCTTGTCTGCTTATGAACGTTCCAGTTCAATGTCGAGGCCCAAGGAACGAATTTCCTTGACCAGCACATTGAACGATTCCGGCATGCCGGCTTCGATCGAGTGTTCGCCCTTGACGATGCTTTCGTACACCTTGGTACGGCCTTGCACGTCGTCGGACTTCACCGTCAGCATTTCCTGCAGCACGTAGGCGGCGCCGTAGGCTTCGAGCGCCCACACTTCCATTTCGCCGAAACGCTGTCCGCCGAACTGCGCCTTGCCGCCCAGCGGCTGCTGGGTGACCAGGCTGTACGGGCCGGTCGAGCGGGCGTGCATCTTGTCGTCCACCAGGTGGTGCAGCTTGAGCACGTGCATGTAGCCGACCGTGACCGGACGCTCGAACTGGTCGCCGGTGCGGCCGTCGAACAGATAGGCCTGCGTGCGGGTGTCGGTCAGGCCCTTGGCCTTGGCGATCTCGTCCGGATAGGCCAGCTTGAGCATGCCGCGGATCTCTTCTTCCGAAGCGCCGTCGAACACGGGGGTCGCGAAGGGCACGCCGGTCGACAGGTTTCCGGCCATCTCGAGCACGTCGGCATCGCTCAGCTTGCTGAGGTCTTCCTTGCGGCCCGAGCCGTTGTAGAGCTGGTCCATGAACTTGCGCAACTCGGCCACCTTGGCCTCTGCCTGCAGCATGTCGCCGATGCGCTGGCCGATGCCCTTGCCGGCCCAGCCCAGATGCACTTCGAGCACCTGGCCCACGTTCATCCGCGAAGGCACGCCCAGCGGATTCAGGCAGATGTCGCACGGCGTGCCGTCGGCCATGTGGGGCATGTCTTCGACCGGAACGATCTTCGACACCACACCCTTGTTGCCGTGACGGCCGGCCATCTTGTCGCCGGGCTGCAGGCGGCGCTTGACGGCCAGGTAGACCTTGACCATCTTGAGCACACCCGCGGGCAGCTCGTCGCCCTGCGTGAGCTTCTTGCGCTTCTCTTCGAACGCGAGGTCGAAGCTGTGGCGCGTCTGCTCGAGCGAGTTCTTGATCGACTCGAGCTGCGATGCCACATCGTCGTCGGCCGGACGGATGTCGAACCAGTGGAACTTCTCGATCGACGAGAGGTACGTCTTGTCGAGCTTGGTGCCCTTGGCCAGCTTGTTCGGCCCGCCGTTGGCGGCCTTGCCGACGAGCAGCTTCTCGATCCGGTCGAAGGCGTCCGCTTCGACGATGCGAAGCTGGTCGTTCAGGTCGAGGCGGAAGCGCTTGAGCTCGTCGTCGATGATCTGCTGGGCGCGCTTGTCGCGCGTGATGCCTTCGCGGGTGAACACCTGCACGTCGATCACGGTGCCTTGCGAGCCCTGGTCGACGCGCAGCGAGGTGTCCTTCACGTCGGAAGCCTTCTCGCCGAAGATCGCGCGCAGCAGCTTCTCTTCAGGCGTCAGCGTGGTTTCGCCCTTGGGCGTGACCTTGCCGACCAGCGTGTCGCCGGGCTGCACTTCGGCGCCGACGTAGATGATCCCGGATTCGTCCAGGCGGTTGAGCTGCTGCTCGGCCAGGTTCGGGATGTCGCGCGTGATTTCCTCGGCGCCCAGCTTGGTGTCGCGCGCCATCACCACCAGTTCCTCGATGTGGATCGAGGTGTAGCGGTCTTCGGCCACGACTCTTTCGCTGATCAGGATCGAGTCTTCGAAGTTGTAGCCGTTCCAGGGCATGAACGCGACCAGCATGTTCTGGCCGAGGGCCAGTTCGCCGAGGTCGGTCGATGCGCCGTCGGCCACCACGTCGCCCTTGGCGATCTTGTCGCCGCGCTTGACGATCGGGCGCTGGTGGATGTTGGTGTTCTGGTTCGAACGCTGATACTTGATCAGGTTGTAGATGTCGACACCGACCTCACCCGCCGCCGCTTCGGCATCGTTCACGCGCACCACGATGCGGGTGGCGTCGACATAGTCGACGATGCCGCCGCGGGTGGCCGTGACCACGGTGCCGGAGTCGACCGCGGAAACGCGCTCGATGCCGGTACCGACGAAAGCCTTTTCGGGGCGCAGCACCGGCACCGCCTGGCGCTGCATGTTGGCGCCCATCAGCGCGCGGTTCGCGTCGTCGTGCTCCAGGAACGGAACCAGCGAAGCCGCCACCGACACGATCTGCGCCGGCGACACGTCCATGTACTGCACGCGCTCGGCGGACACCAGGATCGATTCGCCGGTTTCGCGCGCCGACACCAGGTCGCCCGTGAGGCGGCCGTCCTTGTCGAGCGCGGCGTTGGCCTGCGCGATCACGTACTTGCCTTCTTCGATGGCCGACAAGTAGTCGATCTCGTTCGTGACCTTGCCGTCGATCACGCGGCGGTACGGCGTCTCGATGAAGCCGTATTCGTTCAAGCGCGCGTAGAGCGCCAGCGAGTTGATCAGGCCGATGTTCGGGCCTTCAGGCGTTTCGATCGGGCACACGCGGCCGTAATGCGTGACGTGCACGTCGCGCACTTCGAAGCCGGCGCGTTCGCGCGTCAGGCCGCCCGGGCCGAGGGCCGAGACGCGGCGCTTGTGCGTGATCTCGGACAGCGGATTGGTCTGATCCATGAACTGCGACAGCTGCGAGGCGCCGAAGAATTCCTTCAGCGCGGCCGAGATCGGCTTGCTGTTGATCAGGTCGTGCGGCATCAGCGGCTCTTGCTCGGCCTGGCCCAGACGCTCCTTCACGGCCTTCTCGATGCGGGCGAGGCCGGTGCGGTACTGGTTCTCGGCCAGTTCGCCGACGCAGCGCACGCGACGGTTGCCGAGGTGGTCGATGTCGTCCACTTCGCCGCGGCCGTTGCGCAGGTCGACCAGGATCTTGACCACGGCCAGGATGTCCTCGTTGGTCAGCACCATCGGGCCGGTCGACTCGTCGCGGCCGACCTTGGCGTTGAACTTCATGCGGCCGACGCGCGACAAGTCGTAGGTGTCGGGGTTGTAGAACAGGCGCTGGAACAGGGCCTGCACCGCGTCTTCCGTCGGCGGCTCGCCGGGGCGCATCATGCGATAGATGGCAACGCGGGCGGCGAACTCGTCCACCGTCTCGTCGATGCGCAGGGTCTGCGAGATGTACGCGCCCTGGTCGAGCTCGTTGGTGTAGATGGCCTGCACGTCCTGCACGCCGGCGGCGCGCAGCTTCTTCAGGAGCGCTTCGGTCAGCTCGTCGTTGGCCTTGGCCAGGATCTCGCCGGAATCGGCGTCGACGATGTTGCGCGCGATCACGCGGCCGACCAGGAAGTCTTCCGGCACGCTGATGTGCGTGGTGCCCGTCTGCTCGAGTTCGCGCGTGTGGCGCGCGGTGACGCGCTTGTCCTTGGCGACCACGACCTTGCCGGACTTGTCGGTGATGTCGAAACGCGCGACTTCACCGCGCAGGCGCTCGGAGACGAACTCCATCTGCGCGCCGCTGTCCATCAGGCGGAAGTTGTCGTTCACGAAGAAGTTCGCGAGGATCGATTCCGGATTCAGGCCGATGGCCTTGAGCAGGATCGTGACCGGCATCTTGCGGCGGCGGTCGACGCGGAAGTACAGCATGTCCTTCGGGTCGAACTCGAAGTCCAGCCACGAGCCGCGGTAGGGAATCACGCGGGCCGAGAACAGGAGCTTGCCGGAGCTGTGGGTCTTGCCCTTGTCGTGCTCGAAGAACACGCCCGGCGAACGGTGCAGCTGCGACACGATCACGCGCTCGGTGCCGTTGATGATGAAAGAGCCCTTGTCGGTCATGAGCGGCACTTCGCCCATGTAGACCTCTTGCTCCTTCACTTCCTTGACTACCTTCGACTGCGAGGTCGAGGACTCGCGGTCATAGATGATCAGCTGCACCTTGGCGCGCACGGCCGAGGCGAAGGTCAGCCCGCGGGTCTGGCACTCGCGCACGTCGAAGGCCGGCTTCGCCAGGTTGTACTCGAGGAACTTCATCTCGACGAAACCGTTGTGCGAGACGATCGGGAAGGCAGCGTCGAACGCGGCCTGGAGACCTTCGACGGTACGTTTCTGGGGAGCGATGCCGGCTTGCAGGAACGCGGTGTACGCGTCCTTCTGCATCTGCAGCAGGTAGGGGATTTCGACGACGCTGTCGCGGTTACCGAAATTCTTTCGGATGCGCTTGCGTTCTGTGTAACTGTACGTGGACGTTTGGGCCATGAGAGCTCCGGAGCTTGAGATCTTCAGCGACTTGGTCGGGTGCTTGAGCACACGCTCCTTGGTGGCTGGCCACTACCAGCCCTGGCGGACGGTGATGCGTTGCACATCACCCGAACCAAGGGGTCTTCTGCAGTCGGGGTCAGAAAACACTGGAAAGAGGACTCGAAGAGTCGTTTTTCCGGTGCGCTCTGAAAGCGGCAAAGGCTGGAGGGCCTTTCGGCACACTCCAGCCCTCCGGGAGGACCGAATTACTTCAGTTCCACCTTGGCGCCGGCGTCTTCCAGCTTCTTCTTCGCGGCTTCGGCGTCTGCCTTCGGCAGGCCTTCCTTGACGGCCTTGGGAGCGGCTTCCACCAGGTCCTTGGCTTCCTTGAGGCCCAGGCCGGTGATTTCGCGCACGGCCTTGATCGCCGACACCTTGTTCGCGCCTGCGTCGAGCAGAACGACGTTGAACTCGGTCTTCTCTTCGACGACGGCTGCAGCAGCGCCACCGCCGGCGCCGGCGGGAGCGGCCATTGCTGCGGCGCTCACGCCGAACTTCTCTTCGATGGCTTTCACCAGGTCGTTGAGTTCCAGGACCGTCATGCTGTCGAGCGCGGTCAGAAATGCGTCTTTATCGAATGCCATTTTTGATTCCTAAATAAGTTGGGTGAAAAGTCGCGCGCTTAGGCCGCGACTCCTTCTGCGGCGGGAGCTTCCGCCTGTGCTTCGCCACCACCACGCTTCTCGGCGAGCGCGGCCAGAACACGGGCCGTGCGCGAGATCGGGGATTGCATCAAGCCCAGCAGCTGCGACAACAGCACTTCCTTGGAAGGGATGTTGGCCAGTTGCTTCACGCCCTCGACGTCCAGGGCCTTGCCACCGAATGCACCGCCGCGAATCACCAGCTTGTCGTTGGTTTTCGCGAAATCGGCCACCACTTTCGCGGCAGCCACGGCGTCTTCGGAGAAGCCATAGATCAGCGGACCGGTCATCTGGTCGGACACGATCTCAAACGAGCTACCTGCGACAGCGCGGCGTGCCAGCGTGTTCTTGAGAACACTCAGGGTCACGGCCTTGCTGCGCGCATCGTTGCGCAGTTTGGTCATGTCGGCGACCGTGATGCCACGGTACTCCGCCATCACGAGCGTTTGAGCTTTTGCGGCGAGGCTGGTCACATCACTGATGACCGCTTCTTTCTCACTGCGATTCAGACTCAAGGTCTACTCCTTTTAATGCGTCCCTCGGCCGGAGCCTCGAGACGCGCTTCATGCAGCGACCAACTGTTTCGGAAATGGATTCCTTGCAGCGGGATCGCCATCTGCGCTGGCGATTAAGTGCAGGTTGCCCCGCACACCAGCGGTCTTGGATGGCCCGGGAAAGCGTTTGAACGCAGCCCCGACCCACCACATCGCCCCGCCGCCGTTTGACCGGCGATGGGGCAGATCCTTCACAAACTCAGGCCTGTGCGGCGATGGTCTGCGTGTCCACGCGGACACCCACGCCCATCGTCGACGACACGGCCACCTTGCGCAGGTACACACCCTTGCTGGTGGCCGGCTTGGCCTTTACCAGCGCCTCGATCAGCGCCGCCAGGTTGCCCTGCAGCTTGTCGGTGTCGAACGAGCGACGTCCGATCGTGCCGTGCACGATGCCGGCCTTGTCGACGCGGAACTGCACCTGGCCGGCCTTGGCGTTCTTGACGGCGGTTGCGACGTCGGGCGTCACGGTGCCGACCTTCGGGTTCGGCATCAGGCCGCGGGGGCCGAGGATCTGGCCCAGCGTACCGACCACGCGCATCGCGTCCGGTGCAGCGATCACGACGTCGAAGGGCATGTCGCCGGCCTTCACCATCGCGGCGAGGTCGTCCATGCCGACGATGTCGGCGCCGGCGGCCTTGGCTTCTTCGGCCTTGGCGCCCTGCGCGAACACGGCCACGCGCTTGGTCTTGCCGGTGCCATTGGGCATCACGACGGCGCCGCGCACCACCTGGTCCGACTTCTTGGCATCGATGCCGAGCTGCACGGCCACGTCGATCGACTCATCGAACTTCGCGGTGGCAGCTTCCTTGACGATGCCGATCGCGTCGGCGAGCGGGTACAGCTTGTTGCTGTCGACCTTGCCTGCCAGCGCTTTTTGCTTTTTGGTGATCTTGGCCATTACACGCCCTCCACATTCACGCCCATCGAGCGGGCAGAGCCGGCGATGGTACGAACCGCGGCATCCAGATCGGCTGCCGTCAGGTCCTTCATCTTGGTCTTGGCGATCTCTTCGAGCTGTGCGCGCGTGATCTTGCCGACCTTGTCGGTGTGCGGACGGGCGGAACCCTTCTCGAGCTTGATGGCCTTCTTGATCAAGGTGATCGCCGGCGGCGTCTTGATGATGAAGGTGAAGCTCTTGTCGGCGAACGCGGTGATGACCACCGGCAGCGGCAGGCCCGGCTCGACGCCTTGGGTCTGCGCGTTGAACGCCTTGCAGAATTCCATGATGTTCAAACCGCGTTGGCCCAGTGCGGGGCCGATCGGCGGCGACGGATTGGCTTTACCAGCTGGCACTTGCAGCTTAATGAAGCCGACGATTTTTTTCGCCATGCTTTTCTCCTTGCGGGTGATGACGCCTTGGCTTGTTCAGCCGCAGCTCCCCGGGGTTGACGACTCTCTGCTGAAGGTTCCCCGCCGAGTCGGAGGAGCAAGAAACCCAAAAAAGTACAAGGCCAGGGCACCTGGCCTTGTTTTCGTCCTGTTTACGTTTTTTCGACCTGGCTGAATTCGAGTTCGACAGGCGTCGCGCGGCCGAAGATCATGACCGACACGCGCACCTTGCTCTTCTCGTAGTTGACTTCCTCGACCGTGCCGTTGAAGTCGGTGAACGGACCTTCCTTGACGCGCACGAATTCGCCCACGACGAATTCGACCTTGTGGCGCGGCTTCTCGGTGCCCTGCTGCATCTGGCTGACGATGTCTTCGACTTCCTTCTGCGAGATCGGGGCCGGCCGGTTCTTCGCGCCGCCGACGAAGCCCGTCACCTTGTTGGTGTGCTTCACCAGGTGCCAGCTTTCGTCGTCCATGATCATCTCGACCAGCACGTAGCCCGGGAAGAAGCGGCGCTCGGTGGTGCGCTTCTGGCCGTTCTTGATCTCGACCACTTCTTCGGTCGGCACCAGGATGCGGCCGAACTTGCTCTGCATGCCGGCGCGGTTGATGCGCTCGAGGATGTTCCGCTCCACGGCCTTTTCCATGCCGGAGTAGGCGTGCACCACGTACCAGCGCAGATCGGGGTTGGCGGGAGGCGCCAGCACGGAAGTGCTTTCCGGCGTGGTTTCGACAGCGTCGTCAGTCATTATTTTCTCCAGCCCAGAATGAGGTCGAAGAACACCCATTCAAGCGTCTTGTCGGTGAGCCAAAGGAAGATGGACATGATCACGACGAAGCCGAACACGTAGGCCGTCATCTGGATCGCTTCCTTGCGGGTAGGCCACACGACCTTCTTGACCTCGCGCCACGAATCACGGCCGAAAGCCCACAGCTGACGACCGTTCTCCGAACTTGCGAACGCGCCGACGGCGGCGGCAAGCCCCACCAGCAAGGCGGCCCACTGCACGAGCGCACCTTGGCGCGAGAGCAGATAGAACGCCACGATGGCGCCCACCGCGAGCACGACAGCCACGGCCAGCTTGGCCTTGTCTGCGCCGGTACTCACGGTTTCGATTTGAGAAGTGGCCATCTTGGGCTAATTTCCTGCGGCCTTGCGGCCTTCAATTCCAACGCGTCTTCTTGAGACGCCGAAGCCCGTCAGGCTATGACGGGCTTGTTTTGACGAGGCCACCCTAGGTGGCAGGGGCAGTAGGAATCGAACCTACAACCTTCGGTTTTGGAGACCGACGCTCTGCCAATTGAGCTATACCCCTTCGCAATCGCTTAAACGTCGAGGATCTTCGCCACCACGCCCGAACCCACGGTGCGGCCGCCTTCGCGGATCGCGAAGCGCAGGCCTTCTTCCA
>NZ_JBDGJK010000025.1:0-76575 GCF_057656935.1 Variovorax sp. Soil_C_33
CGGCGGCACCTGCGCGCAGTGACGCTCCCACCAGTGCGCCCACTCGCGCCCGCCGATGATGATCTTCGGGCGCAGGTTGTGCAGCACCAGCAGCGAGCCGATGCGGTTGGTGTGCGCGATGCGCTCTCGCGCCAGTCGCTCCAGCTCGCGGTGCAGCCGGCGCGCGTCTTCGTCCTCGGGCGTGGGCTCGTGCAGCACCGACCACACGCGGGCTTCGCCCGCGTGATAACGCAGCAGCATCGCCAGCAGCTTGTCGCCATCGAGCCGGTCGGTCTTGGCTCGCCTGGCGCGTCGGTTGACCTCGATGCTGGCAGAGTCGACCACGATGCTGTCGATGCCTTGCCCGACCAGCCAGCGATGCAGCCACCAGCCATCTCGTCCTGCCTCGTAGCAGGTGTGCACCTTCACTTGTGCTCCGAGCTTGCAGCGCTCCTTGGCCTTGCGCAGGCAGTCAACAACCGCGGTCGTGTCGCCGGCATCTACCGTGTATCGGCTCGCGCTGTGGCGCCCATCGCCGGTGGTCAGTTTCCACTTCTTGTCGCCCAACTCGAAGCTTATGTACAGGGCGCCCTGAATCGCCGTATTCTTGCCTCGTAGGACTGTCTGGGTCGTCGTCATTTCCGTCTCCTTTGCCTAGAAGTTGGAAATCCCGTTTTAGCTAAACGGGGGTGACTCGGGTAGTCCTACATAGCATCTAGAGTTCCATGACCTTGTCCAGCCCGCGCAACACGCCAATGTGCCCTGCCACCTTGCGGATTGCCAACAGGGCTCCGTCGACATAGGGCTCCGCGCTGCTGCCGGCTTCATGCCGCAGGTGCAGGCGCTGGTCTTTCATCCCGAAGATGGCTTCGATCCCGAGGACGAAGCCGGGCACGCGCACCGCGTGCACCTGCACGCCGTTCACGGTCGCGCCGCGCACTCCGCCCGGGCCGTTGACCTTGTCGAGCGGCACGCCAAGCGCAGGCTGCCGCACGTTGCCAAGGCGAAGCGCCAGCTCGCGCCCGGTGCCGGAGGGCGCGTCGGGCTTCGAATCCTTCGCATAGTCGATGAGCTCGAAGTGCGGGATGTAGCGCGCCGCCAGTTCCGCAAAGCGCTGCAGCAGCACGGCAGTCAGGGCGAAGTTGCCGCAGGCCAGCACCCCTCGCTTCGCATCATGCGCGGCGGCGTCGATCCGGGCGTAGTCTTCGTCGCTCAAGCCCGAGCTGCCGATCACCACATGCGCGCCTTTTGCCAGCGCCGAAAGGATGTTGGCCTGGACGGTGGCGATATCGTGCGGCTTCGAGTACTCCACATAGACATCACAGCCTGTCGCCTGCGCCAGTGCGTCCGTGGCAGTGGCGGAGACCAAGCCCGAGAGTTCGGGAACTTTGAGCACCTCGCTTAAGGACCGGCCTGCGCTTCGCTGCCCGACCGCGCCGACGAGCTGCATATCGGCCTGTTGCGCGATGCCTCGCGCCAGTGCCGCGCCGGCCCAGCCGCTGGCGCCGGAAAGAATCACTCGTTGCATCGCTGCTTCCTGCGTTCAAGATGTTGAAGGCCGCACCGATGCGGCCTCTGTGTTGCGGACGATACGCCATGGACTGATGAAGGGCATCGAGGCCATGCGCGCCCCGAGATCTTCGGCGCAAGGCAGGCCGCCGGCAGTCGGCCCAGGAGCCAAATCCGTGCCGTCGCCGCGTCAGCTCCTTTCATCCATCGGCCTCGCGTTGCGCTGCATGTTCCCGCTCGGTGGCCGGCGATGGCGCAAGTGCATACGACGCGCGGTCCGAGGGTTGCGGCGGCAGCCCCGCGCAGCCCGCCGCCAGCACTGCGGCGAGCTCGAGCAGCCATCTGCAAAGCGACCCGCAAGCACGGCCGGCTCCGTGCGAGGAGACAACGCGATATCCATGATCAATCTCCCGGTGCAAGGTAGGTGTTGAGCTCGCGCAGGTGGTCTTCGCGCAACTCCCCGGCCGCCGACGCGAGCCGGATGCGGCCCAGAAGGTAGTCGTTGGTGGCCTGCGCGAGGTCGAGCTCGGCTGCGAAGAGCCGCTGCTGCGCGTCGAGCACGTCCACCTCGGTGCGGCTGCCGACGTCGCGGCCCAGCGTGGTGGCTTCGAGCGCGGTGCGCGCCGACAGCACCGACTGCTCCAGCGCGGCGATGCGCGCTACGCCGGTCTTCACTGCGAGGAAGGCGTCCTGGACCTGCAGGCGCGCGTCGCGCTGCGCCGAGCTCAGTTCCTGCTCGGCCTGGTTTTTCCTGGCGATGGACTCGCGCTGGCGGGAAGTGATTGCGCCGCCCGTGAAGAGCGGGATGTTCAGCTGCACGCCGATGGCCGCGCCGCGGGCGCTGTCCGGCGAGACCGCGGGCGAGAGGCTGCCGTTCTGGCCCTGCCGGCTCAGGCTTGCCACCAGGTCCACCGTCGGACGAGCGCTGAGCGTGTACTTGCCGATCTCTGCGTCGGCGATCGCCAGCTCGCCGTGCTTGATCAGCACGCGGGTGTTGCGGTCCAGCCCTTTCGACTGCCAGGCCTGCAGGCTGTCGGGCTGCGGCGGCACCGGCGCGAAGCCGCGGCGAAGCGCGGCCAGTCCTTCGGCCGGCGCGCCGGTCAGCTCGCGGTACTGCGCTTGCCGCAGCGCCAGCGTGCTCTGCGCCGAGACTTCGCGCGCCAGCACGCTGTCGTAGCGCGCCTGCGCTTCCTGCAGGTCGGTGATCTTGCCGCGCCCGACGTCGAAGCGGGCCTGGGCGCGGTCGCGCTGCATCTCGACCGCGGTCTTCTCGGCCTGCGCGACGCGCAGGGATTCGCGCGCCAGCAGCACGTTGAAATACGTTTCGGCGACGCGCTGAACCAGCTCCTGCTGCGCATCGCGATGGCTGACCTCGGCCAGCTCGGTTTGCTGGTGCAGCTGTTTGCTGTCGGCCTTGGCCTTGGCGTTGTAGAGCGGCTGCACCAGTTGCACCGCCACCTGGCGGACGTTGCCCGAGGTGTCGGACTGGCTCGTGCCGGCGGCCGTGCTGACCGTCGACTTCTCGCTGACGCGCGTGAGGCCGGCCGTGAGCGAGACCTGCGGCTTGAAGAGTGCGCTGCCCTGCACCGCCTTCTCGCGGCCGGCGAGTACCGCCTGGTCGGCGGCGCGGATGGCGGGGTCGACGGACAGCGCCTTCTCGTACGAGCCGATCAGGTCGAGCGCGAAGCTGGCGCCCGCGAGGCATGCGAGGCTCGCGGCGACGGCGGCCTTCATGGACATGGTGATCCTGTTCATCGTCATTCTCCGAGGGGTCATGCAGCCAGCGGCCGCTTCGCGCCGTACCAGCTGGCGTAGAGGGCGGGCAGGAAGAGAAGGGTGAGCAGGGTCGCGACGAACAGCCCGCCCATGATCGACCAGGCCATCGGGCCCCAGAACACCGAGTGCGTGAGCGGCACCATCGCGAGGATGGCCGCCAGCGCGGTGAGGACGATCGGCCGCATGCGGCGCACCGCCGATTCGACGATCGCGTTCCACAGCGGCACGCCCGCCTGCACGTCGTGGTCGATCTGCACCACCAGGATCACCGAGTTGCGGATGATCATCCCGGCCAGCGCGATCACGCCCAGCATCGCGACGAAGCCGAAGGGGATGCGGCAGGCGGCGAGCGTCAGCGACACACCGATCATTCCGAGCGGCGCGGTGAGCAGCACCAACGCCATCTTCTTGATGTCCTGCAGCTGCAGCATCAGCAGCAGCAGCACGGCGGCGAGCATCAGCGGCATCACCGCGAAGATCGAGGCCTGCGACTTGCCGCTCGATTCGAAGGCGCCGCCGACGTCGATGCCGTAGCCCAGCGGCAGGCTTTTCGCCAGCTCGTCGAGCTTGGGCTTGAGCGCGAGCGTGACGTCCGGTGCTTCCGCGCCGGCCACGTCGGCGCGCACGGTGAGCGTGGGCACGCGGTTGCGCCGCCACAGCACGCTGTCCTCGCTGTCGAGCGAGAGCCGCGCCACCTGCGAGACCGGCACGAACCTGCCTTCGCGCAGGTAGATCTTCGCGTCCTTCAGGTTGTTGAGGTCGGTGCGCTCGGGTGCGATCAGGCGCGCGACCACGTCGATGTCCTTGTCGCCCTCGCGGTACTGCGTGATGCTGATGCCCGACAGCGAGCCCTGCAGCGCGCTCTTGATCTGCCGCGAGCTGATGCCGAGCGCGCGCGCCTTGTCCTGGTCGACATCCACGCGCACACGCTTGAGCCGCTCGCCCCAGTCCTGGTTGACGCGCCGCACATGCGGCTCGGCGCGCAGGATCGCGCCCACCTGCTCGGCGATGGCGCGTACCTGCTGCGGGTCCTGCCCGAACACGCGGAACTGCAGCGGATAGCCGACCGGCGGCCCGTTCTCCAACCGGTTGACCCGGCCGCGCACCAGCGGGAAGCCGGCATCGAAGAGCTGCTGGATCTTGGCCAGCACGCGCTCGCGCGCCTCCCCGCCCTTGGTCATCACCATCAGCTCGCCGAGGTTGAGATTGGGTGTCTGCACGTCGAGCGGCAGGTAGAAGCGCGGGCTGCCGTTGCCGACATAGCTGGTGACCGCGACCACGTCGGGGTCGTTCCGCAGCTGCTCTTCGAGCGCCTCGACCTCGCGCTGGCTGGCCTCGAAGGTGGCGGCCTGCGGCAGCCACAGGTCGACCATCAGCTCGGGCCGGTCGGAGGCCGGGAAGAACTGCTTGGGCACCAGGCCGAAGAGCGCGATCGAGCCGGCGAAGAGCAGCGCCGTGACGCCGATCACCCACCGGCGGTGCGCGAGGCAGAGCTCGACGAGGCGCCGGAAGCGCAGGTAGAAGCCGCGCCGGTAGATCGCGTCCTCATCGGCGGCATGTGCCGCGCCGTGGTGCTCGCGCAGCAGCTTGAATCCTATGTAGGGCGTGAACAGCACCGCGACCACCCACGACAGGATGAGCGAGATGCCGACCACCTGGAACAGCGAGAACACGTACTCGCCCGCGCCCGACCTGGCGAAGCCCACCGGCAGGAAGCCGGCCGCGGTGATCAGCGTGCCGGTGAGCATCGGGAAGGCGGTGGCGGTGTAGGCGTAGGTGGCGGCGCGGAACTTGTCCCAGCCCTGCTCCAGCTTGAGCGCCATCATCTCGACGGCGATGATCGCGTCGTCCACCAAGAGGCCTAGCGCGATGATCAGCGCGCCCAGCGAGATGCGCTGCAGCTCGATGCCCAGGACGTACATGACGAGGAAGGTCAGCGCCAGCACCAGCGGAATGCTGAGCGCCACCACCAGGCCGGTGCGCAGTCCGAGCGAGAAGAAGCTCACCACCAGCACGATGGCCACGGCCTCCAGCAGGCTCTTCTTGAACTCGTGCACCGACTCAGCGACCACGCGCGGCTGGTCGGACACGGCATGGATCTGCACGCCCACCGGCAGGCTGGCCTGGATGCGCTCCACGGTGGCCGTGAGTTGCTCTCCGAGCCGGATCACGTCGCCGCCCTTGCGCATGCTGACCGCGAGGCCGACGGCCTCCTGGCCATTGAAGCGCATCTTGGAGGTGGCCGGGTCGACCAGGCCGCGCCGCACCTCGGCGATGTCGCCGAGGCGGAACATGCGCTCGCCGGCGCGGATCCCCATGTTGCGGATGCTGTCGACCGAGTCGAACTCGCCGCTGACCGTGAGGCGCAGCTGCTCGGTCGCGGTCAGCACGGTGCCGGCCGCCTCGACCGTGTTGGCCGCCGCCAGCGTGGAAGCGATCAGCGCCGGGTCGATGCCCAGCGAGGCCAGCTTGGCGTTCGATGCCTCGACATGGATCTTCGGGTCCTGCACGCCCGCGAGCTCGACCTTGTTGACGTCGGCCACGCGCAGGAACTCGTTGCGCGCCGCGTCGGCGAAGTCGCGCAGGTCCTCGGCGCCGAAGCCGTCGCCGGTGATGGCGTAGAGGTTGCCGAAGGTGTCGCCGAACTCGTCGTTGAAGAAGGGGCCGCGCACGCCCTGCGGCAGGGTGTACTGGATGTCGCCGAGCTTCTTGCGCACCTGGTACCAGACCTGCGGCACCGCGGCCGGCGGCGTCGCCTCGCGCAGGTTGACCTTGATCTGCGTCACGCCGGGCTTGGCGTAGCTGCTGATGTAGTCGATCTCGGCCACTTCCTGCAGCTTCTTCTCGAGCTTGTCGGTCACCTGCTCGGCCATCTGCTGCGCCGAGCTGCCCGGCCAGGAGGCCTGCACCACCATGGTCTTGACGGTGAACTCGGGGTCTTCCTTCTGCCCGAGCTTGCCGTAGGCGAGGACGCCGCCGAGGCCGAGCATCATCAGCAGGAAGGCGATCATCTGCGGGTGGCGCAGCGCCCATTCGGAGAGGTTGATCCTGCTCATGGCTGCACCCCCTGCGCGGCGACCATCTTCACCTTCTGTCCGGCATGAAGCATGTGCACGCCCGCGGTGACCACCGTCTCGCCCCCCGCGAGCCCGGCGGCAACCTGCACATGGTCGTCCTGCGCGCTGCCGAGTTCGACGGCGCGCGCGGCGACCTGCGAAGTCTTGGCGTCGACCACCCAGACCTGGGCATGCCCGTCCTTGTGAAGGATGGCGCCGAGCGGCAGGCGGATGGCCGACTTGCCCTCGACATCGGGCGTGAACACCGAGGCCGTCATGCCCAGCATCAGCGCGCTGTCGGCGTCCTTCACCGAGATGCGCGCCGAGTAGGTGCGCGTCACGCTGTCGGTGTCGGGCGCCAGCTCGCGCAGCGCGCCCTGGTAGCGCTTGCCGGGCCGGGCCCAGACGGACACCTGGAGGTTCTTCGCGCGGCGCAGCTCGTCGACGCGCGATTCGGGCACGCTCACCAGCACCTCGCGCTCGCCATCGGCGGCCACGGTGACGACCTGCTGGCCGGCGGAGACCACCTGGCCGGCCTCGGCGTGGATCGCGGCGACCACGCCGTCGCGGTCGGCGAAGAGCTCGGTGTAGCCGCGCTGGTTGACGCGGATCTGCTGTTGCGCCAGCGCCGACCTGAGCTGCGACTCCGACTCTGCAAGTGCCAGGCGCTGCTGGTCGACCTCGGCCTGCGAGGCGAACTTGCGCGCCAGCAGTTGCTCGGTGCGCTGCAGGTCGACGCGGTTTTGCGCCACGCGGCTCTTCGCCGCGTCGGTGCTGGCCACCGCGGCGACCACTTGCAGCGCCTCCTGCGCCGGGTCGAGGCGCATCAGCGGCTGTCCGCGCCGGACATGGCTGCCGACCTCGACCAGGCGGGCGACGATGCGGCCCGAAGCCTGGAAGCCCAGCTTGCTTTCGTAGCGCGCATGGACCTGGCCCGAGTACGTGGCGCCGACCGAGCCGCTCGTCGCGCCGGCCACCACGCTGCGCACCGGGCGGATTTCTTCATGGGCCGGCTCGGCCTTGCGGACGCATCCGGCGATCAGCAGGGCGCCGGCCAGCAGCAGCAGCGGGGCGGCGCCCGGCTTCATGCGTTCAGCGAAGGACATAGCCCCGCCCCTCCATGCAGGCCTTGAAAGCGCGGTCGTACCCTGCCTTCTGCTGGGCGCGCACGGCCTGTTGCTGCTGCGCGGCCTGCGCCGCCTTGATGCGCTCGCGCACCGCGATGCCGACCATGCCCGCCGCTGCGCCATGCGCCGGGTCGTGGTCGGTGGCCGCGGCGAGGGTGGCGCCGCCGGCGGCGCCTCGCAGGAGCCCGCCCGGCGGCATGCCTGCACCCGGCGCCGCGGCCTGCTGCGCCTGCGCGGGATCGAAGCCGGTCTGGCCGCGGGCCCAGCCGTAGCAGGCGTACTTGTCCTGGTCCTGCTGCTTGGCGCTCTGCCCCTTGGCGGGGTAGATCACCGGCGTGGCCGAGCCGGCCGCGTGGGCAGGCGCAAGGCCGCCGGCAAGGAAGATCAGCGAGGCCGCGTGGGCCGCGATGCGCGCGCCGAAGGAAGAGGAGGAGGTGATGGTGTTGCTCATGGGGATGTCTCTCTGTCGAGGTGGTTGGGGGAAACGGAAGGGGTTCAGAGCCCGAGCTGGAGCCGGAACGCCAGGCTCGCGAGCCACAGCGTCGCAATGAAGGCGTGCAGGTAGAAGCCGGCGCCGCTGGTGGTCAGCGGGTTCCAGCGCGAGGGCGTGGGGAAGGGGCGGAAGCGCAGCGCCTGCGCCAGCTCGTTGCCGCGATCGCGCAGGCCGTGCCAGTACGAAGTGGCGCGGAATTCCATCACCAGGAAGGCCAGGCTCACGACGAGCCCGCCGGTCTTCAGGATCTCGGCGCGCGCGAAGCTCACGCGCACGGCGTTCGACGAGAGCGCGGTGATGATGCTGCCGGTGGTGCCCAGGAGCAGCGCGAGCTGGTAGAAGCGCAGCGTCGCGTAGAGCCGCATGAAGTCGCAGACGCTCTTGTATTCCTCGGCCGGGTCGCTGGAGACCGGCGCCGGCTGAGGCGCGGTGAGACTTTCGCCCGCCTTCATGGCGCGCTCCGGCGGCGCACGGCGCGCCGCGCGAAGGGCTTGCGGCCGCTCAGCACCTCGCACAACTCGGCCAGCGACTGGAACGGTGCGATCCGGCTGCTGCGGACATCCTCGACCACGCCGGCCACGACGGCCGCGTCCTGGCGGTAGACGCGGATCAGGTAACTGCGTATCTCTCTCACGGTGACTCCTTTCTCGATGGGGAGTCAGCGTAAGAAGAGGCCGGCTATTTATTGGCTACTTATTCGCGGATCGGCGGCGTCCAGGCGCAAGCTTCGATAGAGCTTCTCCGTCCCAGCCGACGGCGGCAGGCTGAGCGTGACCGACAGCGTCTGCTTCAGCCGGCGGTAGGCGCTGACCGCTTCGGGCAGGCGGTCGAGCCGGTGGTAGCAGCGCATCAGTCCCTGGTAGAAGGGCTCGACCACGCTGTCGGCATCGAGCCCGCGCAGGTACCAGGCGACGGCTTCCTCGTCGCGGTGCGCGGCTTCGAGCCGGCCGGCATGGCCGGCGACGGCCTGGATGAACTTGCCGCGCAGCCGCTCGCGCAGCGCCACCGGCCAGCTCTCGCCTTCCTCCTCGGGCAGGAAGGCGCCGCGGTAGAGCGCCAGCGCCTGCGCGATAGCGGCATCGTCGCCGCTCGCGGCCTCGCGCGCTGCCGCGAGCGCGCGCTCGAAAGCCCAGGCATCGACCCACACGCAGGCGCGGTCCAGCGACAGCTGGCCGCCCTGCTGCACGACCGCATCGCCTTCGCCCAGCAGATCGCGCAGGCGACGGACCGCGGCGCCGAGCGAGCGCGCGGCGGCGTCGCCCGTTTCGTCGGGCCAGAAGGTGTCGATGAGCGCGCTCTCCGGCGCGCTGCCGCCGCGCGCGACGATGGCCTTCAGGAGCGCGAGGGTTTTCTTCGGCGCCTTGCGGCCGAACTCGATCGGCCGGTCGTCGACCAGCAGCTCGAAGCCGCCCAGCGTGCGGATCCGGATCGGCCAGGGCCACCCTGCGATCTCCTCGGCCGGCGGCGCGATGCGCCAGCGGCGCACGAGATGGCGCGCGAACCCGGGCTCGAGGCCGTCCTCGAGCGCCAGTTCCAGCAATATGGGCTTGCGCGTCACCACGCGATGCACATAGGCCGCGCGCGTGCGATCGGCAGCGCCGAGCGCGAGCCCTTCGGCCAGCTTCGAAGAGGCGAGCGCCGTATCGCCCTGAACATGGGCGATGTAGGCCTCTTCGAGCAGGAGCTGGGCGTCCATTGCCTCCAGGTAGCTGCCGCGCGACAGGCGGCGCGCGCTCGCGACGATGTCCTGCGCGCGCTCGAACTGGCCGGCATCGGCGAAGGCGCTGGTGAACAGCACCGGAAACACCGCCTGGAAGTAGGCTGCGCCGACGCGGTCGACCGCCTTCAGGCCCTGCTGCGCGTGGTCGAGTGCGGCCTGTACCTCGCCCTTCAGCTGCGCGAGCATCGTCCGCGCGACGCAGAAGTTCATCTCGGCGTCGGGGTTTCCGCGCGCCGGGTGGACCTCCATGCGCGCGAGCCGGGCCTGCGCCTCGCCGGTGCGGCGGAAGCTGAGGTCCAGGTAGGCGCGGAACTGCAGGGCGGCGAACTCGGCATGGGCCAGGCCTTCGCCGCGCGCCAGGTCCTCGGCGCGCTGGAAGCGTGCGGCTGCCGCTTCGTAATTCGCCTGCCGGAGGTCGTGCATGGCCCGGAAAACGAACCAGAAGGCGCGGTTGAGCGCGCTCGCGGGCAGCGCCTCGACTGCAGCATCGACCTTGGCCGCGAGCTGCATCGCGAGCTCATGCTCGGCCGCGTTGTGGAAGTAGGTGATGAGGTGCGTGGCCGTGGTCAGCCGCTGGTTCCAGTCGATCGCGGCATCGTCGATCAGCCCCAGCAGCTTCGGCCCCAGGCGCCGCACCGCCGGATGCCCCGGCCGGCAGAAGGCGAGCGCTGCGTGCAGCGCCGACATGCTCAGGAGTTCCACCGCCGCGGTGGGAAAGCGCAGGTCTTCGCGCATCAAGGGTTCGAGCCGGTCGACCCAGGGCGTGATCTCCGACCAGCCCAGGCGCGCATGCCACAGCGTCTGCACGATCGCGGCGCCGCAGGCGAGCTGGCCGACCACGTCGGCCTCCTCGGCGAAGCGCCGGTGGTGCGCCTGGAAGACCTGCAGCGCGCGCTCGGGCGCGGCCGCCATCAGCGCACGGCCTTCCCAGTAGCCCAGCCAGGGGTCGCCCTCGCGCGCGGCCTCGGGCATGCGGCCGATCCATCCAAGCACGGTCTGGCGCCGGCCTTGTTCGAGAAGGCCCTCGGCGTGCACGGCCACGAGGCCGGCATAGGCGTCCCAGTCGGCTGCCTCGGCGAACAGCGCCTGCGCCTGCTCCCAGTGACCCGCGGCGTCGAGCAGGCGGCCGGCGCGGCGGCTGATGTCGCGGATCGCGGCTGCTTCCATGCTCTCACGCGCCTGGTGCTGCAAGAAGGTGCGGAACAGCGCGTGGAACTGGAAGACGTAGGTTGCCGCCGGCGCAGCGACGCGCCGCCGGTCGGTGAACAGGTGCCGCTTGTAGAGGTGGTCGAGCAGGCGGCCCGCGTCTGGGAGGCCGGTCAGGTTCTCGGCCAGCTCGACTGTGATCAGCGGCAGGAAGGCCAGCTGCATCAGCGCCCGGCGATGCTCAGGCACAGTGCCGTCGAAAACCCGCTGCGCGAAGTAGCCGAACACATGTTGCAGCGATTCGGACTCGTCTTCCTCATCCTGGCCGACATGCCCGCGGGTGCGCGTCAAGAGAAGGGTGAGGCCCGCGGCCCAGCCATGCGAGCGCTCGTGCAGCGCCTCGATCGCGGCGTCGCTCGTGATGCCCCGCTTGCGCGCAATGGCCTTGGTTTCGGCGAGGCTCAGCCGCAGCTGCTCGCCGTCGAGCACGGCGAGCGCGTCGGCGGCCAGGAGCGGCGCATAGTCCGCGGGCGGCTCGAGGCGGCTGATGACGACGATGTTGACGCCCTCGGGCACCTGTTCCATGCCCTCCGCCATCACCCGGTGGAAGGCGCAGGCCTCGGGCACCTCCTGGAAATTGTCCAACACCAGCAGCGCGTCGGGCCCGAGGCTGTCGAAGAGCTCGCGGAAGAAGCGCCGCGCGAAACCGCGCAGGTCCTGCAGGTACTCGGGTGTCAGCAGCGGCAGCCGCTCGGGCGCCTTGAGCGCGCCGGCGCCAGTGGCCGCGAGCCGCAGGTGGTAGATGAAGGAGGCGGGGTCGGCATCGGCGGCATCCAGCTGATACCAGATGCAGGCGCGCTTGCGGGCTTCGAGGTGGCTCGCGAGCAGGGTGGTCTTGCCGGCGCCGGGCTGTGCGCTGAGCCAGACGACCGGTCGCCGCAAGGCCTTATCGAGCAGGCCGAAGAGGCGCGTGCGCGCCAGCACATCGTGCAGCCGGGGCCGCGAGATCTTGGCAAGGGCTACCTGTTTGCCGGACATGCGCTCTACCTCGCGCGCATGATACGGCGCGCCGGCACCAGAATGATGTGGAGTCTTCACTTGCTCCACGGTCGGCGAGTGCCTCAGAGAACCGCCCTCAGAAGACTCAGCGGCCGTCTGATCACGCCGGGAGACGCTTGCGCGTCGTCTGCCCTATTCGGTGCCAGTCGGTCCTCAGCCCTGGGCGCACGCGTTCGCCCTCGGCCATTCGGGGGATTCCCTCGATTTCTTCACTGCGTATTCTTGAGGAGCAATGGCTCGCTCGCGGATGGGAGCTGATGCAGGCGAGCGACCCGGCCGCGGCGTGCGTTTTCAGCCGGGCGAGCATCTAGCTGCTCAGGTGCACAACTCAAGATTCATCCCGATGGAGGGCAACGGCACTGGCGATGGGTCGAAGATTCTGCCGCAGTGGCTTCGGCCATTCTCGAATTCACTTCGAAGCCGGCATGTCAGTGGAGATCACGATGAATGAGACGAATGGTCGGCACGCGGAAGCTCCGGTCCGAATATCCGGCCAACCGCCGGCGGCCGATGCACTGTCGGACGTGCTCAGCCAGGTTCGACTGACGGGCGCCATGTTCCTCAACATGGAGCTGTCGGCCCCATGGCTGACCGAATCGCCCCCTTCGCATGTGCTTGCCCAGGTATTGATGCCTGAGGCCGAATTCCTGATCGAGTATCACCTGATCGTCGGTGGCAGCTGCTGGATCAAGCTTCTCGACGAGGCTCCCGTCAGACTGGAGGCTGGCGATGTCGTGATGTTTCCGCACGGCGATCCGCACCTGATGGGCAGTGAGCTGAAAGGCGAAGCGATATCGGCGCAGAACCTCGTCACCCCGGAACTCGGACTTCTGCCGCGTCGGCACTACGGCGGCGGCGGCGCGATCACCAAGGTCGTGTGCGGCTATCTCGCGCTCGACCGCAGTGTTTGTGCCTCGCTGTTCGCCTCGCTGCCGCGCCTGCTTCGTGTCAGCGCGCGCGACGGCGACGTCAGCGACTGGATCCGCAGCTACGTCCGGCTGAGCATGGGGGGGCGCAGTGCCGAGCGATTGGGAGGCGCGTCGGTGTTGGCAAAACTGTCGGAGCTGCTGTTCGTCGAGACGATCCGGCGCTTTGTGGAGAGCCTGCCGCCCGAGCAGGCCGGGTGGCTCGCCGGAGCGCGTGATCCATTCGTCGGGCGGGCGCTTGCGCTGCTGCATTCGAACCCCGCCAGGCCATGGACCGTGGAATCGCTGGCCCAGCAGGTGGGACTGTCGCGCTCCTCCCTCTCGGACCGCTTTCTACACTTCATCGGACAACCGCCGATCCAGTACCTCACGCGGTGGAGGATCAGTCTCGCGGCCCAGCGACTGCGCAGCACGAACAAGAGCTTGTTCGCGATCGCCGATGAAGTCGGCTACGAGTCAGAGGCTGCGTTCAACCGGGCATTCAAGCGCCACTTCGGCTTGCCGCCTGCAGCATGGCGCAAGAAAGCAGCATCGCCGCGCGTCGATGCCGAGTCGCCGACACCGGCTTTGCTTCTCATCGACGCCGACTCAGGACCTCAGGGTTCACCACGTTGATCGGGTTGCCGCCGGCGTACGCAACGATCTGGTCGAAGACGTCGGTGAACTGGACTTCGTACTCATCGCGCGACACGTAGCCGATGTGAGGCGTGCAGATCACGTTGTCCAGTTGCAGCAGCGGATGGCACGGATCCAGCACCGGTTCTTCTTCGTAGACGTCGACCGCAGCGCCGCCGGGCCGGCCGGCCTTCAAGGCGGCGACCAGCGCCCCCGGCGCGATCAGGGCGGCGCGGCTGGTGTTGACCAGCAGCGCCGAAGGCTTCATGCGCGCCAGGTCCTCGGCCCCGACGATGCCGCGTGTGCGGTCGACCAGGCGCAGATGCAGGCTCACGACATCGCATCGGCCGAAGAAATCGGCCTGACTCTCGGCCACGCGATGGCCGTCCGCCCGTGCGCGGGTCAGCGAGGCTTCACTCGACCAGATCAGCACCTCCATGCCGAACGCCCTCGCGTAACGGGCAACCTCGCTGCCGATGCGGCCGTATCCGAAGACGCCCAGGGTCTTGCCTCGCAGCGTGGTGCCCACGCCGATCTGCCAGCGTCCGGCCTTCATTGCGGCCACCTGCTGGGGGATCTGGCGCGCCGCGGCAAGCACGAGCGCCCAGGTCAGCTCCGCTGCGGCGTAGGAGGGCGTGCCGGCATGCTGGCTCGACGACACCACGATGCCAAACCGGGTGCAGGCATCGACATCGATATGGGGATACACGCTGCGCTGGCTGATCAGGCGCAGCTTCGGCAAGCGCGCGAGCAGCGGTGCGCGGATCTGGGTGCGCTCGCGAATCAGCACCAGCGCCTCGGTGTCCTGCAAGCGCTGCGAGAGCCCTTCGTCGTCCTGCACGTGGTCGTTCCAGACGGTGACCTGATGGCCCTCGAGCTTGCGGAAGCACTCCAGGGTGCGCAGCGTGTCGAAGTAGTCGTCGAGGATGGTGATCCGCATGGCTGGGCTCCAATCGATGGCTGACGGTTCGCCGGCGACGCGCGATGCGCTCGAGCGCAAGAGGTTAGCAGCTCGTCGTGCAGAGCTTCGCCTGCACCAACTGCTCGTCGGCGGGCCGCGTGAACGTCTCCACGACATGGCGGCCGATGTTGCGGCCGAGCTTCAGGCCCTCGTTGGTCGCGAAGCGGAAGTGCAGCCCGGCGCGCACGCGGGAGTCGGCGTTCTCCTGCGCGGCCTGGCTGAAGCTCTTGAATTCGCGCACAGGGTTCGTGGGCAGCGCCGACGACGATGCAAAGCTGAAGCGGACGTCGTCGCGACCGAAGGCATGCGCCAGCACCGTGGCCGCAGCGGCGCCGAGTGCGCTGTGGGTCGACGGATAGTCCTGCACCGGCGGTGTCGGCAGCATCGGGGTGAAGGCGGCATCCGCCTCGGTGTGTGCATTGCCGTCCTCGGCGCCAAGCCGAATTGCCGTCACCGGGCGCCAGAGGTTGTAGTGCATCTTGGAGTCCCAACCCGCCACGTAAGCGTCGGCCATGGCCACGTTGAGCATCGCGAAAGTGCGTGCGCGCTCCACCAGACGCTGCTTGTTCTTGCGAGCCACCGTGCGGGCGATGCGGTTCCAGCCGATGTCCGAGAACTCGTACCAGAACGCCGCGTAGTGCGTTTCGTCCGGCGTGCGCCTGGCGTCCTTTCGATCGCTGCCGACACGCTGGACCTCCTGATACGCCCTGGCGTATTCGTCGCTGTGGAGCGCGGGCGGCGCCGGCACTCGGAACTGGCTCGGCGAAGTCAGTGCGAACGGCTTGATCTTGCGCCAGTGCGGGCTGAACAGAAGATCGAAGCCCGGCGTGAAGCGATACTCGCCGGGCTTCGAACCCGGTTGGTACGGCTCGCTCGCTGCGCTTCCGTCATCTGTGCGGCGCGACAGCACCTGCTGCGCCGCGGCCTTGCCCACTGCCGCGCCGACAGCGGTCGATTCGCCGATACCCGCATCAACGAGCGAGGCCTCGAGTGCCGCCGCCAGCAGCCCGTCCTGCTGCTTCGGGTAGATCGCTGCCAGGACATCGTGGGCGGCATGGGCCGCGGCCACTGCGGCGTCCGCTTCCTTCTGCGCACGGCTCTGCGCGGGTGCCGAAAAGGATCGGGTGCTCGCCGCCTCATGCATCGCCAAGTGCATCATGGCAAGCGCCCGGGACGCGGCGAGCGGATTCTGGTAGCCGTCGGCGGCCTTGATGACCTGGTACGCGGTGGCGTTCCAGTCGATGACCACTTGATCGCAGTGATCGGCGCACCACGAGATCGCGCGATGTTCGGAAAGCCGGGTGGCGGCAAGCGCGGAGCCTGTGGCCGCAAGCGCGGAAACTGCAGCCAGGCCGATGGCGATCGACATGGCCAGTTTGCGCCGCTGCGAGAGATTGAAACGGTTGGACATGGAAAGCTTCCTTTCGTTGACGGACTGATCTCAGACATGCGGCGGCACGCGCTGCGGCGATGAGATCGCCTGCAGCCGCCTTGGCTACATCGCTTGGCTTCACTGATCGGCTCACGAGTCACGCTCGCAGAAATGAACTCGCGCGTGGCCGCGATCGAGAAGATCAGAATGTCGAGCGACGAGTCGCGGGCCCTGCCAATCGCCGCCGCATCCTGGATTCGATTCCCTCAGTGCAGGGCTGCAGTTTGAAAGTGACGATGCGTGCGGTAAATGATCGACACGCTGAGTCTGTTGATCGAGCGTCCAGGCCGCGCACCAAATGCAAGTCGCAGGCCGCGCGAGCGATCCGATTTCACGCAGCGTCTCGACATCCAGCAGCCCGCACGACACTTTTCTGGCTGGGCGCTCAGGGTCGTCCAGCGCCCTGTTGCAGGCAAGTACGGCCTCGCGAGTTGCCGCTTCACGATGATGTCAACGCACGTTTTGCGAGCAAGGCCCCAATGGTGGTCTTCCCGGCTCCGCCGGAGCCAACGAGGTGAACAATGGCTGTCATTGGCTGCGCACGATGCCCGGCTCAAAGTTAGGCGCCGGCCGGACCCGAGCGCTGTCGCCCCGGAGCTATCGAAATGAGTTGCCTACGGGACGATAGTGAGCCAGGGCCAGCGCGCTTTGTAGTCGTGCGCCTTGCGACGGAACAGGTCCGGAATTGGGTGGCGAGGATTCATTCGCAGGACCCCGGAAGCCAAATCGTCCAAACCGTCGGGTGCGTATAGCTTTCGACTGGTCATGTCGATACCAACGCAGGTGCAGGAAATGAGGTAGCGGTCAATTCCATCGCGAGTGGACGTGAGCTGCGGATATCGAACTCCAAAGCGCTGTTCGTACCAAAGATGCACCCGCGCTTGATTTCTGACCTCAACGTTGACACCGAGGTCAGCGACGCTTCGCTGGACGAGATTTATGACCGCGTCTTCGGCTTCCCACGACAAATCGGTGTCGTCGAAATAGAAGACGTCGTAGTCTTTTACGCCCCATTCTTCTCGCTGTCCTGACAAGGAGTTCCACGTGGCTTGAAAAAGGCAGCCGGCCGTCAGAAAGCATTGGCTCAAACCGAGATGTGGCAAACGAGAAGCAAGTTCCGCGTTCACAGGATTTCTCAGGGCGGCATCGATGAAATGGATTGATGTCAGCTTCATCGTGCTAAGAGCTTGTGGGGCCGCATTCTGCCCAAGTTTCGAAAGACCACTTCTGCCCGAGCTTGCGTGCACACGGGCCCCCTGCTCATCGGCGGCTTGCTCGACATCAGCTCGGGCGCTCAGCGACGATATGGGTTGTGTGGACGGCGGTCGTAACGGTCGGGCACGCCATCGCGGTCGCTGTCCCGGCGTGCGTGGCGGTAGTAGGCACGGCGGTCATGCCGATAGGAGTCGGCGCGGTGGTCATGACGGTGGTGATGGCCATGCCGTGTGACGTGATGCGGCGGGGGCGGCGGAACAACGACCACGTGAGGGCGATGGCCGCGGTCTCCATGGTGCGGCTGTGCTTGAGCAGGAGCGCTCAATGCGGCCAATGCGACCACGGCTGCAGCGCCGACAGCGAAAAACATCTTCTTCATGGCAGCTCCTTCGAGCAGTTGTTTTCAGGAGCTCCGATACTGAGCGCGAAATGTGAAGGACAGGTAAGGCCGGAGCGAAATTTCGATGAACGTTCTGCGGGCCATCCTGACGCGTTCAGGAGCTGCTCTGTTCGCCCTGGTGGGCTTCAACGAGTTCAACTCAAATCAGCGTCGAAGGAATGGCTGCACTTAGGGCAGGCGATCTGCACATGTGTACCGAGTGGAGCACGCAACCGCTGCGAACACGTCGGGCAAGGCAAGACAAGCAGTTCGCCCGCGGGGGCGTCCAGCTTGAACTGCTCTTTGGCAAGCCGTCTCAGCTCCATCAAGGGCCCCTGTACTTCGTACCGGAACTGCGCCTTTGCCGTTTCGGCGATGGCGAGGTACTTGGCAACGATCCTTCTGAACCGCCAGGACCCATCTACCGGCAGGGCTTTGAGTCGCTCGACGACATAGCTCAAAGCAATGTCGTGATCCGTCGGCCGATAGTGCGCCAACGTCGCCCCAATTTCCTGCACGCGCTGGTTCAACCGCTCGTCGTACGGAACACGGTATTCCAGCACAAGTAACCGCACGGCGGCAGCGGTGGTCCTTCCACGGCGCCAGCCCTGCAGCAACGAGTTGAACAATCCAGTCATAGCATCCTCATCAAAGAAAAACAGCCCCGAGCGGGGCTGTTTTGGAAGCCGCCGCGGCTGCTACTGGAGCTTGTAGAACCCGATCTTCTTGCTGATCTCGACCTGGCGCGCATTGCGGGCCCAGAGTTCGACAGTGTTGATCGATGTGCCCTCGGCGTATTGCTGGCCGAAGGTGTTGTCGCAATGCTTGTCGCTGATGCCTTGCGTCGAGCAGAACACCATCCCCCTGCGCGCCGAACTCGCCACGCCGGCGCTGTCGTTGAATCGCGCGCCCGGCTGGCCGGCGGTGGTGCTGCCGAAGGGCGCACGACCGTACACGGCCAACGAGGTCGGCGCCAGCGCGCCCTGCGGCACGGTCCAGGCGTCCAGCTGACCGTCGGTGCTGAAGTCGACGTTGTTCGGGTCGTTCTGGCTGGGCGCGCCGAAGATGCTGGCGCCGTTGGTCGCGATGTCGGTATCAGCGAGCAACTCGGCACGCATCGTCGCCGTGATGTTCGCAAAGGCGAGCTGCCGGATCTCGGCGACCGACTGCGCGCGGGCCAGGGTGCGGTACTTCTGCGTCGCGATGCTGGCGTTGCTGGTGTCGAAGAACTCCAGCGTCCACACGCTTTGGTTCTGCAGCGCCGCGATTTGCGCGTCGGTGTACTGTGTGCCCACGAAATAGAGGCCGAGCTCCTTGTCGGCCGGGTTGCCGGCAGTGGCCGTGTTCTGGTAGGCGCCGGCGAGCCGAACGATCGGGCTGCCGCTCGGCGTCACGCCGTCGTCCTTCATCACCACCAGGTATGACAAGCCCGACTGCGGCACGAAGGTGCGCACCACGCCGTCGGGCGCGGTCACCAGCACCTTGCTGAAGATCGGGTTGCCGCTGCCGTCGGTCCTGTTGTCGATGTTGATGTTGTAGCCGGTGGTGTAGGAGCTGAAGTTCGGCGTAGTGATCAGGTCGCGGTGCTCCGAGAAGGGGCGCACGCTGGCGCTGTAGTCGTAGCCGTTGCCTGCGAGCTTGAGCGTGCCGCCGACATTGCGCGCAATGAGGGTGTCGCTCTCGGTATTGCCGGCCGTGTCGGTCCAGCGGTAGCTGAACACCAGGTCGCCGTTGGCGCGCACGAACTCGAAGTTGCCGCGGTCCCATACCAGGCCGGTGGGGCCGGGCCTGAACAGGCTGTTGAATGCGCCCCGGTTGCTGGCGTTGCGGCCCACGGTGTTGCCGTTGCTGTAGTAGGTGGACGGGTCGTCGCCGACAAACAGCGTGCGGCAGGCCGGCGCAATCACGTCGGCCGGACCGCCTGTGACGGGGGCCGTGTCGTTCGGCGCGTTGACCCGCTGCGACAGCGGGAGCGCATAGCAAGCCGTGAGGCGCGCGAAAAGGTCAGCTACCGTCGCCGGCGAGGGCGTATTCGTCAACGCGCTGGCTTCGATGGCGGGCAGCACCGGAGTGGTGGCGCTGCCGGTGCTGTAGCTGATGGACAGCGGCGAGCTGCCATCGGCCGAGGGCGTGGCCTTGACCGTGATTTCGATGTTGGCGGCGGTGCCGTCGGGCAGCACGCTGACCGAGATCGAATCGAGCACCTTGTCCTGGCCGGTGCCGTCGGCCGCGAAGCTGCCCGAGATCGGGTCGATCGCCCCCTGGCCCAGAGCCGACAACAGCGGGGCGATGGCGGCTACCAGTTCGTCGGTCTGCTTCTTGATGGTGTCGGCCGTCACAGCGCTGGGATGAGTCTGGATCGCACCGGCCAGGCTGGCGGGGTTGCCGTCGGGCGAGAGCTCGGCCACGATGATGGTGGTCAGCGGAGTCACGTTGGCGGTGCCGCCGGTCGCGCTGGCCGTGGTGCTGTAGAAGGTCTGGTCGTCGCGCACGGCCTTGATGACCAGCGGTGCCTTGGTGCTGGCCGGCAAGGTGCAGGCATAGGCGCCGGCGCTGTCGGTCTGGGTGGTGCAGACCGTGGCCCCGGTCTGGTCGACCACGGTGATCGTGGCGCCGCTGAACGCCGCGCCGGTGGCGGCCACGCCGCTGAGTTTGGCAGCCGTCGTGGTGCCGCCGGTGTCGGTGCTGCCCGTGCCGCCGGCGGCGATCGGGAATCCTCCTCCACCTCCTCCGCCGCCTCCGCAGGCGGCCAGCGAGAGCACCAGTGCCGCGGCGCAGCCGGCACGGATCCTGGGGGAAATGGATGTCATGAAAAGAACTCCTCGTGGTTTTGGGTTGTTTGACAAGCGCTTGCGTGAAAAGAAGCGACGCGAGTGTCGAGGCAGGGTCTGCGAGAGCGCATCCCATGAACGAGTGAGGCGAGGGCGGCCTGCGGCGGGTTCTGTGGCTTTATGCTCACCGCCATGCAAACAGAGGGATCCGAGGCGGCGACGGCGAGCCGTTGGAACGTGCTGGTGGTCGAGGACGATCGCAATGCGCGCGCGTTCTTCGAGGCCAGCGTGCGGCGTTGCCCCCAACTGCGCTGGCTGGACGGCCTGGGCACGCTGCGCGAAGCGCTGGCCTGGCTGGCCGACACCGACGAGATCCCCGACGTCCTGCTGGCCGACCTGGGCCTGCCCGACGGCAGCGGGCTGGACGTGATCCGCACCGCAGTAGCGCGCTTTCCGGAATGCGAGCCGCTGGTGGTTTCCGTGTTCGGCGACGAGGACAACGTGCTCGCCAGCATCGAGGCCGGGGCCGTGGGCTACATCCACAAGGACGCCGCGCCCGAGGACATCGCCCACACGATCCTGGAAATGAAGGCGGGCGCTTCGCCGATCTCGCCGATGATCGCGCGCCGCGTGCTGGCCAAATACCGCAGCCTGCGGCTCGGGCGCGACGTCCCGCAGCCGGCGCTGCCGGAAGCGCCGCCCCTGCTCTCGGCGCGCGAGCAGGAGGTGCTGTCGCTGATCGCACGCGGCTTCTCCTATGCCGAGATCGCGCGCCTTCACGGCCTGAGCGTGCACACCGTTCAGACGCACATCAAGAATCTCTACGGCAAGCTCGCGGTGCATTCGAAGAACGAAGCGGTCTTCGAAGCCATGCGCCTCGGGCTGCTGCGCCACCCGGGCTGAGCGTGGCGATGCGGGCCTGGCTGAGTCGGGGTGTCCATTGGGGCTTGGCGATGTTGCTCTGGCTCGCCTTGCCGTGCGCCTTCGCGGACCAGAAGCTGCTCACCTTGAACAGCGGCACGGTGACGACCACCGTGGACGGCCTCACGCAGGTCGAGCCGCTGCGCTTGCCCTACCACTGGGACCGACAACAGGCAGGGCGGCCCGGCGTCGCGAGCTTCGAGCTGCCTTTCACGCTCGACAGGGTGCCCGAGGGGCCGTGGGGAATTTTCATCGCCCGCATCGGCACTTCCTTCGAGATCCAGCTCAACGGCGAACTGCTGCAGGTCAACGGGAGCCTGACGCGCAGCGATGGCGGCGACTACGCCAAGGTCCCGCGCTTCATCGCCGTGCCGGCCAAGCTGCTGCGACCCGGCGACAACCTGCTGCAGATCCGCATCCGCGCCGATACCGGCCGCCGCGCCGGCCTGGCCCCGCTTGTCCTCGGGCCGGCCAGCACGGTTCGGGGTGAGCTGTTCGCCGACGCCTACGCCTCGCGCTTCACCGGTTCGGTGCTGCTGTCGGCCTTCAGCATGGTGGTGGGCGTCACGGCGTTCGCACTCTGGCTGACGCAGCCGGCCACCAGCGCGGGCGTGGGCGAGCGCCGCGAGGGGATGTATCTCTGGGCCGCCGTGGCCGAGTTCTGCTGGGCGCTGCGGGTGGGGGACGGCGCGATCGCCAACCCGCCGCTGCCCTGGATCGCCTGGGGCATGCTGATGACCGCGTGCTATTCAGGCTGGGCCGCTTCGGCCATGCTGTTCTGCCACCACGTGGCCGGCTGGCACCGTGATGCCAGCCTGCGCTGGATGTGGCGCGCGATGGCGGTGATGGTGCTGGGTTCGGTCGCTGCAACCTGGCTTTCGCTGTCGCGCGGCGAGCCCTGGTGGCTGACAGGATGGCTGTCGATAGAGATCGTGGGCATTGCGCTCTACATCGGCGGGTTCGTGCTGGCGACGGTGAAAAGGCCCAACAGGGCACGGGTGCTCCTGTCCAGCGTGGCGGTGCTCGCCGTGCTGATCGGCGTGCGCGATTGGCTGGTGATCCGGGTGAGCAATTCCTATGGCGACACGACCTGGATACGCTACACCTCGGTCCTTTTCGGCATCGCGCTGCTGGCGATCGTGGTCAGCCGCTTTCGCGCCGCCAGCGAACAGGCGCGCGACCTGCTCGCCACGCTCAGCGCCAAGGTGGCCGACCGCGAGCGCGAACTGGCGCTGACCTACGGGCGGCTCGAGCAGGCTGCACGCGAGCAGGCCACCATACGCGAGCGACAGCGCATCCTGCGCGACATGCACGATGGCGTAGGAACGCACATCAGCTCGGCCATCCGCCAGCTGCAGGCGGGGGAGGGCAGCCAAGCCGAGCTGCTGCGTACGCTGCGCGATTCGCTCGACCAGCTCAAGCTCACCATCGATTCGATTCACCTGCCCGACGGCGACGTGGGCGCGCTGCTGGCGGCCCTGCGCTATCGCCTGGCGCCGCGTTTCGACGCCTCGGGCATCGCCCTGGAATGGGCGGTCGACGAGCTCGTGCCGGTCGAGCGCCTCGACGCGCAGGCCATGCGCCATCTGCAGTTCCTGCTGTTCGAGGCGATCTCCAACGTGCTGCAGCATGCGCAGGCCACGGTGCTGCGCATCGAGGCGGCAATGCTGGGCACGGCGGTCCGGCTCTGCGTGATCGACGACGGCCGCGGCTACGACGTCGCGCGCGCCCCGCGGTCGCTCCACGAGCGCGCCAAAGCGATGGGAGTCCAGCTCGTGCTCGAAAGCCGCCCGGGTCGCACGGTCGTTCAGCTCGACATGGCGTGACTGGCGGGAGCGGCGAGTGGCCGGCGCGTTCGCGGCGGGGCCAGGTAAGCAAAAAACAACAGATGTACGACTTTGTGCAGTGCAGCACAAAACGCGCCCCGACGTCTAAACTGACCTTTGTTGCCTCTCGAGCGTGTACGGGCTGTTCGACGTGCGAGATCAGCTTGCGGCGCACGCCCCCTTGTGGACGCCGCCTTGGCTTGGCAACGGACCCGACCAGCGCGCGCGGCGTAATTCGCGCGCGTCTTGCAGTCGCTCTGAACCACCTCACCAACTTCAAAGGTCATCCAATGGGTATTGGTTTGCACGAGTTCAACTTTTTGCGCTACTCGAAGCAGCAACGAGATTTCGACCGGACGGTGACGCTCGGGAGGCAGGAACTGCATGTTCCTGAATCGACCGTACGGGATGCACTTGCACTGAGTTCTGAATATAAGAACGACAAGTATTGCGATCGACTTTTGAGAGACCAGTTTGGTGCTGGTCACGTTGACTCTATTGATGTTTCCGAGTACGAAGATGCATCAATTGTCCACGACATGAATTTGCCCTTGCCTGAGCATGTCGCACAACGCTATGACACCGTCATCGACGGCGGCTGCCTGGAGCACATCTACAACGTACCGCAGGCGCTGCTGAACTGCTCCAAGTTTTGCAGGCCTGGAGCCCAGATATTGCATATGCTCCCAGCTAGCAATTGCTGCGGCCATGGTTTCTGGCAGTTCTCTCCAGAACTGTTTTTTTCGCTTTATTCCAAAAAGAACGGATATAGCGATACGGAAGTATTCCTCGCGGATCTGTCAAAGACGTCTAAATGGTTCCGAGTTAAACCCCCTGGCTCCGGCGAACGGATCAATGTACATTCGATTTCTGAGACATATGTGCTTGTCAGAACGGTATTGAGGGAAAGTGGCTTTAGTCATTCGGGAGTTCAGCAAAGTGACTATGTATTTGAATGGGAAAACTGTGGTCCGCCACCCGAAACTGCCCGCGCGCCGGGCCCCAGGGGCGGGATTGCTCGATTTCTAAAGGGTTTTCCTGCTTTGCACAAAGTGGCCGCTTGGGCATATCACTTGTACCGACCTGCGGATTCGATGTTGCAACTCAGTTTGCATAATCCACATTTAGAGGAATTGCCGGTATCGTCCTTAACCAATCGTGCGACGCATTGAGTTCAATCTGGTGCGCGCGGAAGCATTGGCAAGCAGGCCCTGCCTTCCAACGATCAAAAAAGTTCGATCGCTACCAGCGCACCTGCAGTTGCAGGCCCCAGCTCACCGCTCTCGGGCTGGTGCGGTGCGGCCCTGGCCAGCTGCCCCGGCCTTCGGCGAGCGCTGCCACCGCCGTAGGTCCTGACGGGCCGATCGGCCGGATCGGCGCCAGGCTGATCTGGGTTTCGAGGCCGAAGATCCGATCGGTCAGGCCATTGAGCGCGCCCAGAGGGTCGGTGAGGACCAGTGCGACCTTGTCCATGGTGTCGGGCTCGCCCGGCTTCGCCTTGATCGACTCGCGGATGGGCGAGAACACGTACTCCCCGAGCAGCCAGCCCGCTAGCGGCGTGATGACGAGGTCCTGGTAGGAGACGGGCTCGAACAGGGCCTCGGCGCCGAATTCGTAGACCACCGAGAGCAAGGCGGAGTAGCCCAGGGACTGCCAGCGGTCCAGGCCGCGCTCCCGGGCCCGGATGTAGTACGCCGCACCCCAATAGGGATGGAGCACGTAGTTGACGAAATGATCGTCCTTGTCCCAGGCCGGGTTCGTGACGTTGTCGCGCCACTTGCCGTAGCTCGCGCCGCTGCGGTCGAAACGCGTCTGCTCGGCCGGCATCGCGTTGAGCACGGCGACCGTGGCGGCCTGATAACCCACGAAGTACCAGGTGTCGCGCCGCAGGCCTTCCCAGTCCGCGCGTGCGATGACGGGGGGCTCCGGCGCGGCCGGGAGTTCGAGGGTCTCATCCGCGGTCTCGGCGGGGGCGCAGGAAACCGACCTCGCAAGCCATGTCGATAGCGCGAGAACGGCAAGAACGGCGAAAGCGAAGGGGCTTCGCGACATTCAGGATTCAGCACGAAGTATGGCAGTCGCGCGTGGAGGACAGCGACCCGCGACGCTTCAGGTTAGCAGGCGAGCGGGTCTTGTTCGGCGTACTCCCGGTCGAGCAGGGAGCCGGTCGCCTTGAACCAGCAGATCGAGTCGTGCGCGGCGACGACCGCCAGCTTGATCTGCTCGGACGCACCCGGGTCGGCCAAAGCCGCCCACTTGGCGCTATCGGCCGCCTGCTCAAGCTCGAATACGGCCTCGCGTTGGCCGGGGGCAGGGTCGCCTTCCACCGCGGACCGCGTTTTCGCAAACTTCCGCCGAAACTCCGCAACGACCGCCACCAGAACTGGACATGCTATGCCGTCAGCCGCTAGCGTGGCTTCAGCCGCGGTCAATCGGCTGTCGAGCTGGGAGCAGACCTGTTTCGAAATCGTTGTCGTCATGATGCTCTCCCAGTCAGGCCGGCTGCCCACTGAAAAACACCCTACGGCCTTTCTGCGCGGTTCTCCCGCCGCCACGTGCTCGCGGCCGGGCGCTGTGCCGGGAACGGTGCGTGCGTTTTGGCTGTTGGCCTATAAATTGTAGTCAGGCAGTTCGACCCCGCAAGGAGCAGGCCGCCGCGCTCGTGGCTGGCGCCTCCGGCCAGTTGCGCAGCGCAGGACACACCGGACGGCACGGCATGGCCCAGCGCATCTATGGATTGCTTTGTCGCTCAAACCGCAAGGCCTGGAGCACCAAGGAAAAGGCCGGGGAAGTCTGTCGCCGGCTAGGGTAGTACAAGTGATAGCCCGAAAAGAACGGGCACCAGTCTTCCAAGACGCGCACAAGACGACCGGCTTCAATGTGGTCGGCAACCTCGTCTTCTGGAAGCAACGTGATGCCAAGGCCCGCGAGCGCGGCGTCGACCTGCGGCGGGGACGTATTGAATATCAACGGTCCGTCCACCCGGACGTTCACTTGCTTGCCCTTGCGCGCGAAGTCCCAGACGTAGAGTCCGCCGGACGTTGGCATGCGCTGGTTGATGCAGCGATGTGCCATGAGGTCATGCGGGGTCTTCGGGGCCGGGCGCGATGCGAAGTATTCAGGTGACGCGACCACTGCCATGCGCAACCGCGGGCCAATGGGCACAGCGATCATGTCCTTGTCGATGGTGTTGCCCAGGCGTACCCCTGCGTCGAAGCGGTCGGCCACGATGTCGCGAAAGCCGTAGTTCATGTCGAACTCCAGCTTGATATCCGGGTACTGTTGCAGCAGCGGTGCGAGCTTTGGCAGCAGAACCGAATGCAGGATGCTGTCACCACAGGTGATTCGAACAGTGCCCGCCGGCTTGTCGCGAAGCTCGGTGAGAGCGTCGAGCTCCTCCTCTATCTCGTCAAAGCGACGACCGATCGCATGCATCAATCGCTCGCCTGCGGACGTCGGCGAGACGCTGCGGGTCGTGCGCATGAGCAGACGGATTCGCAGCCTTTCCTCCAAGCCGCGAATGGATTGACTCAAGGCGGACTGCGTGACTCCCAGCACGGCGGCAGCGCGGGTGAAGCTGCCCTCCCGTGCGACGGTGACGAAGGCCAGCAGGTCATTGAGATTGCGTCTTGCCATACGGTTCTGCACCCAATCCAGTAGCAGAGCTAATAAATGTTTTAAGTATTCATTATCTAGTCAGGATCGACCTGCGTCAGCAAACTGCCATGCCACGGGGCGGCGCATCCGCGACCTGCCGATCACTCCGCAGAAGCTGCTTTTGAAAGCAAGGCGACGTGCAATCGCTCTTCGTCGTCGCCAGGCCTTCGCGCCGGCGATTCCGCTGGCGCTGGCCGGCTGACTCACGTGCAGCCGGTGCAAAAGAATCCGCCTCCCGCGTCTGCAAACAGTGCTCATCAACGCAACGGAAACTTTTCTTCAGGAGCTGACATGGACAGTCCCACGACCCCCTTGATCTCGCGACGCGACGCACTCATCGTCGGCGCCGCAGCCGCCGCGGCGGTTTCGTCTTCTGCGCCCGCCGAGGCGGCGCAGCCTGCGCCCTCGGCAGCGGCTGTACCCCGAATGAAGCTCTCACTGAACGTCAACGGGCAAGTTCATTCGCTCGAGCTCGATACGCGGACGAGCCTGCTCGATGCGCTGCGCGAACACCTGCATCTGACCGGCACCAAGAAAGGCTGCGACCACGGCCAGTGCGGCGCCTGTACGGTCATCGCCGACGGAAGGCGGATCAATTCCTGCCTGACGCTCGCCGTCATGCACGAGGGCGCGCAGGTCACGACCATCGAAGGACTGGGCACGCCGCAGCGCATGCACCCGATGCAGGCCGCGTTCGTCAAGCACGACGGCTACCAGTGCGGCTACTGCACGCCCGGCCAGATCTGTTCGGCCGTCTCGGTCCTCGACGAAATCAAGCGCGGGGTCCCGAGCCACGTGAGCGCGGATCTCACGGCGCGTCCTCTTCTGTCGGCCGAAGAGCTGCGCGAGCGCATGAGCGGCAACATCTGCCGCTGCGGCGCCTACTCCAACATCGTCGATGCCATCACCGAAGTGGCGGGGAGCAGATCATGAAGCCGTTTACCTACGAGCGGGCGCACTCTCCGGCGCAGGCTGCGGCGGCTGTCGCCCGCAGCCCGGGTGCCAAGTTCATCGCCGGCGGCACCAACCTGCTGGACCTGATGAAGCTGCAGATCGAAGCGCCGACGCACCTGGTCGACGTGAACGGTCTGGCCCTGGACAAGATCGAACCGTCGCCCGACGGCGGCTTGCGCATCGGCGCCCTGGTGCGCAACACCGACCTGGCCGCCGACGAGCGTGTGCGACGCGACTACGGCGTGCTGTCCCGCGCGCTGCTGGCGGGCGCCTCCGGCCAACTGCGCAACAAGGCAACGACGGCAGGCAACCTGCTGCAGCGCACGCGCTGTCCCTATTTCTATGACACGGACCAGCCCTGCAACAAACGCCAGCCTGGGAGCGGTTGCAGCGCCATCGGCGGTGTCACTCGCCAGCATGCGGTGGTCGGCGCGAGCAAGGCCTGCATTGCGACGCATCCGAGCGACATGGCCGTCGCGATGCGCGTGCTCGACGCGACGGTCGAGACGGTACGCCCCGATGGCCGCACGCGCGTGATCCCGATCGCCGATTTCCATCGACTGCCCGGCGACACTCCGCATATCGAGACGGCGCTGGAGCGGGACGAATTGATCACCACCGTCACGCTCCCGCGGCCTGTCGGCGGCACGCAGATCTACCGGAAGGTCCGTGACCGGGCTTCCTATGCCTTCGCGCTGGTTTCCGTCGCGGCGATCGTGCAGCGCGATGGCTCGGGCCGGGTGGCGCTGGGCGGCGTGGCCCACAAGCCGTGGCGCCTCGAGGCTGCGGAGGCCGCGATGCCGCAGGGCGCCAAGGCGGTGACGGCGCAGCTGCTGGCCGGCGCGCAGCCGTCCCACGAGAACGCGTTCAAGTTGCCGTTGGCCGAGCGCACGCTGGCGGCCGCCCTGGTGCAAGCGAGGAGCTGATCATGAAATTCGACACACCCGCAACGACCAATCCCATCGACCAGCTCAAGGTCATCGGCAAGCCGACCGACCGGATCGATGGACCGGTGAAGACCACGGGCTCGGCACGCTACGCCTATGAACGCAACGCCGAGGCGCCCAATGCCGCCTACGGGTACGTGGTGGGCGCCGGCATCGCGAAAGGCCGCATCGCCTCGATGGACCTGAGTGCCGCCCGCGCGGCACCGGGCGTCCTGGCCATCGTCACGGCGCGCAATGCCGGCAAGCTCGGCAAGGGCGACTTCAATACGGCCAAGCTCCTGGGCGGGCCGGAGATCGATCACTACCATCAGGCGGTCGCGCTCGTCGTGGCCAATACCTTCGAGCAGGCGCGCGCCGCGGCGCAGCTGGTGCGCATCGAGTACACGCGCTCGCCGGGGCGCTTCGACCTGGCCGCGGAGAAGGATGCGGCGCAGCTGCCCAAAGCGAATCCCTTCTCCGGCGAGCCGGAAACGAAGACGGGCGACTTCACCGGCGCCTACGCCGCGGCCCCCGTGCAGCTCGATGCCACCTACACCACGCCCGACGAGTCGCACGCGATGATGGAGCCGCATGCCTCCGTCGCGGCCTGGAAGGGCGAGAAGCTCACCATCTGGACATCGAACCAGATGATCGCCTGGGGCGTCGGCGATGTCGCCAAGACGCTGGGCATCCCGAAAGCGAATGTGCGCCTGGTCTCGCCCTTCATCGGCGGCGGCTTTGGCGGCAAGCTGTTTGTGCGCGCGGATGCGTTGCTTGCCGCGCTCGGCGCGCGGGCGGCGCGGCGGCCCGTGAAGGTGGCGCTGCCGCGCCCCTTGATGATGAACAACACCACGCACCGGCCGGCAACCATCCAGCGCATTCGCATCGCTGCCACGCGGGACGGCAAGATCACCGCCATCGCCCACGAAGGCTGGTCCGGCGATCTGCCGGGCGGGCAGGCGGAGACCGCGGTCAACCAGACCCGGCTGCTGTACGCCGGTGCGAACCGCCTGACGACCACGCGGCTGGCCGTGCTGGACTTGCCCGAAGGCAACGCCATGCGCGCACCCGGCGAGGCGCCGGGCATGATGGCGCTGGAAATCGCCATGGACGAGATGGCGGAGAAGCTGGGGCTCGACCCGATCGAGTTTCGCGTGCGGAACGACACGCAGGTCGATCCAGAGAAGCCGGAGCGCCCATATTCCCAGCGCAAATTGATCGAATGCCTGCGCACCGGAGCCGAGCGCTTCGAATGGAGCAAGCGCAACGCAAGACCGGGGCAGCAGCGTGACGGACGCTGGCTCGTGGGCATGGGGGTCGCCGCGGCATTCCGCAACAACCTCTTGATGAAGTCGGCCGCGCGTGTGCACCTGGACAATCGGGGCATGGTCACGGTGGAGACCGACATGACCGACATCGGAACCGGGTCGTACACGATCATTGCGCAGACTGCTGCCGAAACGATGGGGGTGCCCCTCAACAGGGTGCTCGTGCGCCTCGGCGACTCGGCATATCCCGTTTCGGCCGGCTCCGGCGGGCAGTGGGGCGCCAACAATTCGACTTCTGGTGTCTTTGCCGCGTGCATGAAGCTGCGCGAGGCCGTGCTGAAGAAGCTCGGCATCGCCTCGGGCGACGCGGAGTTCTCGGACGGCATGGTGCGCGCCGGCGAGCGCGCGGTGCCGCTTGCGGAAGCGGCCGGCGCGAATGGCCTGGTTGCCGAAGACGGTATCGAGTACGGCGACCTCGACAAGAAGTACCAGCAGTCCACCTTCGGCGCCCATTTCGTGGAGGTCGGTGTCGACGCCGCCACCGGCGAGATCCGCGTTCGGCGCATGCTTGCAGTTTGTGCCGCCGGGCGTATCCTGAATCCCAAGTCCGCCCGCAGCCAGGTGATCGGTGCCATGACGATGGGCGTCGGAGGAGCCTTGATGGAGGATCTGGCGCTCGACAAGCGGCATGGCTTTTTCGTCAACCACGACCTGGCGGGCTACGAGGTGCCGGTGCATGCCGACATCCCCCATCAGGAGGTGATCTTCATGGATGAGACGGACCCGATCTCGTCGCCGATGAAGGCCAAGGGGGTAGGGGAGCTCGGCATGTGCGGTGTCGCCGCCGCGGTGGCCAACGCCGTCTACAACGCGACCGGCATCCGGGTACGGAACTATCCGATCACGCTCGACAAGTTGCTGGATCGCTTGCCGCCCGTGACGTGAGCCGAAGCAGGGCGGCCGTGGAATAGGAGCCTGTGCAATGAAAGAACCGGAACTGGTGCGACTTGACATTGAAGGCGCCGACATGGCGGTCCGCCTGGCCGGTGATCGAGAGAAGCCGGCGCTTCTCCTGATTCACGGCTTTCCAAGCTCTTCGGCATCGTTTAGGAACGTGATCAGCACCCTCGCGCAGGACTGCTTCGTCATCGCCCCGGATCTTCCGGGGTTCGGAGGCTCCGAGCCGGTCGAGCGGCCTTCCTTCTCGCGCTTCGCGGACGTGATGACCCACCTGCTCACACGGCTCGGCGTCGAGTCCTTCCACCTCTATCTGCACGACTTCGGTGCGGCGGCAGGGTTCTATCTCGCCACACGCGCGCCACAACGGATTCGCGGCCTCATCATCCAGAATGCCAATGCGCATGAGAGCGGGATGGGACCGCAATGGTCCGCGACGCGCGCCTATTGGGACCATCCCACGCCGGAGCGCGAAGCCGAGGCGACCGCGCATCTGACTTTCGAGGGGACGCGCGACCAATACGTGGGCGGGGTGCCCAAGGACATCGCCGAGCGCGTCGAGTCCCGACTGTGGGAGGAGGACTGGCGGATCATGTCGCTCGCCGGCCGGCTCGAGATGCAGCGAACCCTGCTGCTCGACTATCGCAGCCATTTCGCGCGCTTCGGCGAAATTGCCGCCTATCTCCATCGCCGGCAGCCCCCGGCGCTCATGCTGTGGGGTCGGCACGATATCTTCTTCGACCTCAAGGAGACCCTCTCCTGGATGCAGGCGCTCCCGCGCATGGAGGCGCACATCCTCGACGGCCCGCATTTTCTGCTCGAGACCCATCCGGCCGAATGCGCGGCGCTGATGCGCGCCTTTATCAGGCGTCTGGAAGTACTGCATTAGCGGCTCTTCGCACACCGACCAAAGAGCCGAGTCGCACCGAAACCGCACGACGACCCATGTTCTTTCTCTGGCCCGAGTACCTCTGGTTCCTGCTCGCGCTTGCATTGCTGCCGGCGGCGTACGTCTGGCTGCTGAACCGCCCGGGCAGGGCGGCCCTGCGCTACAGCAGCCTGGGCGTGGTGCGCGAGGCGGCGGCCGGCCGGCAATGGCGACGGCACCTGCCGCCCGCGCTGCTCCTGCTGGCCTGCTCGGGGTTGCTGATCGCCGCGGCGCGTCCCGTGGCGCAGGTGTCGCTGCCCTGGGCACAGTCATCGATCATGCTGGCCATGGACGTGTCGCTCAGCATGCGGGTCGCGGACGTCAAGCCGACCCGCCTGGTGGCCGCGCAGCAAGCGGCCAAGCTGTTCCTGCGGGACCTGCCCAAGGAGATCGAAGTCGGGCTCGTCACGTTTGCAGGGAGCGCCCAGGTCACCCAGCGCGCGACGCTGGACCGCGCGTCCGTGATCGCGGGCATCGACGGCTTCCAGATGCAGATGGGCACGGCGGTGGGCAATGCCATCGTGCTGTGCCTGGCGGAGTTGTTTCCGGATCATGGCATCGATCTTGGCGACGTGAACTTCGGCAGCAAGCCGCAGGGGCGCAGCCTGGACGACAAGGCGAAGCCGCCGCCGCAGCCTTTCACGCCGGTGGCGCCGGGCTCGTACGATTCCGCCGCGATCATCCTGCTGAGCGATGGCCGTCGAACCACCGGCGTCGACACGCTGGCGGCGGCGAAGATGGCCGCGGATCGCGGTGTCCGCATCCACGTGGTGGGGCTGGGGACGGTGGACGGCGACGCTTCAACGCCGGAGGGCATGGCCATCTACATGAAGCTGGACGAGCCGACCCTTCGCGAAGTGGCGCGGATGACCGGCGGCGAGTACCACCATGCCGGCACGGCCGAGAAGCTGCGCAGCGTCTACGAAAACCTCGGCTCTCGCCTGCAGGTGCTGACACGGGAAACCGAGCTCGCCGGTGTGCTGGCGCTCGTCTCTGCATTGGTTGCGATGACGGCGGCAGTGCTGTCGCTGCTCTGGTTCGGGCGAATCGCCTGAGCGCTCCGGGCTCCTGCCTGGCGGTCGCGAGGCTATATTGTTCACTCAGCAACAGAGAGAAATCACCATGGCAAAAGCCTATTGGGTCAGCGCGTACCGCGCCGTCAAGGACGCCGACAAACTTGCGGCTTACGCGAAGCTGGCCGGCCCGGCGATCACCGCCGGCGGCGGGCGCTTTCTGGCACGCGGCCTGCCCGCCGAGGTCTACGAGTGCGGTCTGCCCCAACGCACCGTGTTGATCGAGTTCGACAGCGTCGAGCAAGCTACAGCCGTGCATGACAGCCCCGACTACCAAGCCGCGCTCGCCGCGCTAGGCGACGGTGCCGAACGGGATCTACGGATCATCGAAGGGGTCTGAGCAACCCTGGATGGTCAGGCGTGTGCGGAAGCAGCCGACGCTTGAACCGATCTTCGAACCTTTGATCAAGCCCCACTATGTGGTGCCGCCGCTGGAAGGATTGTGGTGGGGCGACGATCCCAGGCGCTTCATCACGCGCGAAAAGGAGGCGATCCTGCGCCAGCCGGTGAAGTTCATGCAGGTCGCCAGGCGGATCACCGTGTTCGCATGAAATCAATGCGTGTACACGACCCGCTCCGGGACCGCCTTGCTGCGTCCCAGGCGGCTCCACCACGGCATCGTCAGGAAGAAGCCGTAGTAGACGATGGTTCCCGCCTGTGAAGCGTAGTTGCCGAGCGCCGAAGGAGCCCTCGACCCGAAATAGCCGAGTGCGAAAAATGACGCAATGAAAACGCCGTACACGTACTTGTGCCAGGCAGGTCGGTAGCGCATCGACTTGACGGGAGCGTGATCGAGCCATGGCAGGAAGAACAGGATGAACACCGAGCTGCCCATCACGACAACGCCCCAGAACCTGGCGTCCAGGGTCTTGAGCAGAAAGACCGCGATGGCTGCGGCGACCAGGAGCAATGCCTTGGCGAGATGACCCATGCGTCCCTTGACGAGTGCGAAAGCCGCGGCGATTCCGATGATGGCGCACAGGAGGTTGACCATCGAATCCGTCGTCGCGCGCAGCATCGAGTAGAACGGCGTGAAGTACCAGACAGGGGCGATGTGCGGGGGCGTCTTGAGCGAATCGGCGGGGATGAAGTTGGCATGCTCGAGGAAGTAGCCACCGGCCTCGGGCGCGAAGAACACGACGGCGCAGAAACACAAGAGAAATATGGAAGTGCCCCAGAGTCCGTGCGTCGTGTGGTAGGGGTGTGAGGGGATCCCATCCAAAGGATGGCCATCGGCGCCGCGATGCGCCTTGATCTCGATGCCGTCCGGATTGTTCGAGCCGACCTCGTGGAGTGCCATCAGGTGCGCCGCGACAAGGCCGAGCAGCGCAAGCGGCACGGCGATCACGTGCAAGGCGAAGAAACGATTGAGCGTGGCGTCGCCTACGACGTAGTCTCCACGAATCAGCAGCGCAAGGTCAGGTCCGGCAAAGGGGATGGCGGCGAACAGGTTGATGATCACCTGCGCGCCCCAGTAGCTCATCTGGCCCCATGGCAGCAGGTAGCCCATGAAGGCCTCGGCCATCAGGCACAGGAAGATGCAGCAACCGAAGATCCAGACCAGCTCCCGCGGCTTGCGGTAGCTGCCGTACATGAGGCTGCGGAACATGTGCAGGTAAACGACGACGAAGAACGCGCTGGCCCCGGTCGAATGCATATAGCGGACGAGCCAGCCCCAAGGCACGTCGCGCATGATGTACTCGACGGAGGCGAAGGCCAGCGCTGCATCCGGCTTGTAGTGCATGACCAGGAAGATCCCGGTCACGATCTGGATGGCGAGCGTCAGCAGGGCGAAAGCGCCGAACAGGTACCAGAAGTTCAGGTTCTTGGGCGCGTAGTAGCTTGCCCACTGCTCGTGCCAAAGGCGGCTCAGGGGAAAGCGCTGGTCGACCCACTGAAGCCATGCCTTGCCGAGCATCTCGCGAGACTCCGAGCGCGCCGCCTTCAGGGTGCTCAGGCGAGCTTGGCCTTGTCGAGGCCGAACGCCTTGTCGGACGATCCGGGCACGGTCCGGAACGCGACGTTCACGCGGTTCCAGGCGTTGATGACCATCACGCTGAAGCTCAGGTCCGAAAGCTCCTTCTCGGACAGCTGCGTGCGCACGCGGTCGTAGATATCGTCGGGCACACCCTGCTCGGGGAGCCGGGTGAGGACCTCGGTCCATGCGAGCGCGGCGCGCTCGCGTGGGATGAACAAGGTCGACTCGCGCCAGGCGGCGAGATGGTGCAGGCGCAGTTCGCGCTCGCCGTGGATCCTGGCCTGCTTGATGTGCATGTCGAGGCAGTACGCGCAGCCATTCAGCTGCGATGCACGGATCGCGACGAGGTCGCGGATCGACTGCTCGACGGCGCCGTCATCCACGAGGAGATTGAACTCGACCAGCTTCTTGAAGAGCGCAGGCGATTGCTGGACGTAATTGACACGTTGCGTCATGGTGGTGATCCTCAGACCTCAGTGCGGCTGAGGAACCCGTTTGCGAAGACCGCGATGGAGAACAAATCGTAGGTTTGTGCCTTCACGTGCGGTAGATCCGTGAAGGGCCGCGCGGTGTTGTGCAGCGCGCACCAATCGGCTAGGTCCCGACACGCAAGACCTGCAATCTGCCAGCCGGACAAGCTCCTCGCAGAAACATCGCCACGACGGACGTGGCATGGACGTGAATCTCCACCGGATTGGGCGAAGCTCGCAATCCGAAGACGACCTCCAGCAGCAGGTCCCCCCGGAGCATCGCCACGAACCGGCGCGCGGCAAGTGAGCAATCGTCGATCTTGATTTCACCGCGGCGCTTTGCATCCTCCAGCACTTCGCAGATGCGATCCATCGCCCGCTTCGGACCGAATGTCCAGTAGGCGGCCGCGGCATCCTTGAATCGCTCGGAATCGGAGACGGCCGCCTTGTACAGGCTGATGGCCGACGACGACATCATGGCGGTCATGACGCCGATTCCAAGACCCAGCAGTACTTCATCGAGCGGCTCCTCGTTTCGCCTTGGGAGCAACTTCAACGTCTTGTCGGCAATCCTGTTCGCCACGGACTGGAAGTGGTCGCACAGGAACTGCGACAGTTCGATAGTCTCCGCTTCGGCTTCAGCCATGAGTCGCCGATAGAGTCCATCTGGTGTCCACGTCCAGTACGACCGGCCGAGCAGATATGAAACCAGCACCGCGCAGTTCGACCAGCCGCGCGCCTGGCTGCCTTGTCCGGGAATCGCCTCGCGCACCTTGAGAATGTTGCCGACAGCGCCCCAGCGCAGGAACTTGATGGCTTCGTCGAGCGTCAGGACATTGACCATCATCCGCGTCCACCACGGTTCCAGAAGAAGCCATGTGTCGTCGTCGACGAGTCGCATCGCGAAGACGTGCTTGTGCTTGGCATTGGTGAAGCGATGCCACCATTGCCGTTGCAGTCCCGGCACGAAGCAGACGAACCAATGGCCTTCGTGAACCGTGATCGGCGAACCGTCGGCGTCTATCTCGATGGCCAGTTCGTCCGGTACGCCGGGGATGTGCGAACGACCATCGGTGGTTCCGCGCGGAACGGGATCCCAGTTCGACCCCAGGGCCTTGAGCATCCTAGAGAGCTGCGTGCGCATTTTTGGCTCCCGTGTGAATACCGGCACAGAACAGGTCGACGATGTGCGAGACATCGCCCTGTTCGTATGACAGTTCCTTCGACACGTCGGAAGGGAAGGTGTCGGAAAGATCGAAGCTGGCTCTGAGCAGCGCCAGGAAGTGACTTGCCAGAGCGTGGCAGTCTTCTTCCTGGACGATGCCGGCCGTTTGGGCAGCCTTGAAGAAGCGGGCCAATCCGGCCATCAACAAGCCCGGGCCGTGCTGGTAGAAGTCGCGGCCGATCCCGGTGTTCCGGATGACTTCCGTGAGCGCGATTCGATAGAGATTCTTCAGCTGCGAGGCCGAGTGCACATTCGTGACTCGATGGCCAAAGGCAACAAGCTTCTGCCGGAAAGACGCCGCCGTCGTGAAACCCTCGAGCGGCTCCAGCATCGAGGCTGCGAGCATCTCCGCCAGGGCGATGACGAGGCCGTCATTGCCGCCGAACGCGTCGGCGACCTCCTGGGAACCGAGATCGGTCGCGGCGATGACCGCCTCGATGCTCCTGATGCCGCTGTCCGCAGCCCGAAGGGCATCGGCCACTTCACTCAGGATGGTGTATCGCCGGTTCGCGGCGGCCGCTTGCAGGGTGATGGACATGGAGGCGCCTTTCGGTTCATTGGTCTTGAAATCCTTCGCGCCGTACACCGATATGGATCCTCGGAGTCACGGACATGCCAACTCGCAGCTTCGCCGCCGCGGATTGGCCGGGAACGATGCGGATGCGAACAGGAAGCCGCTGCACGATCTTCGTGAAGTTGCCCGTGGCGTTGTGGGGCGCAACGGCGGAGTAGCTGACGCCGCTGGCCGGGCCCAGGCTTTCCACCACGCCTTTCAGCACCTCGCCCGGCAAGGCATCCACTTCGATGTCCACGGCGTGGCCAGCCTCCACGCGCGCAAGTTGCGTTTCGCGGAAGTTGGCGGCGATGTAGACGGCGTCGAGCGGCACGATGGCCAGCAACGGCTTGCCCGCACTCACGAAGGCCCCGACGCGCACCGACCTCTGCCCGATGGTCCCGTCGACCGGCGCAGTGATGCGCGTATAGGAAAGCCTGAGTTCTGCGGCGGCTTGCGCAGACTGCGACTGGGAAAGAGCCGCCTTCGCCTTCTCCAGATCGGCCCTGAGAACGCCGATCTGCTGACGGGCGGCCTGCAGTCCCGCCAAGTCCTTCTCTCGTGCGGCCAACTGGATGCTCAACTGCGCTTCGGCCTGCTGCAACGCCTGCACGGTGCCTGATCCATCCGCGGCCAGGTTGCGATAGCGCGCCTGGTTCGTCCTGGCCAGCTTGAACGAGGCTTCGTTGGCCTCCACGGCGGCCTGTGCCTGGCGAATCGCGCTTTCCTGCAGGATGAGGCGCGCCTGCAGGCCGGTGATCGTGGCCTGGGCGCCTTCGACCTGCGCCTTCGCAGCGTTCACGGCAACCGCGAAATCACGCTCGTCGATGGTGGCGAGCAAGTCGCCTGCCTGGACGGGCTGGTTGTCTTCGATCAAGATCTTGTCCACCGTGCCCGACACCTGGGGCGCCACGGTGGTGAAGTCTGCTTGCACGTAGGCATCGTCGGTGGACTGGGTGGATGCGCTGGATGCGGGGCGATCGAGATAGAGCGCGCCGCCGATCAGCACTGCGAGCAGCAGTGCGGCACCGATGATCTTGGCTGTTTTCGGTAATGCCATGGCAGTTCATCCGTTGGAAGAAGTTGCAGATGCAGCGCCCAGGTCAGGCGCAGGGATATGGGTCAGCCGCAGCACGAGAGGAATCATCAGCAGAGCCAGGACGCCGAGAACGCGGTAGGCATCGGCGATCGACAGCACCAGCGACTGCTGGGCGACCATGCCCATCAATTGGGAAGGCTCCGGCGGATTCGGGAGGGCGTTGCTGACCAGACCCGCATGGTCCAGCAGCATTTCTGCATGGAAGCGGGCACGCACCGTCGTGAACTGCCCGACCACGGCGGCGCCCACCAGGGAGCCGAAAGCGCGCAATGCGTTGATCGTGCCGGAGAGGTAGGGCCCTTCCTCCGGCTGCACGACGCTCGTCATCAGGAAGAGCATGGACACCACGGCCATCGGTTGGCCGATGGCTTGCAAGGCCTGTGCGACGGCGAACTCTTCCCAGATCCAGTCCGCCGTCAACCGCGATCCGGCGAGGCATGCCAGTGCGATCAGGGCCAGCCCGAGCGCGAACACCAGGCGTGCATCGACCCACCGCTGATACAGGAACAGGGCCACCACCGATCCCAGCACCAGTTGCGGCAAGGCCACGATCAAGCCGATCGGTGCCGTCTGCATGGAGCGGTAGCCCTGCACTTGCGCCAGGTAGCTCGCAGGCAGCAGCGAGCCGGACAGCAGAAGCACCAGCAACAGGACGAAAAGGGTGCAACCCAGTCCGAGATTGCGGCGCCCCAGCATCTGCAGCTTGAGGAAGGGCGAGCGGTGATACCACTCAGTCAGCAGGTAGACGAACAGAAGGACGAACCCGCCCAGCAGCGCAACCGTGATCAACGGCGAGTTGAACCAATCCAGGCGCACGCCCTGGTCGAGCGCGGCGGTGATCAGGCACAGGGCCGGTACGCCGATGGCCATGCCGATCCAGTTGGCCTGCCTGAAACGGTCCATCTGGATCGCTTCGCGTGACAGTCCCCAGTTCACGAGCAGTCCTGCGACGACAGCCCCCGGCACGATCTGCCAATACACCCAGCGCCAGTCGGCGATGCCATCCGTCCATTGCCCTGCCAGCCAGATCGCGAGATTGGGCGCAAAGGTGGCGGTCATCGCATAGAGTGCCAGTCCATGCAGGCGAATCTTTGGCGGCAGGAACTTCAGGGCCGCCATCATCAGGATCGGGATCAGGGTGCCGCTGCTGATGCCTTGCAGGAAGCGCAGGCCCAGCAGCAGGTTCAAGTCCTCGACGAACGGCAGCAGCACGGCCAGCGCCGTGCAAGTGCCGAGCATCCACAGGTGAAAACGGCGCACGGACAGGGTGACGGCGAACCAGGCCGCAAACGGCATTGCGATCAGTTCGCCGGCGGTATAGGCGGTGGAGAGCCAGGACGCATCGTCCAGGCCGAAGCCGAGTGCGCCACGCACATCGGCCAGCGCCAATGCGCCGACGCGATTGTTCAGTCCTGCCATCATCGCGGCCAGGAAGATGCCGACCAGTCCGCCCATGGGCCGCAGGGAGGACTTGGCGGGGGCAGCCCCGGCAATGGGCGCGCCGGGCCGAGCCGGCAAGGTGGTGCTCATCATGGCCCGGCCTCGGCTTGGGCAGGCCGCGACGCGAGCTCGAGTTTTGCTGGGTTCCAGCCACCGCCGAGCGACTTGTAGAGGTTCACGAGGGTGAGCGCTGCGCCTGTCGCGCTGCCATTGAGACTGGTCTGGCTGGCCAGCAGGTTGCGCTGCGCAGTCAGCACGCTCAGGTAGTCGGCAGCGCCCTCCTGATAGCCGCGCTCGGCAACCCGCAGCGCCTCCATGCTCTGCTCATAGGAGATCAGCAGTTCGGCGTGCTGATGCTGCTGGGCAGCCCAGGCATCCAGCGCGTTGTCCACCTCGTGCCAGGCGCGCAGCACCGTCTGCCGGTACGCGAGGGCTGCCGTCTTCTGCCGCGCCTCGTTCAGCGCCAGGCGCTGGGTCAGCCTGCCGCCCTGGAAGATGGGGAGGAGAACCGTCGGTCCCACGGAAAAGAATCGCGAGTCCCAACTGCCGAGGTCGCCGAATTCGAAGGCTTCAACGCCTACTCGGCCTTTCAGGCCGATGCGCGGATAGAAGTCGGCCTTCGCCACTCCGATGGCCGCCGTGGCGGCATGGAGCTCCGCCTCGGCGCGCAGGATGTCCGGCCGCCTGCGTGCCAGCTCGGACGAGACGCCCACGGGCACATCGATCGGCAGCGCAGGCAGGGGCATGGCGTTGCGCAGTTGCACATCGAGCGTGCGTGGCGCTGCGCCCAGCAACAACGCCAGCGCGTTCATCTGGACGTTGCGACGCTGGATCAGTTCCGGAACCAGCGCCTTGACCGCGGCCAATTGCGCGCGCGCGGAAGAGGTCTCGAAGCGCGTGGCGACCCCATTGCGCTCACGGCTTTCGGCCAGGCCGAGCGTACGTTCGGCGACGAGGCGATTCTGTTGTGCGATGTCCAGCTGTGCCTGCGTGCCGCGCAACTGCAAATAAGTTCGCGCCACTTCGGCAGACAAGGTCACGCGCGTCGCTTCGCGGTCGTACACGGCGGCGTCCACAGTTGCCTCTGCCCCCTCGCGCGCACGCCGAACGCGTCCCCATAGATCGATCTCCCAACTGGCATCGAAGCCAAGCTGCCAGAAGTCATTGGGCGTCGTAGGTGCACCCAAGGCGGCGAACTTGCCGTGTTCACTGAGTGCCTCACGTGAGTAGCTGGCGCTGCCTCCCACACTGGGCAGCAGATCTGCCGAAGCGATGCCCAGTTGCGCGCGGCTTTGCTCGATGCGGGTGGAGGCGACCTGCAGATCGAGATTGGCAGCTTGCGCACGCGATTGCAGCTCGGCCAGCAGTGCGTCATTGAACAGCGTCCACCATTGCAAGGGGACGTCCGAATCGGAAGGCTGGATGGCGCCGGGGGAATCCGCCCTCGGAGTCAATGCGATCTCGTGCAGCCCGCTCTCAGGCCTTGCAAACTCCGGACCCACCGCGCAGCCGGACAACAGCAGGGCAACGCATGACGCCGCGCCCGCACACTGCCGGACTCGAGCAAGTATCGGGTGCGAGGCCATTGCAGACTTCCCTCAAAGCTCTCAGGCGCCGAGCCAGAACGCGAGGTTGCGAACGTACTGCTGGGTCGAGCGCAGCGCCTCGGGAAACCTGGCCATTCCGTCGCTGGCGGGCTCGCTCACGAATGACGGACTGCCGGCCGTGGGGTCCCAGTTGTAGTCGGCAAAGTGGTGAAAGGTCGATTGCGCGATCGCTCGTCCACCCTGCTCGGAGCGTTCGAAGGCGACGGCCAGGTTGAACCGCCGGCCGGACACCGAGCTTTCTCCCTCCATGACGACCTGCGCACTCGAATCGTGGGGCGGAGCGCTGACGGCGCCTTCGTGCGGGTGCGACGGCAGGTACTGAACGATGCCGGTTGGCGACTGCTTGTCCAGCATCACCGGGTGAATGCTTCCGACGGGCCTGACGCGCTGAAAATCGCCGTTGGCGCCCGAGTGGTAGTTGGGCCAGGAGATGTTTGCCGCGAACGGGTTGTCAAGACAATGGCGGGCCTCGTCCGGTTCGCAGTTGCGGCTGTGAAAGTGATGTGCGGCCCCGACGCCGCCCAGGTTGCAGAGTGAGCTTCCCAGGTCCATGTGGTCACGTGTGACCATGAGCGTTCCACCCTGAAGCCGGAAACGGCGGATGCCCTCGCAATCCTCGGGTGTCAGGCCATCGCCGACATCGACGGCGAAGAGCCAGAGCTGATCGACATCCGATTCATGCAGGTTCGACAGCACGGGATCCGGCTGGCCGCGTTTCGTGCGGTTGCGAGCCGTCACCCGGAAGGCGAGCTGGCCATCCTCGTCCCGCAGGCTCGACAAGAAAGCCTTCAAGCGACTGAAACGCTCGACGTTCCAATCGTCGTGATCGCCTTCGATCGTGGTCTGCAGCAATATGTTCAGCATGGGTGAGTATTCCTTCCGGCGTCTTCGACGACCGCGATGACGCTCTGCGGATCGATGCGCTCGCGATAGTCCATCTCGACGTGGGCGAACCGGATCTTTCCTGTCCGGTCGATCACGTAGGTCGCGGGAATCGGCAATACCCACTGGGCGTTGCCGTTCAGCACGGGGATGTCGGTACCCGCCGACGCATACAGATCGATCAATTCGGGCGGCAGCGTGAAGGCGATGCCGAAGCCATTGGCGGCATCCAGGCTCGAGTCGCTGAGCACCGTGTACGCGAGCGCGTTGCTCTCGATCGTGTCGAGTGAATGGTCCGGCGTCTGGGGCGATATCGCGACCAGTGCGGCGCCCAGTCGCTTCAACTCACCCGCATGCTGTTGCCATGCGTGCAGTTGAAGATTGCAATAGCTGCACCATCCACCGCGATAGAAGATCACGACGAGCGGCCCGCTCTGCCACAGGTCGGGCAGTTTCACCGGCGCGCCCGATGCATAGCGCAAGCTCACATCGGGGGCCATGTCGCCCGCTCGCTTGGCGCGCTCGCAGACACCCATCGCTCGAAGAATGTCAGCGGCGTCGCTGATGGCTGTGATTGGCGTCATGGTTCAGCTCCGTACGAAGGAAAAAGGAGCGCCTCCCACCCGTCGCGTCGTCGTGTAGCTGGTCGGATTTGCGCGGGGACACCGCGCCGACGTGAGGCTGTCCCGTGCACGAACGGGTGGAAAGTGCACGCCTCATTACAGCCGCCTCGGCGATCTGACACCCGTCGTCTTCGTTGCGATGGGTGGGAAGCAAAACGGTCACTTCACAGGCAGAAAGAAATCGACGCCCTTGTTCTTCACCAGCATGACGAGGAACTTCGCGGGCTTGGTCTTGCTGGCATTGCGGCCGACGGTGTGGATGTCGTCTGGGCCTTCGTAGAAGGTCTCGCCGGCCTTCAATGTCACTTCCTTGCCGCCTTTGACGCCCATCACGATGGAGCCCTCGAGCACGTAGACGAAGGCGTGCGCATCGTGGCGGTGGATGGGATCGGCGCCGCCGGGCGGGTAGTCCACGGTGATCGCCAGGACCTCCTTGCCGGGAATGTCCGAGAGCGCCTTGGTCATCAGCTGCTTGACGACGATGTCGTGCGCTGAGTGCGGCGCGCCGGCCTGTTGCGCGGGCGCTCCCAGCGGAGCGATCAGCAATGCCGCGATGATGTGTCTTGCCATTCTTCTCATGGGTTCGCCCCTCTCGTGTCCGAAGACTCAGGTTCACCACAGTGCGGCTGTGGAGCCCGTTTGCAACGATTCGCTATGGAGCAAATCGTAGGATTCGAGGGCCTTCAGCGGTAGGCATGTACACAGGATCACGATGTTGTCCCGGAGGCACCAATGTGCTCATTGCGGTTCCTCGGATTGAATGGATGCGGCGGCCGATGCGGTAGGCATGGCTCGGATGCTTGCTAAAGCGAATAGGGCGCACCCGCGCTCTCATACGGGGTGATGGGCGTCATATCGAACGGCTCCTGAGGCGGCGGCATCGCCAGGTCCAAAGGGGCGGGCGAGATCGCAGGCGAAGCGGGCCGGTCCGGCGCGGGCGGCTCGGCAGCGCTGATCGGCTGCATCGCGTAGAGCCCGGCCGAAGTTGCGAGGCTGGCAAGCAGGGCAGTCAGAAAATGTTTCGTCATGGTGGTCCCGACCTTTCCGTGGATGTGTGCGTCACGTCATTGCGCGCACCCAAATCCTAGGTTTGCACCGGCTGATGCAGTAGCCCTGTGGAGGGGATCACCGCGTTGCCTGCCGATCACCAATCACGCGATCCAGGCGGGCCGGCATTCATGCGGCCGCGGGAAAAACGCTGAGGCAGTGGAGGTCGAGCGCGCGGATCCGCGCGGTCATGAAGTGGACGAGAACGCGGAGGCGCGACGGCAGGTGCTGCCGTCGCGATGGCCGGCGAGGGGCGTCACGATGCGAGTGCCACCGTGCTCTGCATTCCCTGCTGCGCCAGCTTGGTGTACGGGCAGGCGCGTTCGGCATGGCGCACGAGCTCCTCCGCGACATGCTTCTCCACGCCGTCGAGATGGGCCCGGACGTCGGCCGTCAGCATGAACAGGCCATCGACCGGATCCCGTCCGAAGGCCACGCTGACCCGTACCACCACGTCCCGGACGGGGATCCCCAATCGATTAGCCAAGAGGCAGAGCACTCCATGGAAGCAGGCGGCATAGCCTGCCGCGAACAGTTGCTCCGGGTTGGTGCCGCCGCCGGGGCCGTCCAGTTCGGGCGGAAGCCGCAGCGACACAGCGAGATTGCCGTCGTCGGACCGCACCTCGCCGGACGCGCGTCCGTGTTTCGCCTCGCCGCCGCTGGCCGTCACCGTGGTGGTGTATAGCGGAAGGAAATCCGGCCCATGGAACTTGTCCAGCAACTCGACCGGCGGTGGCTTCAACGGGGAGGATGGCATTCAGCGTGGCGCCTTCGGCAGTGCGAACCAGGCATCGAAGCCGAGCTTGCCGATGCGCGGGTTGTCGCCGGGCACAAGCGTGTCGTCCTTGAGCTCGGCGCCGAAGTAGCGCGCATGCACGTCTGCCACGACGGTGCGCGGGTCGTTGGTCTTCGAAAGGTAGCGCTGGACAAGCTCCGATAGGCGCACGCGTTCCGGCCCGGCGATCTCGATCACGCCGTTCTGGGGTGCGCCCACCGTAAAGTCAGCCATCGCGGCGGCCACGTCATCCGATGCGATCGGCTGCACGAAGGCCGGGGACAGGTGCACCGTCTTTCCGTCGGTTCCCGACTGCGCGATCCCGCCCAGGAATTCGAAGAACTGTGTGGAATGGACGATGGTGTAGGGAATCTTCGATTCCCGGATGAGTTTCTCCTGCGCGATCTTGCCGCGGAAGTAGCCGCTCTCGGCGAGGCGATCGGTGCCCACGACGGAGAGCGCAACGTGGTGCTTGACGCCCGCTTTCTCTTCGGCGGCCAGCAGATTGCGGCCGGAGGTCTGGAAGAACTCGAGGACGGCCTTGTCCTCGAAGGACGGCGAGTTGGCGACGTCCACGACGACCTGGGTACCGGCGAGCACTTCGGCCAGGCCCTCGCCCGTGATGGTGTTGACGCCCGAGGCGGGCGAGGCGGCGATGGCTTCGTGGCCGAGCGCGCGCAGGTTGTTGACGAGCTTGCTGCCGATGAGGCCGGTGCCTCCGATGACGACGATTTTCATGATGGATCTTTCAGTGGCCCCGCGGGGCGTTGGGTTGGAAGCGCTGGAACAGATCGTAGATTTGGGCGTGCGCCGGCGGTAGGCCCGCAGGGGGGCGCACGGTGTTTCATGGCGAGCACCAATCGGTCAGGCACTGAAGGTCCGCCGCCCGGATCCTGGTCGTCATGAAGTCGATGAAGACGCGCATGCGCGAAGGCATATGCTGCCTGCTCAGGTAGCAGATGTAGTGACCTCGGTCATCGGGTGCATGCCGAGCCAGGCAAGGAACGAGCGCGCCGGACCGGAGTGAGTCGCAGATCAGATAGCCCGCCATCTGGGCGATGCCATGACCGTCGAGCGCAGCCTTCAACACCAGGTCGGGGTCGTTGTAGGTCATCTTTGCTTGCGGCAGGAATTTGCGGGCTTGCCCGTCCGCCTTGAACTCCCACTCGCAGATCCGGCCCGACGAAACGCGGAGGTTGATGCATTGGTGATCGACCAGGTCTTCGATCGTCTGGGGCAGTCCGTGGGCGTCCTGGTATTTGCGGGAGGCGCAGACCAGCATCTGCATGGGGATGATCTGCTTCGCGATGATCTGGGCGTCTTCCATGCGGCCGTTGCGAAACGCGATGTCCACACGGTCCGATATGAAGTCGGTCGGCTTGTCGTCGAGAAGCAGGTCGATCGATACCTCAGGGTAGGCGGCCCGAAACTCGCCGAGCAGCGGTGCCACCACCTTCCGGCCGAAGCCAATTGCCGAGCTGATGCGAAGATGCCCGCGGGGTGGTCCCTCCCGAAGGTCTCGCATCTCTTCGACGGCCTGAACGATTCGATCGACCCCGGTGTGGCAGTTGGCGTAGAAGAGGTCGCCTTCGCGGGTCAGGGTGGTGCTCCGCGTGGTCCGAAGGAAAAGCCGGACGTTCAGCTGGTCTTCCAGCTTCTGGACGCTGCGGCTCACCGCGGAGCGGCCGATACCCAGGCGATCCCCGGCCCGGGCGAAGCTGCCTTCCGTGACCACTGCAATGAAAGCGACGACCCCCGCATAGCTCGTGGCAAAGCTGGACGCCAGCGGGTCCGCGCGCGGTGTGAGCGGGGTGGGCGAAGGATAGAGGAGCGTAGAGGAGGGCATGGGAGCTTCGATGTCGCAGTAAACCGTTGCGCCTACTCTGCTCGCCCAGGCGCGCGAAGACCAGTTATTGAGTGTCAAGGTTCGTTATGACCAGCTTCGCAAGCCATTGATTGGTGGCCGCCCGGCAACACCGTGCGCCAAATTGGTGAAATGGCTGAGGCCGCACGCCGAAAGCCGGGAGTCGAGATCTTCTCGGGCTTTGCCGCCGCTACGACTCGATGTAGCGGTTGTTGACTTCCTGGAAACATCGAGATGTAGGCGAGCTACCTTCCGACAGTGCTTTCAGCCTTCTAGCATTTGCCTCAGAGCATCGCTTCTTGAAGAAGCTTCGGTCCAGAGAAGCATGACCACCGTCCACCGCATCGACCACGAGGTGAGCAAATGAACCGGCTGATCCTTGAGCAAGAAACCATCGCCTATCGCGGAAGCGGCGGCGTCAGTGCCGACAACAGGCACTTCGGCTTCCGTCCTGCCTTTCGCAACACGGAAACGGGTCGCGTCTATCCGTCGCGATTCGCCGATGGGCGGCTGGCCCCGATTCACATGATCGACGGATTGCCCGATGAAGTGGTTGTTGCGAGGTCCGCGGCAGGCAAGGCGATTTCGGTCAAGGATTCAGTGCAGTCCGGATTCACCTTGAACGGCTGCTTCTATGACCGGGACGAGGCTGCAAGGCGTGTGGCTGCCATCCGGTCGTCTTAACAAGGCTTGACAAAGCCTAACGTGCACCCGGCGCAGCGCTTGCCGATGATGGCATGCGACGTCCTGGAGGATCCTCATGACTCTATCGCGCGGGGCGCCCACGGCGGCGGCGCCTGCTGGCTTACCCCCTTCTGTTGCAACTTACATCGCTGCGACCAACGCCTTCGACGCGGACGCATTGATCGCCTGCTTTGCGGAAGGCGCGCTTGTCAACGATCAGTTGCGCGACTACTGGGGCATCGACGCCATCAAGGGGTGGGCCGAGCGGGAGATCATCGGAGACAAGGTGACTATGAAGGTCGTCAAGGTTGTCGAGCACTTCGGGGATGTGATCGTTACTGCCAACGTGGACGGTGACTACGACAAGACGGGCCTGCCCGGTCCCCTGGTTCTCGCGTTCCACTTTGTCGTGCGCGCAGGCAAGATAGCTCGGTTGATCATCCTCAACAATCGAACTGCAGATTCTTCCCCGGAAATTAGAAGCCTTCGCGCCGCGCTCGCCTCTCACCGGCCACCGGATACAGCGCCAGAGGAGTGAATGTCAAGCCGATTTACTGCCCCTCAGGAGTACCCGAGAATGTGGCTTGACTCCCTTTGCGAGGCCCAGGCGATGACAACACCGACGACGGACAACGCCGAGCGTGCCGGCCAGGACGGGTGGGTTGCCTCGTTCGGTCCGTTCCGGCTGTCCGCGGCGGCGAGGCTCCTCGACAAGGACGGCGTCCCCGTGCATCTTGGAGGGCGAGCGCTCAGTCTGTTGATTGCTCTCGTCGGTTCCGCGGGCCAAGTCATCGGCAAGAAGGAACTCATCGCGCGCGTCTGGCCCGACGTCGTGGTCGACGATGGCAGTCTCAGAGTCCACATGGTCGCAGTACGCAAGGCCTTGGGCGACGGGCAGTCGGGTGCAAGATACGTGACGAACGTCACCGGCCAAGGCTACTGTTTCGTAGCCCCCGTCACGCGCTTGCAAGCACCTGCACCTTCAGCGGGGACGGCTGCGCGCTCCGATTTGCCGAACGGCCTTCCGGCGCGGCTGATGCACCTTGTGGGCCGCGACGCCGCCGTGCAGGTGATCCAGGCGGATCTGCTGCAGAAACGATTTGTGACCATCGTCGGGCCCGGGGGGATCGGCAAGACGACGGTCGCCGTTTCGGTGGTTCACGCCATGCTCCCCGCGTTCGGGGGCGCCGCCCGCTTCATCGATCTCGCACCGGTGAGCGAGGACGCCTACGTGGCCAGCACGCTCGCGGCGACACTGGGTCTTCTGGCTCATTCCGGCGACGCTGCGTCGGGCATTGTCGACTTCCTGCGTGACAAGCGCATGTTGCTTGTCCTGGACAGTTGCGAGCACGTCATCGGCGCAGTGGCTGAACTGGCGGAGCGGATCTTCAAGGAGGCCCCGCAGATTCATGTCCTGGCCACCAGCCGCGAGGCTTTGCGCGTCGAGGGCGAGCAAGTTCATCAACTGCTCCCACTCGCTTGCCCGCCTGCCGGCGACGCGCTGAAGGCCGAGGAAGCACTTGCCTATGCCGCGGTACAACTGTTCGTGAACCGCGCAGCAGCCGGCGCCACCAGGTTCGAACTGGCCGACGCCGACGCGCCCGCCGTGGCCAAGATCTGCCGCGAACTCGACGGCATCGCCCTGGCCATCGAGTTGGCTGCCGGGCGACTCGATGCATACGGCGTTCAAGGCATCGCAGCCTTGCTCAACAAGAGCATCACGGTGTTGTGGCACGGCCGCCGCACTGCGGTGCCGCGGCACCAGACGATGAGCGCTGCACTGGAATGGAGCTACAACCTCTTGACGGACCTCGAGCGTTCGGTGCTGCGCCGTCTTTCGGTGTTCGTTGGAGTCTTCTCTCTCGAAGCCGCGCAAGTCGTAGCCGGCCAGTCCGACGCGGACGAAGGCGATGTCGTGGAAGCCATCGCCAATCTGGTCGCGAAATCGCTGCTGGCTGGCGAAGCCGGTGGCAGGGCCATGCACTATCGGCTGCTGGACAGTACGCGGGTCTACGCGTTGAGAAAGTTGATCGAATGCGGCGAGTCCGCTGCAGTCGCCTCACGCCACGCCTCTTACTACCGTGCCGTTCTTGAGCGTGCGGCCCTGCCTGGAGCTGACGCCGAGAAGGACAAGACCCTGGCACAGCATGCGGAGATGCTCGGCAACGTACGCGCCGCGCTGGACTGGAGCCTGTCCGATGGCGGCGACGTGGAAATCGGCACTGCGCTTGCCGCAGCGGCAGCGCCGCTCTTGTTGGAGATGGCGCCGTTGAGCGAATGCCGCGCCTGGATGGAAAAAGCAACTGCTTCGCTCAGCGATGCCATGCGAGGCACGCGCCGCGAGATGGAACTGCAGGCGTCGCTCGGCCAGTCGCTCATGTTCACCAGCGGCAACAGCGAGGAAGTGAGACGCGCGTTCTCACGCGGCCTCGAGCTGGCGGAAGCGCTCGAGGACCTCCCATTCCGGTTGCGACTGCTCGGTGGACTCGGCACTTTCCTGCTCAGGACGGGAGACTTCAGAGGCGCACTCGAGCATGCCCGCCTTGCCGAATCCGTCGCAAGAAGGATGGACGACCCCGTGGCGCTGGGAACGGCTGATTCGATGCTGGGCGTGGCGCTGGACCTGACCGGCGACACCATCGAGGCCGAGAAGCGTTGGGAGGCTGCACTCAAGGGTGCCGCCGAAGCGCATCGCACCCGCACCATGCGCCTCGGCTTCAACCACCGCGTCCATGCACTGTGCGGCCAGGCACGATGCCACTGGCTTCGAGGCGAATGCGACCATGCGGCGGCCGTGGCCCAATATGCGATCGAGCAGGCTGAAATGCTGAATCACCCCGTCACGCTGTCCATCGCGCTGATCTGGGCCGGGTCCGTTTTTCTCTGGAGGGGAGACTGGTTGCGGGAGCAGGAAGTCATCGACCAGCTGCTCGCGCACGCCACGAAGCATGCGCTGTCGCCTTATGTGGCGGTCGCCATGGGGTTGAGGGGCGAGCTGCAGGTCAAGCGCGGAAGGCCCGATGTCGGAGTGAACCTGCTGCGCGCCAGCCTGCAAGCCGTTCAGGCCAATCGCTACGAAATGCGGACCGGAGCATTCATCAATGCGTTGGCCGAAGGGCTGAGCAGCCTGCAGCAACATGCAGCCGCCCTGACGGCCATCGAGGAAGCAACCGCTCTCATCGAGCGGCACGGTGGCTATCTCCATATGCCGGAGACGCTGCGCTTGAAAGGTGAGATCCTGGCGAGCACTCCCGGCACCGATTCGCGACTGGCAGAGCAGTGCTTTCTTGGCGCGATTCAATGGTCGCAGCGCCAGTCGGCGTTGTCATGGGAGTTGCGAGCAGCGAACAGTCTCGCACGCCTCTGGTTGAACCAAGGCCGGATCGATTCGGCGAGGCTGCTGCTTGCGCCGATCCATGGCAGGTTCACCGAAGGCCATGACACGGACGACCTCGTCACCGCGAGGGCTCTCTTGGCGAAGGTGGATCATCCGGCCGGCGCTACTCGCAGGGTCTCGCGGCGGAGCCCATGAACTCATCCATCTCCTTCAGCAACTGTGCGGCTGCCTTGAGATCACGCGTCTCGAAGCCCTCGGTGAACGAGCGATAGACGCCGGCGAGAATCTCATGAGCTGCCTCATGGCGGCCTTGGCTTGTTCGAAGCCGCGCAAGCGATGTGGCCGTTCGCAGCTCCCAACCCGATGCGTTCTGGCGCCGGGCGCACTCCAGCGAACGCATGAGGCAGTCTTCGGCTTGCGACTCATCCTTGTCGGGCATCGAGAGAAGCACAGCGGCCTGAAGCCGGAGCAACTCGGGCAACTCCAGCGCCTCTTCCCCGTCTTGCGTTTCGGCGATCGCGTCGGCGATGACGGCGAGTGCCTCGTCGAGCTGTCCGCTTATCCTGAGTCCATCTGCGAGTGCGTATGCAGCTCGCTTGACCAGAATAGCGTGCTTCTCGGCCTTCATGGCCTTCAAGGCGTCGCGCAGGAGCGCCGTACCCCGATCGGTCTCTCCGAGATGGACGAGCAGTTCGCCCTTCAAGGCAAGCCCGGTTGCGTGAAACGACAGCAACGCCTGCCAGTTCGTGTGCTGCATCAGCTTCCCGAGTGCACCCTCCGCAGCGCTCCAATCGCCGCACCAGAGGAACACCGGCGTGGCGTAGAGGAGGGAGAAGCAGACGTCGACCGATCTTCCGGAAGCGGCCGCCTCGCCGATCGCCTCTCTCGCGACCGCCATCGCACGATCCGGACGGCCGGCGAGCCACAGGACGCGGGCATACGGCACCAGCGCTCGAACGCGGTAATCGAGCCCGAACAGGTGCAGATTGCGGGGTCCGGCGCGCCCGAATCCATTCTGGAAGTCGCGCTCCGCGGCCCGTTGATTGCCGAGGAAGTGCTGCGATGCCCCTCGCGTCCAGTCGGCCACCACCATGTACGAAACGTCTGCCGATGTCCGGGCCGCAGAACTCAACGCTTCCGCCACGGCGAGCGAGCCTCGGAAGTCTCCCGCGCGAACCAGAAGGATGTGCAACCCCACCATCAGCCGCAGATGATGCGAGGTTTCACCGAGCTTGTGCGCGATCTCCAGGCCGCGGGTGATGGCGGCGCGCACCTCGTCGCCGGTTCCTCCCGTCCACATCGCCGCTGTCGCGAGCGTTTCCTGCAGAACCATCTCTTTTCTGGTTCCCCGATCGGCATCCTCGAGCAGTGACAGCGCCTTCGTGCTCCATCTGCGGCACTCGGTCAGCAAGAGGAGTTGCAGAAGCACAGGGGTGGCAGCTGCCGCCAGATCGATTCCGAGGACCGCGTGGCGCGGTTGCGATTCGCGATCGCCGAAGCACCAGTCGAGCGCCGCCCGCACATTCCCCAGGTGATCGCCGAGAGCGAGCGCGCGGGGGGCGCGGTGCGGATCGATGCCTTCGCCGGAAACGGAACCCAGGAGCAGCGAAAAATACCTGGCGTGGCGCTGGGCGGTGGCTTCCAGTTCGCCGCTCTGTTCCAGCTTTTCGGCAGCGTAGTCTCGGGTGGTCTCGAGGAGGCGATAGCGTACGGCCCGATCGTGGGCAGCCACCGCCGACACAAGGGATTTCGCGACCAGATCGCCGACATGGATGACGACCTGGTCCTCGTCGAGTGCTCTCCCGCACGCGACGGCCTGAGCGGCCTCGAGGGTGAACGTGCCGACGAAGACGGACAGTCGTCGCAGCACCACCTGCTCACTTTCGGAAAGGAGGTCGTGACTCCAGTCGAGCGTTGCGTGAAGTGTCTGATGTCGGAGCAGGGCGGTGCGCCTTCCGGGCCAATCCAGACCGAAGCGGCTGTTCAGCAGGCTGGCGATGCCCTCGACGCCATAAGCACCCACTCGGCCTGCAGCGAACTCGATGGCGAGTGCGATGCCATCCAGCCTGCTGCAAATGCCGGCCACGATCGGCGCGTTCGCATCGACGAGCTCGAAGCTGCTGCCGCTGGCAGCGACGCACTCCGTAAAGAGCTTGACGGCCGGGAAGGTTTGCGCTTCAACGGCATTCAGGCTCGGATCGAACGGCGGGCACTCGAGAGGGGGCAGCAGGTAGGTGTACTCGCCGTCGACTCGCAGCGCCTCGCGGCTGGTCGCCAGGATGTGAATCTCGGGTGCTTCGCGGAAGATCTGTTCGGCAAGCGCGGCTGAAGCTCCGATGACATGCTCGCAGTTGTCCAGCACGAGGAGCATTCGTGCCCCCCGGAGGGATTCCCTCAGGCTCGGCAACGCGTCCTCGGTCTGGATCGTGAGGCCGAGCGTCGATGCGACGGTGGAAGCCACGTGCGCCGGGTCTGAGAGGGCGCCCAAGTTGACGAAGCACACCGCTTCGGGGAACTCTTGAAGCATGGCGTGGGCGACAGCCACGGCTACCGTCGTCTTGCCCATGCCCCCGGGCCCGACGATCGTCAAGAAGCGATGCGCGATCAGGTCTGCGGCGACGGCGCGAACCGCTTCGTCGCGTCCGACCATCCGCCCAAGGACCGGCGGCAGGGCAGGCGTTTGCAGGCTGGCCCGCTCCGGGGAGAGGAGGGCCGAGTCTGCACGATGGGGCTGGGCCTGACGACTGACCGGGGCCACGAAGCAGTAGCCTCGGCCCCGGACATTCGCAATGTACCGGTCGGTCCCTTCGCCATCGCCCAGTGCCTTGCGCAAACCGGTGATGTGCGTCCTGAGGCTGCCGGAGTCCACCACCAGGTCTCGCCACACGCGCGAGATCAACTCCCTGTGACCGACGATCTCGCCAGCATGCTCGACGAGCACGATCAGAATATCGAGGGCCCGGCTACTCAACGGGAACGGAATGCCGTCCTTCTCGACCTTGCGCGCGGCGGGAAACAGCCGAAACGGTCCGAATGAGGCGCTCATGCCGCCTGGGGACCCATGCGAAAAGCTCGATGCTGCAACATCGAGCCCGGCAGCGCGAGCAGGGGAAGTATCGATGGCTTCTCCGCGTGGTCATAGCCCGACAGGCGAGCCCCCGCCCGTCGTTGGGCTCAGGAAGTGACGGATGCCTTAATTATAGATTTGCGATATGCAGGGCAGTCAAATGAGGAGCCGGCATATGGGGCGCCTCGTACGCCGCACCTCCGGTGACCGCCGTGCACAATCTGCCGCATGTCGACTACGCTGGGCAGTGCATGCGAATCCACGAATTGAGGCAGCGACTGCGGGAAGCCGGAGCAGGCCCCAGCCACGAGCACCGGATCTTGCGGCTGTGGTCCCATGCGCTGCCCCGCGACAGCGGCAAGCGCCGACCGGCGAGCTTCTTCCCGTCGGCGCTGCTGGCAGCCCTGCCTTCCATCGAGGCTGAACTTGCGGGGCTGGCCCGCATCCACGCGGTGCACCCCGGCGCCGATGGTTCCGAGCGGCTGCTCGTCGCCCTCGCGGATGGTCAGACCGTGGAGAGCGTGTTGCTGCCTCGGGATGGTCTGTGCGTCTCGTCGCAGGTCGGGTGCGCCGTCGGATGCCGGTTCTGCATGACCGGTCGCGACGGATTGCTGCGCCAGCTGGGAAGTGCCGAAATCATTGCCCAGATCGCCCTCGCGCGCGTTCGCAGGCCGGTACGCAAGGTCGTGTTCATGGGCATGGGCGAACCGGCCCACAACCTGGACAACGTGATGGAGGCGATCGACCTGCTCGGTACGGTGGGCAACATCGGCCACAAGAACCTGGTGTTCTCCACCGTGGGCGATCCACGCGCGTTCGAGAGACTGCACCAGCAACGCGTCCGACCTGCGCTGGCGCTCTCGTTGCACACGACCAGGGCTGAGCTGCGCAGAAGGCTTCTTCCGCGCGCACCGAACATGACGCCCGAGGAGCTGGTCGCGGCCAGCGAACGCTATGCGCGAACCGCAGGCTACCCGATCCAGTACCAGTGGACGCTGCTGGAAGGCGTGAACGACGGGGAAGAGGAGATCGAAGGCATCGTCAGGCTGCTCTCAGGCAAGTACGGCGTGCTGAACATGATCCCCTTCAACGCGGTGGATGGCGCGGCCTTCGGTCGCCCGTCGAGGGAGCGCTGCGAACAGATGGCCCGCACGCTGCACCAGCGGGGCATTCTGACCAAGCTGCGCTATTCAGCCGGCCAGGATATCGACGGCGGGTGCGGTCAGCTGAGGGCGCGCGCGGCCGAAATACGGGTGCCGCTTCGAAGGGTCGAAGGCTGGCGCTAGGCCCGACTCGGGTCGCCCTCGCTTAGTGGACTTGCTTGGGCAGGTTCAGGCTCTGGAGCAGCGGGACCCAGCGATCGTGCTCCGCGCGCACGAACTTCGCCAGTTCCTCGGGCGTACCGCCGCGCGGCTCCATGCCGACGGCGCGGGCCTTGGTGACGAACTCCGGGTCGGCGATCACCTGGTTGACGGCCTTGTTCAGACGGTCGATCGCATCCTTCGGCGTGGCGGACGGCACCGAGAGCGAGTACCACAGCGTGGCTTCGAGGTCGTAGCCCATTTCCTTGAACGTCGGCGCCTCGGGCACCTGCGGCAGCCTGCGGCTGTCCATCACGCCCAGCACGCGGAGCTTGCCGCTGCGGATATGCGGCAAGGAGCCGGTGACGGACGTCCCGTGGATGTCGATCTGGCCGCCGAGCAGGGCCTGGACGGCGGGTGCATCGCCGTTGAAGGGGATATGGGTCGTGCTGATGCCGACGGTCTTCTCGAAGCTCATGGGAGCGAGGTTGGTCAGGATCGCCGCGCCCGGGGAGCCGCGGTTGATCTTGCCGGGATTGGCCTTGGCGTACGCGACCATCTCCTTGATGTTTTGGTACGGCAGGTCGGCCCGGCCGACGATGATCGCCGGCTGGTAGGCGATCTGCGTGACCGGCGCGAAGTCCTTGTTGGGATCGTAGGGCAGCTTCTCGTAGAGAACGGTGTTGTTCGCCAGGGTTCCCAGCGACGACACCAGCACGGTGAGCCCGTCCGGGCGCGACCTCGCCACGTAGTCTGCGGCGACGATCCCGCTGGCGCCGGGCTTGTTCTCCACGATGATCTGGGTCCCCCGCTTCGTCAGTTCGGCTGCAAGGATGCGCACGTACTGGTCGGTGCCGCCACCGGCGGCGAAGGGGACGACGATCTTGGTGGCCGTCTGCGCATGCGCCGAACCCAGCGCCACGACCAGTCCGAACAGCAGTCCCGGGATGAACTTTCGATAACTCACTTTGTCTCCTTTTTGCCCTCGGCGGGGCAGGTAAATCCTGAACTCAGTCTATGGCCGGGTGCAGCGCGCGGATGTGCAGGGAATGAAAAGCTGCTTTGTATGTCGTGCACGCGGGGCAGGCCTGCGCGGCCTATCCCGCGTCCATCCGTCGATCGCTTCATCGAATGACATTCACGACGCCGGCCTCGCGCAGTGCCGCGATTTCGGCATCGCTCAAGCCCGCCTCCCGCAGCAATTCCTCGGTGTGCGCGCCGTGTGCCGGTGCGGCCTGGGTCTGGAGGCGCGGCGTGTCGCACAGCTCGTAGGGCAGGCCGAAGCTGCGATAGCCGGGGCGGTCGCCGTTCGGCGCAGCCTCGATGACCATGCTGCTGGCCCGGAAGTCTTCTCCCGCAAGCGCGTCGCTGTAGCTGCGCACGACGCCCACCACGATGTTGTTGCACGTGAGCAGGTCGACGCACTCGCGCGTGCCGTAGCGCGACAGCCGTTCGCTCACGGCTTCCTTCATGGCCGGCCGGTTCGCGACGCGCAGCTCGTTGGTAAGGAAGCGCGCGTCCGTCGCCAGCTCGGGGCAGCCGATGGTCTCGCACAGGCGCACCCAGTGCGCCTGCACGTAGGCGGAGACCACGACCATGCCGTCGCGGGTGCGAAAGATGTCTGCCGCCGGGGCGCTCAGCGGCTGGCCGTCGCCGCTGCGGGTGGGCTCGACGCCGCGCGCCAGGTAGTCGCTCCAGTTCGGCAGCTGCAGGTTGAGCGCCACTTCCAGCAGCGAAATGCGGATGGTTTCGCCGATGCCGGTGCGCACGCGACGGAACAGCGCGGCCAGGATGGCCTGGGCCGCCACCTGCACGGTGGCCGTGTCGATGATGGTGGCGCCGACCTTCTGCGGCAGGCCCTGCGGCTCGCCGGTCACCGACATCAGGCCGCTTTCCGCCTGCGCCGCGATGTCGTAGCCGGGCCGATCGCGCGAAGGCGCGCCGGCGGGGAAGCCGCTGATCGAGACGTAGACCAGTGCAGGTTGCATCTCGCGCAGCGCATCGGCGCCCAGTCCGAGTGCCTCGGCGGCGCCTGGCCGCAGGTTCTGCACGACCACGTCGGCACGCGCGATCAGGCGCAGCGCGATCTCCACCCCGCGCGGATTGCGCAGGTCCAGGGCAATCGACCTCTTGCTGCGGTTGTAGGCGCGCAGCATGGCGTGCCCGAAGTGGCCCGTGTGGCGAGCCATGTCGCCTTCCAGCGATTCGATCTTGACCACCTCCGCGCCGAGGTCGCCCAGCGTCATCGCGGTGCCGGGGCCCGCAATGTAGTTGCCGAGTTCGATGACGCGGATGCCTTGAAGAGGCGGGGGAGGAGCGGTTCGTTCGTTCATCCGGGTGACTCTAGGAGCCGGGGCGGGAGCACGGGAACGCAGGAAGCGCAAAGCTGCTTTGCAGGGCGCGCCGCCGGCGGTGCCGGATCGCCGCCAGACTTCGACCCCATGATGACCGTGGAGATTCGAAGGGTCGGCGAGACGACGGACCTGCTGGGCGAAAGCCCGTGCTGGGATGCGCGGGCGGATGCCGTGTGCTGGATCGACTCGCTGGCGGGAACGCTACGGCGGCTGTGGCCTGCCACCGGGGAGACCGAGCACCACAGTCTGCCCGCGCCGGTCGGCTCGATCGCGCCTTGCGAAAGCGGCTCGGTGGTCGCGGCGCTGAAGAACAGCTTCGCCCGCTACGACTTCGCCACGCGCAAGCTGCAGATCCTGGCCCGCATCGACATCGATCACCCGGACGTGCGCCTCAACGACGGCAAATGCGACCCCTGGGGCAACTTCATCGCCGGCACCATGCACATCAACCGCCAGGCGGGCGACGCTGTCCTCGGCGGCCTGTACCGGCTGCGGCCCAACTGCTCCGTGGAGCGCATTGCGGACGCGTTCGGGTTGACCAACGGTCCCTGCTTCAGCCTCGACGGTCGCACGCTCTACGTGGCCGACAGCACGGTCCGCACGATCTGGGCATATGACTACGCGCCGGACGGGCCCTTGTCCGGGCAGCGCGTCTTCGTGCAGACCGAGGGTTACGGCTCCGGCCCCGACGGCGCGACCGTGGACGCCCAGGGCTTCCTCTGGACCGTGCTGACCCGGATCGGGAAGATCGCCCGCTTCGCCCCCGACGGACGGCTCGACCGAATGGTGGAGCTGCCGGCAACGCATCCGACCAGCCTGTGCTTCGGCGGCCCGCAGTTCGAAGTGGCCTATGTCACGTCGATCTCCAGGAGCACGCATCTCGCGGGGCTCCTGCCGCAGGACGGCGGCCTGTTCGCGCTGAGCGGGATGCCCGCCGCCGGAATGCCGGCGCACCGCTTCGCAGACTGAGGACGGTCTCAGGCGGCGTCGCTTTCGCGCAGCGCCTCGGCGATGAAGTCGACGAAGGCGCGCACCTTCAAGGGCAGTGCGCGGCTCTGGCGGAACACGGCGTAGATCCCGTTGGAGAACCCGCGCACTGCGAACCGGTAATCGGGCAGGAGCCGCACCAGCGTGCCATTCTGGATGCAGCTGCGCACGGTGGGCTCGGACAGCAGCGCGATCCCCATGCCGCCGATGGCGGCCAGCCGCAGCAGCTCGCCGTTGTTCGAACTCAGCACGCCCCGGATCACCAGCTCCTGCTGCTCTCCCTGTTCGTCGATGTACTTCCAGGTGGTGGCCTCGTGCTCGCGTCGGTAGGTGAGGCAGCGAACCTCCGGCAGGTCGCGCGGGTGCCGGATCCGCTTGTAGACCTTCATGAAGGAGGGGCTGGCCACCAGCACTTCGTCGCTGCTGAGCAGCCGCTTGATCACGAAGCTTGAATCGTGCGACTCCCCGGTGCGGATGTCGATGTCGAAATCCTGCTCCACCAGGTTCACCGGGTGTTCGGAGAGTTCCATCTCCAGCTGGATGTCCGGATGGCGCTCGGCGAAGCGCGGCAGCAGCGGTGCGATCACGCGCAGGCCGATCTGCGTGCGCGAGTGGATGCGCAGCCGCCCCTCGGGCAGCAATTTCGAGCTGCGCGCCGCTTCCTCCGCCTCTGCCATCGCCTCCAGCACCACCTCCGCGCGCGTCAGAAAGGCCTGTCCCGCCTCGGTGACCTTGAGCTTGCGGCTGGTGCGGTCCACCAGTTGCACCCCCAACTCTTCCTCCAGCGCGCTGATGCGCCGCGAGATGGTGGCAGGCGAAAGACTGAGGCTGCGCGCCGCCGCCGAGAGGCTTCCCTTCCTCAAGGTGGTCACGAAGATTCGCAGCGAGTCGAGGGCCTTCATTTCAGAAACCGCAAAGAAGGTGTGCGCGGCGTGGTGCGCAGGGCAGGCACCCCGTTCCTAAGATCACTCCACGCAACCAAAGCCAACCAGGAGCCTCGTCATGGACTTCGGAATCTTCATTCTGATGCAGCAGCGAAACAAACATAAGACCTCCCACCAGATCCTGCGCGATGCCGTGGAGCAGACGCGGCTGGCGGACGAACTGGGCTTCGGCGGCGCCTGGTTCGCAGAACATCATTTCAGCAACTACGGCATGTGCTCGTCGCCGCTCACGATGATCGCGCACTGCGCCGCCGTGACCCGCAACATTCGCCTGGGCACCGGCATTGTCGTCGCACCGCTGTACACCCCGGCCCGCCTGATCGCCGACGTCGCGATGGTGGATCAGCTGTCCGACGGCCGACTGAACCTGGGCATCGGCTCCGGCTACCAGCACTTCGAGTTCGAGCGCTTCGGCGTTTCGCTGGAGACCTCCAAGCAGCGCACGCTGGAGATGCTGGACATGCTGGAACTGGGCCTGAAGGAGCCCAAGTTCGCCTACGACGGCCAGTTCTACCAGCAGCCCGAGAGCGCGATCAGCCAGCGTGCGGTGCAGCAGCCGATGCCGCCGTTGTGGGTGACCAGCGTGGACCCGACCTTCCTGGCCCGCGCGGTGCGTGGCGACCACCACGTGTTCGTCTCCGGCGGCGACGGCGGCGTGGAGAAGCTGCAGGCCACCCGGGCCTTGATCGACAAGGTGGCCCTGGGTGAAGGCAAGAACCCGGCCGAGGTGCCGGTCGGCGTGCTGCGCGCGGCCTACGCCAGCGAGAACAAAGCCGACGTGGATCGTTACCTCGATTGCGCCCGCTACCAGCGCCGCGTGGCACTCAGCCTGAAGCGCCGCACGGCGCAGATCGGCGAGGACTACCAGGTGGCCGAGACGATGGTGGAAGGCGAGCCGACCCTGGACGAGATGCGTGCCCTGTTGCCGGTGGGTTCGGTGGACACGGTGATCGAGCGGGTGGTGCGCGAGATCCGCGCCATCAAGCCCGTGCACTACTGTTTCCAGACCCAGATGGGTGACTTCGACCACCCCACGATGCTGAAGCACCTGGAACTGTGGGCCAAGGTCATCATGCCCGCCGTGCAGCGCGAGATCGCCAACGACCCGCCGCACGTGGCCAAGCCGGCCACCGAGGTCGCCGCCGCCTGAGGCGCAGGCGTACGCCATGACCAGCACGACCTTGCACCGCGATGCCATCGAACCGACGCTGTTTCGACAGCTGCTCGGCTGCTTTCCGACGGGGGTGGCCATCATCACGACGCGTACCGCCGACGGACGGCCCGCAGGCCTGACCTGCAATTCCTTCAGCTCGGTATCGCTGGAGCCGCCGCTGGTGCTGTTCAGCCTGCGCAAGGCGAGCAGCCTGCTGGGCACGTTCGCCGAAGCCGATGCGTTCGCCATCAACATCCTGTCCGAGCGTCAGGATGCGCTGTCGAGTCGTTTTGCCTCGAGCAAGATCGCGGACAAGTTCGAAGGCGTGGCCTGGCGCTTGGGGCCTCTCGGCATGCCGATCATCGAAGACTGCCTGGCCAGCTTCGAGTGCAGCGTCCATGCCCGTCACGAGGCCGGCGACCACGACGTCTTCATCGGAGAAGTGAAGCACATGAGCGGAGGCCCCGCCGACCAGGCACTGGTGTTCTACAAGGGCGCCTACATGATGCTGGCGGAGTCGCTTCGCGCGCTGGTGATCCAGGGGCGGCTCGGCTCGGCCGATCTCGACGAAGCCTACCGCACGCTGTACGGGACGCTGCTGCGGCTGGCGTGCGAGCGGGCCACCGAAAGCGAGATCGATGCGATCGAGGCCGCCGTCGACGGCATCGAGCGGCATCAGGCCACGGACTCGCTCGACCAGCGCATCGAGTCGGCCAGCGGCTTCTTCTCCGCCATCGCGGCCGCTGGGCACAACGAGGCGCTCACGCTGATGGCGCAGACGATGACCACCATCCTGCGCGAACGGATGACGCACGTCATCCCGGTGCGGCCGCGGCCGGACGTGTTTCCGCTTCGGCGCAAGGTCGTGCTCTGCCTTCGGCGGCGCGACGCGGATGGGGCCGCTGCCGCGCTGGACGAACTGATCACGAAGCTGCGCACGGGCGGCGACGCAGCCGCCGAGCCCAGCGGCAAATAGACAACAGGACTGGAGACAACATGTCGAACACCGAAATCGCCGATGGCGAGGCGGATGCCTACGCCGCGTTCCGCCGCGAGCTGGAGGACTTCGCCCGCAGCGCCTGCCCGCCGGAGATCCGCGCCGTCGTCGCCGCAGGCCAGAAGGTCACAAAGCGCGAGTACCTGGGGTGGCAGAAGATCCTCCATGAGAAGGGCTGGGGCGCGCCCAGCTGGCCGCGCGAGTACGGCGGCACCGGCTGGGACATCCAGCAGCGGTTGATCTTCGAGGAGGTGATGGCCGAGGCCGATTGCCCGCCGCTGTACCACCACGGGCTGGGCCACATCGGCCCGGTCATCATCCGCTTCGGCACCATTGAGCAGAAGGCCCGCTTCCTGCCGCGCATCCTGGACGGCTCCGACTGGTGGTGCCAGGGCTACTCCGAGCCGGGCTCGGGCTCGGACCTCGCCTCGCTCAGCACCAGCGCGCGGCTGGACGGCGCCGATTACGTGATCAACGGCCAGAAAATCTGGACCTCGCACGCGCACGAAGCCAACATGATCTACATGCTAGTGCGCACCTCGAAGGAGGCGAAGAAGCAGGACGGCATCTCGCTGATCCTGGCGCCGATGGACAGCAAGGGCATCACGGTGCGCCCGATCCGCACCATCGACGGCTGGCACCACCTCAACGAGGTGTTCTTCGACGAGGTGCGCGTGCCTGCCGCCAACCTGATCGGCGAGGTCGGCAAAGGCTGGACCTGCGCCAAGTACCTGCTGGAACGCGAGCGCCTGCCGCCGGCGAATGTCGCGCGGCTGGAACTGGTGCGCAGGCAGGTCACGCGCGTGGTGGAAGAGGCCGCGAAGGCCGCAGCCGGGCGCCGCGATTTCAGCAGCCTGCGCTACCGGCTGTTGCTGGCCGAAGCCGACGTGAAGGGTGCGCGCGTCATCCTGGCCCATGCGACGGACGACCTGAAGCACCAGCGTCCGCTCGGCGTGCAGCCGTCGGTGATCAAGCTGCTGTGCAGCGACGTCGCCCAGCGCCTGACCTCGATCGCGCTCGATGCGGTCGGGCCGCAGGCGGCCCACCGTTTCCTCGCCGATGAAGGCGAGGGCGAGCCCGGCGCCACCTGGGTGCAGAACTACATGTTCACGAGGGCGAGAACGATTGCGGGCGGCACCTCCGAAGTGCAGCGCAACGTCGTCGCCAACGAACTGCTGGGAGCCTGAAAAGTGTCCATGTCATTCACGCCATTGTTTCCCGGCATGCTGCTCGATGCGGCCGAGCGCTTCGCGCAGGACCACGCCGCGACGCAGGACTCCGCCGATACCGACCCGATCCGCGAGATGGGCTGGGCCTGTACGCTTGTGCCCGAGGAGGCCGGCGGCGTCGGTGGCACCCTGGCCGACCTTGGCTCCATCGTCGAAGGCCTCGCCACGCACGGCCCGCACTTGCCGACGGTGGAGACCTGTGCCGTCGCACCCATCCTGCTTCAGGCAGCGGCGCCCGAAACCGGCGCGCGCTGGCTGGAAGCCGTGTGCGAGGGCAGCGCGAAGATCGCGCCGCTGACCGCCCTGTCCGCATCGCTGGACGACATCGTGGTGCATGCGAAGCAGCTGGACATCGGCTGCGAGCTGACCGGCGTGGTCCAGGGCGTCGATGTGTCGCTGGAGGCCACGCACTATCTCGTGCCCGCGCTGCTGCAGGGCACGGGCGAGGCGGCGATCTTCCTGGTCGACAAGGAGCGCATCCCTGCGCCCGCGACGAGCTACCGCACGATGGAAGGGCGGCGCGGCGCCGACTTCCGGCTGCAGCAGCTGACGGTGCCGGCGCTGGCCTGCATTGCGCGCGGCGCCGAGGCCCAGCGCGCGCTGGTGCAGGCAGACAACGCGGCCCTCTTGCTGACGGCGGCGGACACCGTGGCCGCGCTGGCCGCGCTGATCCAGCAGACCGTGAACCACCTGAAGGAGCGGCGCCAGTTCGGCGTGACGCTGTCGTCCTTCCAGGTGCTCAGGCACCGCACGGCCGACATGTACGTGCGCTACCTCGGCGCCAAGGGCCTGCTGATGCACGCCTTCCAGGAATACGAGAGCGGCGCGGCCAGCCTGCGCCGCACGCTGCGCCTGATGAAGGTGGCGCTGGCGGAAAGCGCAAGGGCTTGCGCTGAAAGCGCGATCCAGATGCATGGCGGCATGGGCGTGAGCGAGGAGGTCCTGGCCACGCGCCTGGCCCAGCGCCTGCTCGCCTCCGAGTTCCGCTACGGCGACCGCCTCACGCACGCGGCGCGGCTGCTCGCGCCGCAAGATCCCGATGCCCCGGCGGACGAGTCGCCGTCTCGCGCCGCAACCCACCTTTCCAGGAGTTCGCCATGAACGTCAGCCTTGAAGTTTCCGAATACGTCGCCGTCGTTCGGCTCGACAAGCCGCCGGTCAACGCGCTGGACCGCGCGACGCGGCAGCGCCTGATCGACGTCTTCGACGAGGTCTCCGAACGCGCCGACATCCGCGTGGCCGTCCTCACCGGCACGGGCAAGTACTTCTGCTCCGGCGCCGACCTGAAGGATCGCCCGGACGCCGACAAGCCCGGCGACTTCCTCGGCCACAACCGCCTGACGCGGGAGACCGGCAATGCGATTCGCGAGTGCGCCAAGCCGGTGATCGCCGCCGTCAATGGTCCGGCGCTGGGCGCCGGCTTCGGCCTGATGGCCGCCTGCGACATCTTCCTGGCCTCCGAGGACGCGAGCTTCGCGATGCCGGAGATCAACGTCGGACTGGCCGGTGGGGTGTCGATGCTCAGAACCATGTTCGGCCGCTCCTTCACGCGCCGCATGTTCTTCACCGGCATGCGCGTGCCCGCCGCCGAGTTGTACCGCCGGGGCGTGCTGGACGAAGTGCTGCCGCCGGATGAGCTGCTGCCCGCGGCCCTGCGCCTCGCGCAGGAGATGGCATCCAAGAGCCCGCTCGCGCTGGCCTACGCCAAGCAGGCCGCCAACATGATGGACCTGATGCCGCAGCGCGACGGCTATCGCTTCGAGCAGAACATCACCATGGCGCTGTCCAAGACCGAGGACGCCAAGGAGGCGCGCCAGGCCTTCCTGGAAAAGCGCCAGCCTGTCTACAAGGGGCGCTGAGCGATGAAAACCGCGGAAGTGGTGGAAGTAGGGAGGGGCCTGGACGCGCTGTTCCAGCCGCGTTCGATCGCGATCTTCGGCGCGTCGGAGGACGTGACCAAGATCGGCGGGCGGCCGCTGCAGTTCCTGCAGAAGTACGGCTACCGCGGCGCGATCTATCCGATCAACCGCAAGGGCGGCACGGTGCAATCGCTGCAGGCCTATGCGAGCATGGCCGACCTGCGGGAGGCACCGGAGTTGGCCGTGATGGCTGTTCCCCCCGAGAGCGTGCTGGAGGCGGTCAAGGACTGCGCGGCGCGCGGGGTGCGCGCGGCGGTCATCCTCTCTTCCGGCTTCTCCGAGATGGGTGAAGCGGGCAGCCGGCTGCAGGCCGAGATCGGCAAGGTGGCCAGGTCGTCGGGCATGCGCGTGGTCGGCCCGAACTGCCTGGGTTCCATCGGCGTCGCGGAAAAGAGCATCGCCACTTTCTCGGTGGCGCTCGAGTCGGCCTTCCCCACCGCGGGCCATGTGGGCATCGTGTCGCAGAGCGGCAACCTCGGCAGCTACACCATGCGGCTGGCCGTCGATCGCGGCATCGGCATCAGCCGCCTGCTCACCACGGGCAACGAATGCGACGTGGACATCGCAGACGGCATCGCCTCGCTGGCCATCGACCCGGCCACCTCGGTGATCCTGTGCTGCATGGAAACCTGCCGCGATGCGGGCAAGCTGGTGCGGGCGCTGGCGATGGCGCGCGAGGCCGGCAAGCCGATCGTCGTGCTGAAGGTCGGCGTGTCGGCGGCCGGCAGCGAGGCAGCCGCATCGCACACGGGTGCGCTGGCCGGTTCGGACGCGGTGTTCGACGTGGTGCTGCGCAACGGCGGTGCCATCCGTGTGCCGAGCATCGAACAGTTGCTGGACGTCGGCCACGCCGTCTCGGTGGTCGGCACGGCGCGCGCGCCGAAGGGCAATCGCGCCGCGCTGGTGACGGCCTCCGGCGGCTTCGGCGTGCTGATGGCCGATGCGGCCAGCGCCCGGGGCCTGGATCTGCCGAAGCTTTCCGCGCGCACGCAGGAGCGCATCCTTTCCGCGCTGCCGTACGCATCGCCCGGCAATCCGGTCGACATGACGGCGCAGGTGTCGAGCCGGCCGGAGTTGCTGGTGCAGGTGCTGTCCGCGGTGGCGGAAGATCCCGTGTGCGATGCGGTGATTCTGCAGTCCGCCTATGCCTTCCAGATGCCGCGGCTGCGCGACGTGTATATCGCCGCGCTGGAGCAGGTGCGGCGAGACCATCCGTCGCGGCTCATCCTGCTGTGCTGCAAAGCGCCGCGCGACACGATCGCGCAACTGAACGGGATGGGCTTCCCCACGGTGGAAACCATCGACGCGGCCTGCTCGACCCTGGCGGCGCTGGTGCGGCTCGGCACGCGCGGCGAACAGGCCGAAACGGCGGCGACCTCATCTTCGACCGATGCGCTGCCGCAGGAAGCATTCGCCAACGAGGCGAGCGCCAAGGCGGCGCTCGCGCAGGCCGGCGTTCCCGTGCTGAAGGAAGTCACGGCGACCAGCCGCGATGCGGCGCTGGCGGCGGCGCGCGAGATCGGATTTCCGCTCGTGCTCAAGATCGTCTCGCCCGACATCGCGCACAAGACCGAGGTCGGCGGCGTCGTGGTCGGCGTGCGCTCCGAGGCGCAGCTCGCGGACGAGTACGACAGCCTGCTGGCGCGCGTCGCGCAGAAGGCGCCGCGGGCCCGGATCGCCGGCGTGCTGGTGGCGCAGATGGCGCAGGGCGGCATCGAGCTGATCCTCGGGACCAAAAAAGACCCGGTCTTCGGGCCGGTCGTGATGGTGGGCCTGGGCGGGATCTTTGCCGAGGTGCTGCGCGACGTGGCTTTGCAGATCGCGCCCGTCACCGAACAGCAGGCGACGCAGATGCTGCGTTCGCTCAAGGCCTTCCCCCTGCTCGACGGCGCGCGCGGCCGGGCCAAGGCGGACGTGGCGGCGGCGGCGCGCGCCGTCGCGGCGCTCTCGCAATTCGCTGCGCTGCATGGCGACGTCGTCTCGGAGATCGACATCAATCCATTGGTGGTGATGGACCAGGGGCAGGGCGCCTTCGCGCTCGATGCGCTGCTGGTGCCGGAAACGAAAGGCAAGCAATGAACGCATCTCTCGAGGGCCGCGTGGCCTTCATCAGCGGCGCCGGCCACGGCATCGGCCGAGCCGCCGCGCTCGAAATGGCCAGGCTTGGCGCCACGGTCGGCGTCAACGACCTCAAGCAGGAATTCGTCGACGAAACCGTTGCCGAGATCCGCCGGCTCGGCGGCAAGGCGATCCCGCTGCCGCAGGATGTTTCCACCCGCGACGGCATGCGCGAAGCCGTGCACCGCCTCGCGCGCGAAGCGGGGCGACTGGACGTGATGGTCAACAACGCGGCCTGGGTGCGCTACCAGCCGCTGGCGGAGATCACGCCCGAGGTGATGGACCGCATGGTCGAGATCGGCTTCAAGTCGGTCATCTGGGGCATCCAGGCCGCCGCCGAGGCGATGGACCCGGAGCGCGGCGGCTCCATCGTCAACGTGGCGTCCATCGCGGCTTTCAAGTCGCCGGCCCGCTCCGTGGTGTACAGCGGCCTCAAGGCCGGCGTGCTCGGGGTCACCCGCGCAGCAGCCGCCGACCTGGGTGCGCGCGGCATCCGCGTCAATGCGGTGGCTCCGGGCGCTGTGCCGACCGAAGGCACGGCGAAGCATCGCAACGCGGAACTCGATGCGAAGCGCATCGCGCGCACGCCGCTCGGCCGTCTCGGCACGGTGGGAGACATCGCCGATGCCATCTGCTTCCTGGCCGGCGACGGCTCCCGCTTCATCAGCGCCGATGTGTTGCGCCTCGACGGCGGCGCTTCGGAGACTTCACTGTGAGCGGCGTCGACAACGCGCCCCGGCGCCTGCAGAACGTGTTCGTGGTGGCGGAGCGCCCGGCCGAACTGCATTCCTTCTACGAATCCGCGCTCGGCCTCGAGCTCAAGTTTCGGGACAAGGACCGCTGGTTTCAGTACGGCGTTGGCAATACCAGCGTGGCCGTGGCGTGCAAGGAAGAGGCAGCGCCGGCGACGTCCGGGCTCGTGATGGTGTTCGAGGTGGAGGACTTCGCCGGGGCCGAGGAACGCATCGCCGGCGCGGGCGGCCAGGTGCTCGGCATCCGTGACATGGGGACGCACGGCGCGGTGATGTCGCTGCGCGACCCCGAAGGCAACGTCGTGCAGCTGTTCAAGCGTGCGGCCACCCCCGCGCAATGACTTCCGCTGCGCAGCTGCAGGCCCTGCTCGATCGCGAGGCGATCCGGGAGTGCCTCCATCGCTACTGCCGCGGCATCGACCGCGCCGACGAGGCGGCGCTGCGATCTGCCTATTGGGACGACGCCACGGACTGCCACGGTTCCTGGAACGGCAGCGCCGCCGGTTTCATCGATCAGGCCTTGCAACGCCTGCGCCTGGGCGGCCGGCGCGTGCACCAGGTGAGCAATGTTTCCATCGAGTTGCATGAGGATCGCGCTGCGGTGGAGAGCTGTTTTCTTGCGCTGCAGGCCCCTGCCGGGAGCCCCAGGCAGACCTTCTTGTGCGGCCGCTACGTCGACCGCTTCGAACGCCGGCACGGCGAGTGGCGGATCGCCGCCAGGACGGTCGTGTACGACTGGATCGAAGAGCGCGAGCGACCGGAGCTCGGGCTTGGCGATGAGGCCCTGTTCGGTGCGCGACAGCCGGTGGGTTGCGCAGCGCCCGAGGATTCGGTGTATTCGCTGCTGCGGCAAGTCCGCGTCGGATAGCCACGTGATCCGTCACCCTGAAAAATTTAGGAACCTGCTCGCCGAAGTGCGGCAGTTCGTCCGCACGGAGTGCCTGCCTCTCGAGGAGGCGGTCGACCGCAACGACGAGATCCCCGAGGCGCTGGTGCAGCGCATGCGCGAGATCGGCCTGTTCGGCCACAGCATCCCCGAGGCCCATGGCGGCGCCGGCCTGAGCACGGAGGAGTTGTCGCTGGTGAACATCGAGGTCTCGCAGGTGGCGGCTGCATTCCGGGCGCGCTTCGGCGGCAACACCGGCATCGCGTCGGAGTCCATCGTGGTCGACGGGACGCCCGGGCAGAAGAAGACCTACCTGCCGCGGCTCGCCAGCGGCGAGATGACAGGCTGCTTCGCGTTGACCGAGCCGGAAGCCGGCTCCGACGCGACGGCACAGAAGACGGTTGCGGTGCGCGACGGCGACAGCTTCCTGATCACCGGGAAGAAATGCTTCATCACCAATGCACCGATCGCCAACCTGTTCACCGTCTTCGCGAGGACGGACCCGGACGCGAAAGGCGCCAAGGGCATCACCGCATTCCTCGTCGAGCGGGGCACGCCGGGCTTGTCGACCTCCGCCCCCTATCGCAAGCTGGGCCAGCACGGCTCCCCGGTGGGCGAGGTCGTGCTGGACCGGGTCAGGGTCGCAGCCTCCGCCATCGTCGGCGGCATCGAAGGGCAGGGCTTCCGCACCGCCATGAAGACCCTCAACAAGCAGCGCATCAACCTCGCTGCCCTGTGCACCGGCCCCGCGATCCGGCTGGTCGAGGAAATGGCGAAGCACGCCCAATCACGCCGCCAGTTCGGGCAGCCGATCGGCGAGTTCCAGCTGGTGCAGCAGATGATCACCGAGAGCAACACGGAGGTGCATGCGGCGCGTGCACTGGTGCTCGAGACCGCACGCAAGCGGGACGACGGTGCCGACGTCACGATGGAAGCGTCCATGTGCAAGCTGTTCGCCTCCGAGATATGCGGCCGTGTCGCAGATCGGGCCGTGCAGGTTTTCGGCGGCAGCGGCTACATGGCCGGCAATGTGGCCGAGCGCTTCTACCGCGATGTGCGCCTGTTCCGGCTCTACGAGGGAACGAGTCAGATCCACCTGGTCAACATCGCCAAGCGAAGCATCGCGCTGGCCGCACAGGAGGCGGCGAACGCCTGAGTACCGCTCGGACAGGGTGAACCACCGTCGGGGTTGGGTTCCCAGTTGCCCGGAACGCGTGGAGAATGACAGCGTGTTTTCGCTGTCCATCGTCCAGAATGCCATGCGGCGCGCCCTGGCAGACGGTGCGCTGCAGCCGATCGAGACTCAATCCGTCCTCCTCGACAGCGATGGCGTCCGGTTCGTCTTGCGCACGGTGTCGAGCCTCGCGCGCAAGGACAAGGCGCGCCATGCCGCCGCAGCCGGCGATCCACTCGGCGACTACGACCGTTCCCTGTTCGTAGCCGACCTCGCGCCTTCGCACTACGTCCTGCTGAACAAGTTCCAACTGCTCGCCGGGCATGTGCTGCTCGTCACGCGCCGCTTCGAACGCCAGGAGTGCCTCCTTGGCGTCGAGGATTTTGCGGCGCTCGTCACTTGCCTGGGCGAAGTCGATGGACTCGGCTTCTACAACGGGGGCGTCGAAGCCGGGGCCAGCCAGCGGCACAAGCACCTGCAGCTTGTGCCGCTCCCGCTCACGCACGAGAGCCCCGACGAAGTGCCGATGGAGCGGGTGCTCCGCGGCGGCTCCCGGCTGCCGTTCAGGCATGCGTTCGCACGTCTGGCGCCGCAAGCGACGGCTCCCGAGTTGCATGCCCTCTATCGCGAGTTGCTTCATCGGTGCGGCATTTCCGCTGTCGCCGGCGAAGAGGGCGAAGTTCAGTCGGCCCCTTACAACCTGCTGGTTCGCCGAGGCTGGATGCTCGTCGTGCCGCGTTCGCGCGCATGCTTCGAATCGATCTCCGTCAACGGGTTCGGCTTCGCCGGCTCGTTGTTCCTGCGTTCGCAGGAGGAACTCGACCGTGTCCACGCCATAGGGCCGATGCAGGTGCTGCGCGCGGTTGCGATGCCGCAGAACGCGTGACCGATTGTTCGAAAAAAGATGCCGTGAGCCGGCCCGTCGTCAGGTGCGGCGCACTTCCATCACGCCGTGCCCGGTGGCCTGCTCGTAGACCGAGGGCACGCGCGTGGCCAGGTGCAGCAGGATCCGCGGCGCCTGGGTCTTCACGGACCAGCGCAACAGGATGCCCGTCGCCACCAGCAGCCCGCCTGTCCACGGGTAGCCGGCCAGCGTCGCGGCGATGCCCGGGCCGATGAGAGCGATCGCCAGCGTCGTGGCATGCGTGCGGTGGGCCACGAAGGGCACCGCCAGCTTCGGGTTGACGATGACGCGAAAGCGGCCCTGCGGCAGCCCGTTGCGGAATTCCTCGAAAGGGATGTATTCGACAGTGTCCTGTGCGTCGTTCGGGCGGCTCATGTATCTCAGGCGGTCATCTCGTCGAGTGTCTTCCCAGCCTCCAGTGCCTCCTTGAGCCAACGCGGCCGCGGGCCCATCCCCGACCATGTGTGTCCGGCTTGGTCCCGATAGACAACCTTCGACTTCCGTTTCTTGGACGTCTTGAGCTTTGCGCTCTTCGGCTTCGGCGACAAGACTCCTGCAGTGAACTCCTCGAGTGTCCTGCCGGCATTCAATGCATCACGCAGCCAGTATGGACGCTTTCCGATGCCTGACCAGGAATTGCCTTGGCCATCGCTGTACTTCATTGACCGTTGGGGAGCCGCCTTTGCGGCTTTCGCCTTCGCTTTCACGCCGTTGGCAGCCGATCCGAAGCCCAACTGATCCGCAGTGAGTCCGTAGTGTGTGATGGCGACCTTGATGCGCGCTACCACGCCATCGACCTCCTGCTTGCGCAGCTTCTCAGCCTGTCGTTGGAGTGTTTCGATTTGCTTCTGAATCTGCTTGTAGCTTTGAGTCATCGACCTGAATCCCGAGATGTTGAGAGGACTCGACTTTAGTCTCATTGACAGGTCGCGCAAAACTGAATGCCCGCAGTGAAGAAATGCCGCAGCTCATTTCCTGACTTTGGCAATCTCCGACTGCAACTCCTTGACCGTTGCCTCGCCCACCGCTGCCGTTTGCTTCTCGATCACGGGCTTGACCTTCTCGCGCAGCTTGGCCAGTTCGGCCGCGGGCAGTTCGGTGACTGTCATGCCGGCCTGCTTGAGTGCCTGCAGCGCGCTGTCGGCTGCGCCGCGCGAAGCCTGGCGCTGGAAAGTCGTCGCCTCCGCAGCCGCGTCGGTCACGATCTTCTTCTCCTCGGCACTCAAGCCGTCCCAGGTCTTCTTGCTGATGATGAGAGCCTGCGGGTTGTAGATGTGCCGAGTCTCGGTGAGGTGCTTCTGCACTTCCGCGAACTTGGAGGCGAGAATCGTCGTGTTCGGATTCTCCTGACCGTCGACCGCCTTCTGGTCCAGCGCCGAATAGAGCTCGGGAAAAGGCAGCGGCACCGCATTCGCGCCCAGCGCACTGAACAGATCGATGTAGATTGGCGACTGGATCACGCGGATCTTCAGGCCCGCGATGTCCTCGGCCTTGGCGATTGGTCGCTTGCTGTTGGTCAGGTTGCGAAAGCCCAGGTCCCAATAGCCCAGGCCGTGCAGTCCCTTGTCGTCGAGCCTGGCCAGGAGCTTCCGGCCGAAGGGGCCGTCGGTTACGGCATCGGCCTCCTGCGTGTTGCCGAAGAGAAACGGGAAGTCGAGCACGGCGAATTCCTTTACCTGCGCCGCGAGGATGCCGGCATTGAGCACGGTCATCTCGACCGTGCCGCCCTGCAGCGCCGAGACGGTCTGCAGGTCGCCGCCGAGCGTGCCGCCCGGAAACAGCTTGACCGTGATCTTCTTGCCGGACTTCTCGGCCACCAGGTCGGCGAACTTCTGCGCGCCCTGGGCCTGCGGATGGCCGCTCTGGTTCTGGAACGCGAATTTGAGCGTGCGCTCCTTGATCTGCGCCGCCGCGCCGGTGACGGCAAGCGCCGCCACCGCGGCAAGCAGGACCTTGTGCATCGATAGCTTCATGGTTCGAGTCTCCTTGTGATCAACCGTGGAAAAACTTCGCGGGCCAGGTGACGAGCCAGGGGAACAGCACCATGAGGAACAGAATCGCGAACTCCGCGATCATGAAAGGCACCACGCCCTTGGTGAGGTCGTCCATCGAGATCCGGCCCACGCCCGCCACCACGTTGAGCACGGTGCCCACCGGCGGGGTGATAAGGCCGATCGAGTTGTTGATGATGAACATCACGCCGAAGTAGACCGGGTCGATGCCGGCGGCCTTGACGATCGGCATCAGCACCGGCGTGAGAATCAGGATGGTCGGCGTCATGTCCATCGCGGTGCCGACGACCATCACCAGCAGCATGATCGCGAACATCAGCAGGACCTTGTTGTCCATGAAGGGCTGCAGCAGGCCGACCACCTTCGAGGGCAGGTCGGCCACCGTGATGAGCCAGGCGCTCACCATCGCGGCCGCGATCAGGAACATCACAATCGCACTGGTCTTGGCGGCATTCACGAACACCGCGTAGAGATCCTTCCAGCTGAGCTCGCGGTAGATCGCCATCGAGACGAAGAGCGCATACACCGCGGCCACCACCGCCGCCTCGGTGGGCGTGAAGACACCCATGCGCAGCCCTACCAGGATGATCACCGGCAGCATCAGCGCCCAGAGCGCACCGCGGAGGGTGCTGAGCACCTCCGCCCTCGATTTGCGCGGCGGCGGCACGATCTGCTCGCGCCGCACGAGCCAGGCCCAGGTGAGCCAGAGCGCGCCGCCGATCAGCAGGCCCGGCACGATGGCCGCGAGGAAGAGCTTGGAGATCGAGACGTTGGCTGCGACGCCGAAGATGACGAGCCCGATGCTCGGCGGAATCACCGGACCGATGACGCCGGTGGCGGCGATCAGCCCGCCGGCGCGGGCCTTGTCGTGGCCGGCGCTCACCATCATCGGCAACAGCAGCGCAGTCAGCGCAGCCGCGTCGGCGACCGCCGACCCCGACAGCGCCGACAGCAGGCAGCCGGCCATGATCGTCACGTAGCCGAGGCCGCCCTTCACGTGGCCGACGAGCGCGAGGGCGAAGTCCACGATGCGCCTGGACAGGCCGCCGGCGTTCATGATCTCGCCGGCCAGCATGAAGAAGGGCACGGCCAGGAGCGGAAAGCTGTCGGCGCCGCCGATGACGTTCTGCGCGAGGATCTGCGCATCGAAGAGATCGAGGTGCCACATCAGCGCCACGCCGCTGGCGAGCAGCGCGAACGCGATCGGGATGCCCATCGCCATCGCGGCGAGCAGGGAGCCGACGAAGACCAGGATCGTCATGGCCGCGCTCCCGTCCGGGTCCCCGGACCGGCCTGCTCGCCGAGGATCTGCTTGAGTTGCATGGCCTCCTCGGATTCCTGGATCATGACCAGGTCCTCGTCGGCAATGCGACCGGACACCAGCCGGAGCAGGTCGAGTGCGAGCAGGAATGCGGCGAGCACGGCAAAGACCACGCCCGACAGGTAGACCACGGCCATCGATGCGCCCGTGACCGGTGCGACGACGTCCCAGTTGATCTTCGTCTGGGCCACGCTGCCCTGGAACAGCAGCCACACGATGTAGAGCATCACGACATGCCCGACCGCCAGGCAGAACTTCTTCGCCGCAGGCGGCAGCCTCCGGACCACCATGTCGACGCCGAGGTGTCCGTGCTCCTTCAGCGCCACCACGGCGCCGAGGAAGGTCATCCAGATGAAGAGCCAGCGCGAGACCTCCTCCGACACCGTGATGCCCGAGTTGAAGCCGTAGCGAAGCACCACGTTGCCGAAGACCAGCACTACCATCAATGCCAACGCCGCGGCGATCAGTGCCTCGATGCCGGTGCAGCATCGGTCGATCCAGCGATTCATGCCGTTGTCTCGATCAGGCCGCCTGAGCGCGCTGCATCTCGACCAGCGCACGCAGGCCGGCCAGGTAGGAATGCGGACCGAGTCCCTGGATGGTGCCCTTGACCGCCGGCGAGATGATCGAGTGCGCGCGCCACGTCTCACGCGCCGCGATGTTCGACATGTGGATCTCGAAGACCGGAAAGGGCATGGCCTTGATGGCATCGTGCAAGGGAACGCCGTGCTGGGTCAGGCCGGCCGGATTGACCAGCGCGCCTTGCGCCTCGTCGATATTCTTGTGCAGGAAGTCGACCAGGTCGCCTTCGTGATTCGACTGGATCGTTTCCAGTTCGATGCCGAGCTCGGTCGCGAGCCCGGCGAGGCGTTCGTCGATCTGGGCCAGCGTGGTCGTGCCGTAGATATGCGGTTCTCGGCGGCCGAACAGGTTGAGGTTGGGGCCGTGCAGGACGAGGATCTTCATGGTTCCGAGCCGGTTCAAGGATTGGACTTGCGCACGCGTGCCAGCTCGTCGTTGTAGAGCTTGACGAGGCCCGGGTCGTAGCTGGCGGCGAAGCGTTCGATGACCGGCTTGGCGATCTGGCGCATGCGCGCCTGCTCGGGCGCTGCGATCTCGTTGAACAGGATGCCCTTGGCCTGCAGTTCCCCGACTGACTTCTGCGCCGCCGCACGACTGACCTGGCGCTGGTAGCCGCGGGCTTCGTCGGCCGCTTCGCGCATCATCTTCTGCTCCGCCGGGCTCAGCGCGTCCCAGAACTTCTTGCTCACCAACATGATGTTCGCGGCGTAGACGTGGTTCGTGGCGCTCACGAACTTCTGCACCTCGAAGAACTTGTTCGACAGGATCACCGCATAGGGGTTCTCCTGGCCGTCGACGGCCTTCGACTCGAGCGCCCCGTACAGCTCGGCGAAGGGCATGGGCACCGGATTGGCCTTGAAGGCCTTGAAGGTGTCGAGGAACACCGGATTGGGAATGACGCGGATCTTCAGGCCCTCGAGGTCCTCGGGTTTCGCGATCGGGCGCTTGCTGTTCGTGACGTTGCGAAAGCCCAGGTCCCAGTAGCCCAGTGCGACCAGGCCCTTCTCGGGCAGCTTGGCGATCAGCGCTTGGCCGAGCGGCCCGTCGAGGAGGGCGTCGGCCTGCGCGAAGGAGCTCACTGCAAACGGGAAGTCGACCAGGCCGAACTCCTTCACGATGCCGGCCAAAGAAGTGGTGGCGGGCGCCGACATCTGCTGCACGCCGCCTTGCAGCGCCGACTGCTGCTGCATCTCGTTGCCGAGCTGCGACGCAGGGAACTCCTGCACCTTGAGCTTGCCGCCGCTCTTCGCCGCAAGCAGCTCGCCGAAGCGCTTGACGCCGAAGCTCACCGGATGGTCCGGGTTGTTCAGGTGGCCGAAGCGGATAACGCGCTCCTGCACGTCCTGGGCCAGGGCCGGCAGCGTCAGGGCCAGTGTCGCACCGGCGATGACCAGCGATCGATGGAAGAGGATTCTCAAGTCGAGCTCCGGTGAATGAGGGCCGATGCGACGGCTCGCTGGGGCAAGCCTGGCGGGGCGCCGCATCATAGGCAGCAAGTGGAAAGCATTTCCACTAGGGAAATCACTTGGCAAAACTCGGGTAGAGTTGCCCGGTCATGACCGCCATACTCGAACGCAGCTTCAAGGTGCTCGAACACCTGGTCGCCTACCCGGAAGGGCGAGCACTTTCGGCACTCGCCTCCGATCTCCAGATGCCGCTGAGCGCGACGCACCGATTGCTGTCGGAACTGATCCGCTGCGGCTACGTGCGCCAGGACCAGAGCCACGGCAACTACATGCTGACGATCAAGCTGGTCTCGCTGGGCTTGAGCTTCCTGAGCAACAGCGGCGTGGTCGACGTGGCGCAGCCGCTGCTCGATCGCCTCGCGGCCGAATCGGGGGAGCTCGTCCGGCTGGCGGTGGTCGACGGCGACGAGCTCACCTTCGTCGCCAAGGCGCAGGGCGCGACAAGAGGCTTGCGCTACGACCCCGACATGGGCTTGTCGGTCAATCTGTCATGCAGTTCGGCCGGCCACGCTTGGCTGTCCACCATGCCGGAGGAGCAGGCGCTCCAGCTGGTCGCGAAACAGGGCTTCGGCACGCCTGCCGACTTCGGGCCCAGGGCCGTGACCTCGGTGAAATCGCTGCTGGTCTACCTGCGTGCTGCGCGCAAGCGGGGCTTCGCGATGATCAGCGAGGTCTTCGCGCCGGCCATGACGGCGATGGCGGCACCTGTGCGCGTGGGCAACGGTGCCGTCATCGGCGTCATCACCATTGCAGGCCCGCTGGTGCGGCTGACGGAAGCGCGCATGCTGGCCTTGGGCCCCACGCTTCTCGCGACCGCCGAAGAGGTGGCCTATGCGAGCGGGGCATCGGCGATGTTCAAGCGCAGAGCTTGATCGGCCGACGAGCTGCGACAGGTCTTAGAACGTTTCCCAGTCTCCATCGCCGGCCGGCGCAGCCGCTGCGGCGAGCTGCTTGCGCTGCGGCGCGGCGATGGCTTGGCGGGCACGGGCCGGCGCTGCTGTCTTGCGCGCGAGGGGCACCACGGGCCGGATGTGTTGCTGCTGCTGCCCGTCGAGCTTGAACACGCTGACGGCTTGCGACAGGCTGCCGGCCTGCTCCTGCAGCGATTGGGCAGCAGCCGCCGCCTCTTCCACCAGCGCCGCGTTCTGCTG
>NZ_JBDGJK010000026.1:0-75636 GCF_057656935.1 Variovorax sp. Soil_C_33
ATAAGACCGCAGTCATTACCGCCAGCCGGAACTTCAAGAACTTACTTGCCACACGGGAGGCGTCCATATAAGACGACCATGACCTATCGAAAGCTCACTCTGGCGCTGGCATGCATCGCCCTGGCGACGCTCGCCGCCTGCGATCCGAAGCCGCAGCCGCCGAAGGCCGCGGCCGCCGCTCAAGCGCTGAGCGTGCAGTCGGCCGGCGTTTGATGGTGCGCCACCAGCTGCCAGCGGCCGCCGGAGCGGACATAGACCGAACTGCATTGCGCGCGATAGGCGCTGCCGGTGCTGCCGCGATCGGCGGCAGCGGCGTAGACCAGCACGGTCGTGCCCTCGGCCGGGGCGAGCAGATGCTGATCCGCGAACTCGACCCGGCGCCAGCGCTTGTCCGGCTCGATCGAGGCCAGGATCTGCGCGCGTCCCATCATGCCCACCGGCTGCGCAAAGACCATGCGCGCGTCGGCTGCCAGGTGGTGCTCGTAGAAGAGCGCGTCGCCGAGCCAGAAGCGCTCCTCCAGATCCCACAGATCTTCAGCCGGCATGGCTAGCCTCCGCGCAGAACGATTCGGCCTTCCTTGACGAAGCGGTCGTAGTCGGCCCTCGGAATGGCCGTGCTCATTGCCTTGCCCTCTTCCTCCCAACTCAGCACGGCGCTGTCGGCCCCCGGCTCGACCGTGCAGGGACCCTGCGGCACGCGCAGCAGCGGTCCGTCGCCTGCGCGGTAATCGACCTGGCCGTTGATTCGAGCGTTCGCTTCCATGCGCTGCAAGCTCTCGCGGCGCGGTCGCGGCCGGCGTAGGAAGCGATGCTTTGTCTTCCACGGACAAAGCCGACGGCAAGCTCAGGCCCAGGCCTTCCGGGATTGGGGAGATCCGTGCAGTTGTACGCAAATCCTGCGGCAGCGCGCAATGTAATCCGTTCGACTTCATTCGGCCGCGTTTGACAATGGCGCCAGATCTATATCGAGCCTCCAACCATGAACGCATCTCGCCTTCTCGAAGCGCTCTTTCGCATCCGGCGCAGCCCTCGCGCCGTCCCCGCCACGTCCGTGCCAACCCCGCCGGCAAAGCGCGTGTTCAGTCCCACGAGCTTCGAGGCAGCACCGCCCGAGGTCGTCCTCGCTGCCGTTCAGCCCGAGCCCGCGCCCGCGCCCGTCGTGGAAGTGACTGAGCTTGAAGCGCCCTCCGGCGCAAAGACGATGCGCTCGCTCGAAGAGGTGAGGGCCGACCTGGCGCGGCTGCGCCAGACGGCCAGCGAGCGGCATGCGCTGGCGCAGCAGCCGGCGCGCCATGTCGATACCAGCTTTGCGCGGACCGACTTCATGGAGATCCCCGAACACTTGCCCACGTCCTCGCCGCGCAAGAAGGACGCTTCGGAGTTCGAGCCCACGGCCTTCGCGGACTTCGCTTATCCGATACCGCTGTTGGCCAGATAGCAGCCTCCGGGCCGAGAGTGCGGTCGTACTGCAGGGACAGACATCAAGGCGCGTTCGAACTGTGTACCGAGAACGGCCTGAACGGCAGGGTCAAAGCCCCCGCGTACTCGCCGTTCGGCGTCAGTGTCGGGCATCCGGGACCGTCCGACGGACAGAAGTTGGTCTGGCTCGACGGCAGAGAGTAGCGCACGATCCCGCAACGGTACTGTTTGATCGAGGCGCCCGAGTAATCCGCCACGGCCACCATGCAACCACTGGTCGAATACTGGTCGAGTTCGGCCACGGCGACAGGATCGACACGCGAATCCGCCATCCGGCGGATCACGCCGCCGGTGTTGTCGTTGCGGAAGCCAACCCAGCCCCATTCGCGCTCGGCACGCCGGTAGAACATCACAGCGGTATTCAAGGCGTCCGAACGCTGGTCCAGGCCCTTCGACTCCGATAGGCCAGTGACCCCGGCGCCAAGGCCGGTGACGCGGCCGACTTCGGCGATGTCCGCCGGGTCGGGTGTCGTCGGCTTGGGCCCGGCTGCATAGCGGCCGAGCGAGTAGATGCGCAGCGTGCCGTCCTCGGTGGCGATCCACGCGCGCGGGTGGCGCGGCGTGGCTCGCCAGTAAGGCGTGCCAGGGATGCGCTCGCGATCCTCCTTGTTCCAGTACGAGCGCACGGTCGTCGCGACGCCGGTTGGCTTTCCGTCGAGGTTGACGACCTTCACCAGCACAGGCGCCGACTGCGGGTGCGCCGCAATCGGGTACGGCCACTGGTCCGGCCCCATGCCGATGTTCTGCGTCTCGGCGTTGCTCTCCGCGCTGTTCAAGAACATGCTGTTCGTGAACCTGAGGTAGGGGCCAAGGTCGATGAAGGCGGCCTTCTTTTCCGACTTCGAGGTGACCACGGCCACGCCACCTTTGGCATAGGTGGCATGGAACTCGCCGCCCGGCAGGAACTTCGAACGGTTCTGCGCCAGAGGCGAGGCGAGCAGCCCGATGCTCGACACTTCCTTGCCCGCCGGATGCACGACCGCATCGAACGGCGTCATGCCGGTCGTGACCTTGATGCCGGTCGGGGCCTTCATGGTGTCGGGCAAGTCGACGTAGCCGACGATCTTCATGAAGATGAAATTGCCCTGGTCCCAGAAGCCGACATGCACCGAATCGACGAACCCGTGCCACCAGTCGTAGCGTGGCCCTTTCAGCGTGCAACCTTCGCATGTAGCGCCCAGCGAGACGATGGCGACTTTGCCTTTCACATGGACCGTGTCCCACAGCGACACCACAGCCAGTTCGCCGCCGGCGGTCGAACTGATGCCTGTCGGCACCAGGCCGACCGGGAACTGCACCGACGCGCGGTTCGAGGCTGTCGTGTTGCCGATCGTGAAGAGCGTGGCGCCCCTCGTCGCGCTGCCCTGCGTGCCGATGATCGAGACGCGGCAGGAGCTGTCCGCCGCGTTGGCGCAACGGTCGGCGACGATGGGAAGGTCGGCCGCCTCGTTCGGCGACAACACCCCGTCGCGGTAGTAGCCGGCCATCGCGGACGGCAGCAGGTTGTTGGCTTGCCACAAGATCTGTGGCCGCTGCATCCACGTGTTGCGATCGACGGCGGAAGCCTGGAACCACGCAACCGAATCGGACACCGACGAACCGGTGAGCGGCACCCCGATCGCCGCCGCGTGCGTGCTGACGTAGTTGTTCGACATCGCAGTCGATTCCTTGCCGAGTTGGTACGCGATCTTGCAGCCGCCGCCGCAATGACTGATATGCCCCATGTCGGCACGCAGCGGAAATGTCTGCACGCCCTTCTTTGTCGCCGGCTCACCGAAGCGGTAGGTGATCGCGGCCGGTGATGTGTAGGCGTTGCCGATGGCTTTGTAGGCCGCGGGGTTCACCACGCCGGCCGCGTTCACGATGTCGTTCGGCTGCGCATGCACTGCGCAGGCCAGGAACAGGAGGACAAGGGAAAGATATTTCATGGCTTGGTCCGCGGCCAAACTATCTCACGCCCAACAACGAGCGATGAACAGCGAAGGCAATCGCCCACCAAGTCGAACGCCGTGGGCTTGCACCCACAGAAACGTTCCTTCAGTCCTACACGAGGACGGATGCTGCCGTGATACGAGACGTCCTCCACTCCGCGGCGCCGACAGCTGCTGAATTCACGGACTTCGAACTTGACCAATCCGCAACTGCTGGCATTTCTGTTGCCGCAATTTCATCGCATTCCCGAGAACGACCGTTGGTGGGGCGAAGGCTTCACAGAGTGGACGAACGTCAGAAAGGCGAGGCCGAGCTTCCGCGGTCATCGACAGCCGCGGGTACCGCTGCACGGCCATTACTACGACCTCTCGAATCCCGACACGCAGGACTGGCAGGCGGAGCTCGCCAAGGCGCACGGACTGGGCGGCTTCTGCTATTACCACTATTGGTTCGCGGGCCGCCGACTGCTGGAAAGGCCTCTCGATTCGATCCTGCGACGCCGCGCGCCCGACTTTCCCTTTTGCCTGGCATGGGCCAACGAACCCTGGACACGCACCTGGGACGGTGGCGATCGCGACATCCTGATGCCGCAGGCCTATGGCGGCAAGGGCGATTGGGAAGCGCATTTCCGATATCTCGAGAAGGCGTTTCGAGACCCGCGCTACATCCGGGTGGACGGCTGCCCGGTGATCCTCATCTACCGAAGCGCCAGCATCGCCGAGTGCGACGAGATGCTGGATTGCTGGCGAAACCTGGCGGTGCAGAGCGGCTTCGCCGGGCTGCACGTCGTGAGCATGCTGACTGTGTTCGGGCGCGATGTGCGCAGTCATCTGTTCGACGCCTATGTCGAGTTCGAACCCTTCTACACGCTCGCGCACCTGCCCTTCCATCTGAGGATCTACGAGAAGCTCGCGAATGGCGTCAGCCAGTTTTGCTGGCGGCGCCTGGGAAGGGGCCCCTACGCGCCGCGGAGCAGAGACTACCGAATGATGTGGCGCGAGATCGCCAACCGTCCCGTGCCTTCCGGCCACTACCCCGGCGCGTTCGTCGACTGGGACAACAGTCCGCGCAGGCGACTGGACACGAGCCTGGTCATGCGGAACGTGAACCTCGATGCCTTCCGTACCGGCTTCTCCGGACTCTACGAAAGAGCCCGTGATGCCGGAACCCGCTTCATCTTCATCAATGCCTGGAACGAATGGGCGGAGGGCACCTACCTGGAACCGGACGAGGAGCTCGGCACAGCCTATCTGGACGTCATCAACTCCGTCGTCGGCCCCCACGGCGGCGTATGAGTCAGCTCTCGCCTGCAGGCACCAGCGTCCCGCCGATCGCCGCGTCGATGCCGCGATGAAAGCGCAGCACCCCGTGTTCGAGCCGGCCGGCCTGCAAGCCCGCGTTGGCGCCGCTGTGCAGGCCGCGCTGGATCGCCACCGCCGTCGCGATGTCTTCCTTCTGGAAGACCGTCTCCTCGATCAGCCGGAAGGTCTTTTCCCAGTGCGGAATCCAGTCGGCGCCGGTGCGGTCGGGAGGAATCAACATGGTGTGCATCCACCGCACTTCGCCGGCGGCCGGCGAGAACATGCCGATGAGGCTGACATAGTCCGGGTGCCAGATCAGGAAAGTGTTGGGGAACAGGAACTGCGTCGGCGTCGCGAGCTTGCACAGCGCATCGCGGTCGCGCGGCGTCTCGAATGCCTCGAAGGCCCTGCGCCGGGCGACCAGCGAATTCTGATGCGGGCCGGCATCCAGATTGACGGTGTACGCATCGGCGAAGAAGGGATAGATGGTGTCGCGATGCAGGACGCGGATGTGATAGCCCTCGAGAAACGCGTCGACGGTGAGCTTCCAGTTTGCGGCATAGACCCGATCGATCTTGCGGAACACCTTCATGTCCGCCAGCCCCAGCCATTGCAGGTGCTCGTCGAGCCCTTGCAGGAAGCCGGCGGCTGAGAACGCCGGGCCGGGCGCGCGCTTGACGAATATCAGGCCGCCGGCTTCGGCGCAGGGCAGTTCGACCAGATTCAGCGTGGCCGGGTCAATCCCGTCGAAAGTCTCCGCATGCAAGCGGTGACGCAATTGCCCGTCGAGTCCGTAGGTCCAGCCGTGATACGGGCAAACCAGTGTCTTGCAGCTCTTGGCCTTTGCGGGCTCCGGCCCTTCGGCTTGGACCAGCGCCATTCCGCGGTGCCTGCAGACATTGAAGAACGCGCGGACGCGACCGTCGCCGGACCGGGTCACCACCATGGGCACGCCGAGCGCATCGAAGGGCAGCGCCGATCCTGCAGGCACTTCCGAGCTGTGCGCCGCGACGATCGGCCACTGCGCGAAAACAGTGTCCTGCTCCTGCTGCCAATGATGGCGGTCGGTGTAGTGGCTAACGGGCACCGTGCCCGTCTCGGGTCCCATCGCGCGCTCGCCGGTTGAACGGGCGTGATCGAGCCGGTGAACCAGATCGGCCAGCGTCGCGGGCGGCGGAGCGGAGGTCTGCTGTGTCATGGCGGGCGATCCCCAGTTTTCGAGTGCGAAGGCGCCCCCAAAGCTTAGGTGAGATGTACGCTCGGCGTGTTCGGTTTTCCCGCCCCTGCGCGCACCGACTCCACGGAAAGCAAGTGTTCAGCTTTGGAAGAGGGAGTCTTCGGTGCCACCCCTTCAGACAGCACATGATCTTGACTGTTAAGCCTCGCCGCAAGCCTTCGCAGGCGCGGGCGTGGATGACCTCGCGCGCCATTCAGGATGCCTTCGTCCTGCTTCTGCTCGAGCGCGGGTACGAGAAGGTGTCGATGCGCCATATCGCGGCTGTCGCGGGCGTCGGCCTTGGCACGCTCTACCAGTACTTTCCGGGCAAGGATTCCATCGCCGCCGTCACCGTTCGCAGCCGGCTGCGCGGATTGGCCGCCCTCGTGGAAGAGGCCGGCGCCGCTTCGAGCCCGCGTACGCTGGAGGAGACCGTTCATGCTCTGGCGCAAGCGCTTGTCGGAACCTTGCTGGGCCAAGCTGCGGAATGGCGAGCCCTCTTTATTCTGGAGCGGCGCATCTCCTCTGCTGAAACCTATCGCGAGCTCTACAAACAGTTTGTCCATCTGTTTCGCGATGCCTTTGCGTCGGCATCGGACTGGCCAGCGGAGTTCGATCGCGAGCGCGTCGCCTTGAATGCGTTCTCCATCGTCGATGCAATGGCCAAGCACGCATTGCTCGTGCAAGAGTCCTGCCCCGATGCGGAGCAGGTCGTGGAGGACGTGGAATGCGCGGTCAACGGGTACTTCCTGCTGGAGAGAAGAAAGTGCGGAGCCGCGCGGACGCCCTAGCGTCGGAGTCCCTGCTCTCTCAAGCGCCGGAAGCGGCGGGCTGCCGCGCCAGCACTTCCAGCGCATTACGTGCCGCGGCCACGCCCATGTTGATGTAGGCATCGTTCGTCACGCCGCCGATGTGCGGACTGAGCACGATGCCCTTCTGCCCCTGGAAGGGATGGCCGGCAACCATCGGCTCGACGGCGAAGCTGTCGAGCCCGGCGGCCATGACCTGGCCTGACTGCACTGCGGCGAGCAGCGCGTCTTCATCGATCAGGCCGCCGCGCGCGGTGTTGACGACGATGACGCCGCGCCGCGTCCTGGCGAGCGTGGCCGCGTCGAGCAGCTGCCGGTTCTCCGGCGTCAGCGGGCAGTGCAGAGAGATGACATCGGACTCGCGCCAGATCGTTGCGAGCTCCACCGATTGCACGTAGCCTGGAAGATCCTTCGCGAACGGATCGAAGCCGATCACGCGCATGCCGAGTGCGTCGGCCATGCGCGCGAAGCGAAGCCCGATCGCGCCGAGCCCGACCAGCCCGACGGTCCGGCCGTTCAACTCCAGGCTCTTGTGCGTGGCCTTGTCCCAATGGCCGGCATGCATGCGTGCATCGAGCGACACCACGGACTTGGCGCATGCCAGCATCAGCGCCAGCGCCTGCTCGGCGACCGCCGCGGCGTTGGCGCCCGTTGCCGCGACCACCTCGATGCCGCGTTGCCTGGCTGCAACCTTGTCGATGGTGTCGGTGCCGCTGCCGTGCTTGGAGATGACGCGCAGCGCAGGCGCGGCATCCATCGCGGCTGCGCCGACTTTGCTGTAGCGCACGATGATCGCGGCGGGGTCGTGCCTGGCGCAGAGCGCCACCACGTCTTGCTCGCTCGGCGTCTTGCCGGCGAAGAGCACCTCGTGCTCGCGAAGCAGGGCCATGGCCTGCGGCGCCAGGTCCGCGCCGGTGACGAGGATGGTGCTCACAGCGTCTCGCCTTCCTTCAGCACGCCGGCCGTGCGCAAGGCGCCGTCGAGCCACGCGGCCGCGGTGTTGCCGCCCTGGATGGACGCGATGCGCTTGGCCTCGTCCTCCACCTTCCTGCGAGCGGCGCCGATCAGCGAGCCGATCTTTTCGCGCTCCACCACCATCACGCCATCGCCGTCGCCGATGATGAAGTCGCCGGCATGCACCGTGACCCCGCCGACGGTGACAGGGTGGCCGATGCGCCCGGCGATGTTCTTGGTCGGGCCGTTCGGATTGGTTCCTACCGAGAAGACGGGGTAGTCCATCTCGTCGATCTCGAGGCTGTCGCGGACCGCGCCGTCGACCACGACGCCGGCGATGCCGCGCTGCCGGCACGCCGTCATCATGATGGTGCCCATGAGCGCCGAGGTCTGGTCGGCCTTGCCGTCGATCACCAGCACGTCGCCCGGTTGCGCCAACGCGATGGCCGCGTGGATCATCAGGTTGTCGCCCGGGCGGACTTCGACGGTGAGTGCCGGGCCGGCCAGCTTCATGCGCGGGCGCAGCGGCCGGATGCGGCCGTGCAGCGCGCCGCGGCGGCCGGCCACGTCGGCGAGGATGGCGGGCTGGAATTCGGAAGCCTGCTTGACGATCTCGGCGGGGACGCGCTCGAAGTCGCGAACGATGTCGGGCAATGGGTTGCTCATGAGATGCTTTCTCGATGCGGGGGATGGAAGAGAGAGGAGAGGCGCGGGCGGCGCTCAGTCGACCTTGGCGCCCGATGCCTTGACGATGGGGGCCCAGCGGGCGATGTCGGCGCTGATCAGCGTGCCGAACTTCTCGGGCGTGCCGTACAGCACGTCGGCACCCTGCCCGCTCAGCTTCTTCTGCACGTCGGGCGATTCCACCGCCTTGTTGAAGGCCGCGTTGAGCTTGCCCACCGCATCCTTCGGCATGCCGGCCGGCCCCGCGACGCCGAACCAGGTGACCGCCTCGAAGCCCTTGTAGCCGGCCTCCGCCATGGTCGGCACCTCCGGCAGGTCGTCGGTCCGCTTGAGCGAGGTCACGGCGAGTGCGCGCATCTTGCCGTTGCGGATGTGGCCGATCAGCGTCGGCACCGAGGACATGTACATCTCGATCTGCCCGCCGACCAGATCGGTCGCGCCCTGCGCCGCGCCCTTGTAGGGCACATGGGTGAACTGGACGCCCGCGATCTTCTGGAACTGCTCGGTCGCGAGATGCGCCACCGTGCCGCTGCCGGAGCTCGCGTAGTTGAGGGCCTGCGGCTTCGCCTTGGCGGCCGCGACGACATCGGCCAGCGTCTTGTAGGGCGAGTTGGCCGCGACCACCAGCACCAGCGGCGCGCTTGCGACCAGGCCCACCGGCGTCAGGTCCTTCTCTGGGTTGTAGGGCAGCTTGGCGTAGAGGGTCGGGTTGATCGCGAGGTTGCTCGTCTGGCCCAGCACCAGCGTGTAGCCGTCCGGCGGCGCCTTCGCTGCGGCATCGACGCCCAGGTTGCCGCCGGAGCCGGGCCTGTTCTCGACCACGATGGTCCAGCCCTGCGTCGTCGACACCTTGTTGGCGACTTCGCGGGCAATGATGTCCGTGCCGCCGCCGGCGGGAAAGGGGACGATCAACCTGATCGGCCGCGAGGGATAGGCCTGCGCCGATACGGCGCCGGCAGCGAAGAGCAGCGCCATGCAAAGGCCGGCGCGGCGGGAGAAATGAAGTTTGGAAGTCAGCACGGGTTTGTCTCCGGATCGATGGAATTCAGGGTGTCTCTGCCTGCCTTCAGGCCTGTGGCGAACTCTAGATTTGCGTTCCATTCCATACAATGGTGGTCCACCAGACGGACCATGAACCACGATGCGCAACGCCAAGGCACCCGCGAGAAAGATCGTTGAAGTCGTCGAAGAGCCCGCATCGGCCGACGCCCAGGCCACGGGCGGCGTCACCGCCGTCACGCGTGCGCTTCAGTTGCTGGAAGCCTTCGAGATGCAGGACCAGCGCCTCTCGCTCGCGGTGCTCACGCGCCGCAGCGGCATGCACAAGACGACGGCGCTGCGCCTGCTGCGGACTTTGGCGATGTCCGGCTACGTCGTGCAAAGGGACGATGGCGATTGGCGGCTCGGGCCCGCCGCGGGCTGGCTGGGCGCGCGCTACCAGTCGAGCTTTGACGCCAACAACGTGGTCGAGCCCATGCTGCTCGCGCTGTCGAAGAAGACCGGCGAAAGCGCGGCCTTCTATGTGCGCGAGGGCAACCTGCGAACCTGCCTCGCGCGCGTCGAGGGGCCGCAGCCCATCAGGCACCACGCCCGCATGGGTGCGCTGCTGCCGCTCGACCAGGGCTCGCCCGGCCGCGTCATCCTGGCCTTTTCAGGCGAGCCCGGAAAGCTGTACGAGGAGATCCGCCGGCGCGGCTACCACTTCTCCATCGGCGAGCGCGAGAAAGGCGTGGCCACCGTGTCGGCGCCGGTGTTCGGGCTGCGCTGGAGCTTGCTGGGCTCGGTCTGCATATCGGGCCCGGCCGAGCGCCTGCCGAAGAGCAAGCTTGTCGCGTACGCCAAGACGATCATGGAAGCCGCCAACCAGCTCTCCTATGCGCTGGCGGGAAGCGCCACGCCGGAGACGCCGAAGGTCATCTCGTCCTGGCACCCCTGACTTGCTCCCCTCTCCCTCTGGGAGAGGGTTGGGGGCTGAGGTTGATTGGGTTAGCCGCCAGAGTCAGCGCCTCATCCGTGCGATATCTCACACATCGAGCGAAGCAAGATAAATGAATCCTTTGGTATTCATTTTGGGACGCTCAGAATTAGGCCCCATCTCCTACCAAGGCTTTGACGGCCGTGGAGACAGCTCTCTTTCAGCCGCGAACCCTCAAAAGCCATGTCAAGACGATTCAGCACCCACAACCGCTTCGCTGCCGAACTCGACAGCGCCCCTTCCCGACTGGAAGAACTGACCCTTCAGCATCGGCTCGAGGAGCGTGAGCAGCGCGCTTCCGGCTCGCGGCGCAACCTGTTCGTCGCCGCGCTTCTGATTGTTGCCGTGCTCGTCACGGTGTTCATCGCGCGGTGAGGGGAAACGCTGCAGGTGGGAGACTGCGGGTAGGCCTGCGCAATTGGCCGACGGCGGCGTGATGCTCGAGGTCTACGAGACGATGAAGGCTCTTGTGAAGCAAGGCACTCCGCCCGCTCTGGCCGTCAGGCTGGCTGCGGTCCAGCGCTTCGACAATTGACGAATGGCGCTGGCGCTCGGCAAAGCCAGCGCGTTCATGGCCCCACGCCCTGGGTGCTCGCTGTGGGCACATCGGCCCGCTGCCGGCGCAAGCGGCGCACCTGCAGCGCGGCGCCCACCACCAGGACCAGGAAGAAAAGGCCGACCAGCTTCTGCAGCGCCGGGTCTTCGGGGCCCGAGAACAGCGGCGCGCCGAGCGGAAGGCGCGTGAAGGTTTCCGTCAGCCCAGGAATCATGTGGAAGAAGAAGGTGGCGCTGTAGCCGACGGTCTCGATGTAGGGCGAGGCGCGGCCGAAGCTTCGCTTCTTCGGGCCTGCGAGGGCGGCGACGCCGAGCACCACCAAGGTGAGGATGCCCAGCGCATGCGGTTTGCCGAAGCCGCCGTGTTGGAAGATGCCGAAACCCGTGAGGCAAGTCAGCACGGTGGCCCAGATGTAGAGCCTGCCGAGGCCGGTGGCCGGCAGGATCTCCCGATGCCGGATCAGCGCGAGCAAGCCCGCCGCCAGCGCCACGAGGCTGATGGCGGTGTGGATCGCGCCCAGCGGTGTGAGGCCGAACATGGCGACGCTCAGTCTTCGAGGAAGGCCAGCAGGTCGGCGTTGACCCGTTGCGGCTGCGTGGTGCAGATGCCGTGCGACTCGCCCGCATAGACCTTGAGCGTCGAGTTCTTCACCAGCTTCGCGGCCATCGCGGCCGATGCGCCGATCGGCACGATCTGGTCGTCGTCGCCGTGGATGAAGAGCGTGGGCACGTTGAACTTCTTCAGGTCTTCGGTGAAGTCCGTTTCCGAAAAAGCCTTGATGCAGTCGTACTCGGGCTTGATGCCGCCCAGCATGCCGATGCTCCAGAAGGAATCGATCACGCCCTGCGAGATCTTCGCGCCGGGCCGGTTGTAGCCGTAGAAGGGCACCGCCAAATCCTTGAAGAACTGCGAACGGTCGGCGGCCACGCCGGCGCGGATGTTGTCGAAAACCTCGATCGGCAGCCCGCCGGGATTCGCCTCGGTCTTCAGCATGAGCGGCGGCACGGCGCCGATCAGCACCACCTTGGCGACGCGCTGGGTGCCGTGCCGGCCGACATAGCGCGTCACCTCGCCACCGCCGGTCGAATGGCCGACCAGCGTCGCGCCCTTCAGGTCCAGCGACTCGATCACCGCCGCGAGATCGTCGGCGAAGGTGTCCATCTCGTTGCCCTCGGCCGGCTGGCTCGAGCGGCCGTGGCCGCGCCGGTCGTGCGCGATCACGCGGTAACCGTGCTGCAGCAGGAACAGCATTTGCGGGTCCCACGCATCCGCATCGAGCGGCCATCCGTGGGAGAAGACGACGGGTTTGCCGGTGCCCCAGTCCTTGTAGTAGATCTGGGTGCCGTCCTTGGTGGTCACATAGCTCATGGCGCTGCTCCTGGTCGAGGTGGAAGGGATGGGCCTCGAAGGTACGGGGGGCGGCGCCTGGCCGTCCCGGACGGCGGCTGAGGCGAGCTGAAATCTCCTGAAAAACGAAGGCCCTGCCCCTAAACTCGCGCGTCTCAGCCCAGGCCAGCACGTCCGTGCCTCATCCGCGATGAACCCTGCCGCCTCCGCGCCTTCGTCCTTCGAATTCGGCAGCTGCCGGGTCTTGTTGCATCGCCGCGAACTGCTGTGCGGGGGCCATCCAGTGGCGCTGGGCGGCCGCGCCTTCGAGATCCTGGTCGCGCTCATCGAAGGCCGCGGCGCCGTGGTAGCCAAGGACGAGCTGATGCGCCTGGCCTGGCCCGGCCGCATCGTCGAGGAGAACACCCTGGAGGCGCAGGTCTCCGCCCTGCGCCGCGCGCTGGGCGAAGACCGCCACCTCATCCGCACCATCGCAGGCCGCGGCTACCAGTTCATCGGCGAGATCCGCGCCGGCGCTGCAGCAGCGGTCGAGCCGGCGGGCAACGCACGGCTGCCGGCGAGCATCACTCCCTTGATCGGCCGGGAAGCGGCGCTGCGCGAGATCGTCGAGCTCGCCGCCACCCAGCGACTGATCACGCTGGTGGGCGCCGGCGGGGTCGGCAAGACCCGCCTGGCCCTGGAGGCTGCCGGACGCGTGGCGCCGCTCTTCCCCGATGGCGTGTCGCTCGCCGAACTGGGGCCGCTCGGCGCGCCGGAATTCGTGCCGGCCGCGGTGGCGCAGGCGCTCGGCTTTCCGCAAGGCGCCGGCACCCCTTCGCTCGACCGTATCGCCTCGGCGATCAGCACACGCCGCATGCTGCTGGTGCTCGACAACTGCGAGCATCTGGTCGAGGCCGCCGCCCAGATCGTCGAGAAGCTCCTGCACGCGGGCGCGTTCGCGAGCGTCATCGCCACCAGCCGCGAAGCGCTGAAGGCGGACGGCGAATACGTCTATCGCGTCGCCTCGCTCGATGTGCCCGCGGAAGAGAACCAGGACGTCGAGGACGTGCTGCGGCACGGCGCGCTGCAGCTCTTCGATGCCCGCGTGGCTTCGGTGGCCGGCGCCGGCCGCAGCGAGGACCCGCGCGTCGTCGCACTCAAGGCGCGGATCTGCCGACAGCTGGACGGCATCCCGCTGGCCATCGAGCTCGCGGCCGCGCGCGTGCGGGTGTTCGGCATCGAGGGCGTGGCCGAGCGCATCGACGACCGCTTCAACCTGCTCACGGGCGGCGCGCGCACCGCATTGCCCCGGCAGAAGACGCTGCGCGCGACGCTCGACTGGAGCTACGAACTGCTGTCGGCGCCGGAGCGCGAAGTGCTGGGCCGGCTGAGCGTGTTCGGCGGCCCTTTCTCGATCGACGCGGCCGCGGCGGTGGCCTCCTCTGCGGAGATCCCGCCCGATGCCGTTGTGGATTGCCTCTCTCAGCTGGTGGAGAAGTCGCTCGTCTCCACCGATGCCTCTTCGGCGGTGCAGTACCGCTTGCTGGAGACCACACAGGTCTACGCGCGCGAGAAGATGGCCGCGAACGCTGCGCTGCGCGAGTACCAGCGCCGTCACGCGCGCTACCACTGCGAACTGCTGATGCGCGCCGAGGCCGAATGGGAAACGCGCCCGACCGTCGAATGGATCGCGACCTTCGGCCGCTATCTCGCGGACCTGCGCGCGGCCATCAACTGGAGCTTTTCGCCGGAGGGATCGCCCGCGCTCGGCGTGGCGCTGACGACCAGCTCGGTGCCTCTGTGGATGCACCTCGCGCTGCTGGAGGAATGCCTGGCGCGCGTGGACGAGGCGATGGCGCACCTGGACCGCAGGCGCATCGTCGACGATCGCTCGCGCATGAAACTGTGCGCCGCCAAGGCCGCGTCCTTGCTGTACCAGGGCGTCGGCCTCGAAACCGGCGCTGCATTCCAGCGGGCGCTGGAACTTGCCGAGCGCCTGGGCGAGCCCGAGTACATGCTGCGCGCGACCTGGGGCCTCTGGGGTGTGAGCTACCTGAACGGCAAGTACGAGGCATCTCTCGCGCTGGCCCGGCGCTTCTCGGAACTGTCGGCCACCCTGCCCCACCAGGCCGACCGCCTGATCGGCGAGCGCATGGCCGGCATGTCGCTGCTCTGCCTCGGTCGGCTGGCCGATGCCCGCGACCGGCTCGAACGCATGGCCGCGCTATATGCCGCGCCGGACTACCGCTCGCACCTGATCCGATTCATCTACGAGCAGAAGGTGATCGCTCAGACCTCGCTCGCCCACACGCTCTGGCTGCAGGGCTTTGCGGACCAGGCGCTGCGCGTGGTGCAGCAGGCGACGGCGGGTGCGCGGGCCATCGACCATCCGCCTTCGGTGTGCTACGTGCTGACGGAAGGCGTGTGCGCCATCGCACTGCTCACCGGTGGCGTCGCGGCGCTGGCGCAGCCCGCGGCATCGGCAATCGAAGCGACGCGGCGACATGGCGTCTCGACCTGGAAGGCGCGCGGCCGCATGTGGCGCGGCCTGCTGCTGCTGGGCCGCGGCGATGCGGATGCGCATGCGCGCGATCTCCGCCCCGCCTTCGAGGAGATCGGGGAAGCGCTCTTCGTCCTGCACTACACAGGCTACGTTTCCGCCGCCTGCATGGAACTCGGTCTGCAGGGGCAGGTGGCCGAGGGTCTGGCGCTGATCGACGCCGCCATCGGCCGCGCGCGGCAGGTCGACGATCGGTGCTCGATCGCCGAGCTGCTGCGCGTCAAGGGCGAGCTGCTGGATCGCGAGCCCGCTTCGAAGGACCAGGCCGAAGCGCAATTCATCGAGGCCGTCGAAGCGTCGCGACAACAGGAATCCCTGGCCTGGAAGCTGCGATGCGCGATGAGCCTTGCGAGGGCTTGGCTGCAACAGGGGCGTCGCGTCGAAGCGCGCGAACTGCTGGCGCCTGTGTACGCGCAGTTCACGGAGGGCTTCGACACGGCCGACCTGCAGCAGGCTCGCGCCCTGCTGGGATCGATGCGCTAGCCCTCGCCGGCGGGCACGAGCGTCCCGCCAATCGCCGCGTCGATGCCGCGATGAAAGCGCAGCACCCCGTGTTCGTCATCCCCGGCTGAGGGCCGCCGCCGCGTCTATGCTGCAGTCTGCCCAACGATCGCTGCAAGCCGCTTGAGGCCGGGCCCAACGTTGGCGGCGAATCTCTGTGATGCCCGCTGCACCCGTTCTTCGTCAGCATGAGCGCGCAGTCCGCGCATAGGGTTCAGTCGCGAGCGTTCGAGCCACGCCTGGAGGTCGGGCTCCTTCGACCAGGCGCGATCGGCTCCCATCTGGACCAGCGTTCCGCGAGCCCAGTCGAGGGGCGTGTTCGCAAATGGGTTGGTAGGACACAGACGATTCTTCTCCGCGTCGTCGTCCCGGCGTGCCTCGACGAACCCCACCAGTGCTGCGTTGAAGGGAATGAGGCCCATGCGCACCGGCTGCAATGTGATGCGGTCCGCGGCAAAGATCGGCAACGCAGGCGGATACCGCACGCCCTGCGCCGCGCAATGCACGTGCAGGTGCCGGGGACTGGTCGCGACGCTGCCCCGCTCCAGCAGGATGCGGTCGCGCTCGATGCTGCGGACGTGGCCGAGGCGGATGACATCCTCGATGCGCCGCAGCAGGTCGATCTCCCAGTCGCCGATCGTCGCGCCCTTGTACATCGTCGGTCGCACGCTGCGGTCGACTCGCCGCATTTGTGCAGCCGCTTCCAGCCGGTCGATGAGATCGTCGATCGAGGATGCCTGGGCGGCAGCTTCCATCTGCAGCGAGATGCCTTCGAGCAAGGTGCCGACGAGCTCGCCGGGCTGCGTGTAGCTGCGGTTCTGCAGCCACGTTTCGCGTGGCTTCACCCATTGGATGTCGCCCGGATCGACACCGTTCCTGAGGAGCCAGACGCAGGCGTCGAGGGCGGTTTTGCCGGCACCGACGATGACGTAGCGGTCAGGCTTGTCGACGACATCGACGAGGCGGTGGACTGGAATCACGGACACGCCGTCGCCAACGCCGAACGGCGCGGGAGTGAGCGCGGGAATCGATGGCGAGAGATAGTTGGCGTCGACCAGCTTTCTGCGCACTTTGACGTCGAACGTAGCGCCCGACAGGCGCGACACGAAGCGCTGCTTGCCGACGTATTCGCAATTCGGGAAGAAACGGACCCGGCCTGAAGCGATCAATCGCCTTTCCATGACGCGAGCGTAGTACGCGCGAATCTCGGAGCCCCTCGTGCGCTCGTATTGGCCCGCCTCGGGCCCGCGCAGTTCGATGGCGTCGCTGCCGAGTGGTGTTGAGTTCACGCCATAGTAGAGCGACGGCTGATGCAGGCGAACGAAAGGGTAGGCGTCGTTCCAGTGTCCCCCGGGCGCCGAGCGGCGGTCCACCATCACGACCTGGGCGTCGGTTTCGCTGATGAGCGAGTCGGTGAACGCCATGCCGGCTGCGCCGCTGCCGACCACCAGGTAGTCAGTCTCCAAAGCCTGAGGAGCCATATGCCGCCTCCTTCCATTGCTTCCGGGGGTTGGAGCCGCCGGTCAACCTCGATTCGACCGCGAGCACGACTGGTCGTCAATGCTTGTACATGCGAGGACCTTCGGATTCCAGCGCCGCCTGCCTGCTCAACAGCCAGCCCCAACTCACTTGCGCCAGAACGACGGCGCCAGCAACGCGATAAAGCTCAGCATCTCGAGCCGGCCGAGCACCATCGCGAAGGTGCACACCCACAGCTGGAAATTTGTCAGGCCGCTGAAATTGCCGGCGGGCCCGACGGTCCCGAGCCCCGGGCCGGTGCAGTTCACGCTGGCCAGCACCGCGCTGAAGGCCGTGACCGGGTCGAGGTCGGTCAGCACCAGCAACATGCTCAGCGAGATCGTCGTCACGCCGTAGACCAGCATGAAGGCCAGCACCGAGAAGATCACGCGGTGGTCGACCACCATGGTGCCGAGCGTCACCGGCTGAACCGCGCGCGGATGCACGAGGCGCGTCATCTCGCGCCGCGCCTGCTTCACAAGGATGAGCACCCGCACCATCTTGATGCCGCAACCGGCCGAGCCTGCGCTGGTGGCCACGCCCGAGAGCAGCAGCATGTAAAGCGGCGCGAACACCGGCCAGGCGAGGTAGTCGACAGTCGCAAACCCGGTTGTGCTGCCGACTGAGATGGCGTGGAACAGGCCGTGGCGCAGCGCATCCACCGGCCCGTAGACGCCCTTCACCCAGAGCACCACCGCCACCAGCACACCGCTGCCGATCAGCGCGATGAGCGTGCCGCGCAGCTCCGGGTCGCGCCAGAAGCCGCGCCAGTGCCCCTTTCGCAGCGCGACGAAGTACAGCGCGAAGTTGCAGCTGGCCGCGAGCATGAAAAGCACCGCCACGCCTTCGAGCAGCGGCGACGCGAAGTGCGCAAAGCTCGCGTCGTGCGGCGAGAGCCCTCCCAGGCTCACGGTGGTGAACATGTGCATCAGCGCGTCGATGGCCGTCATGCCGCCGGCCCAGTACGCGAGGAAGCAGGCCGCCGAGAAGGTCGCGTAGATGCCCCACAGCCCCTTGGCGGTTTCCTTCACGCGCGGCGTGAGCTTGCTGTCCTTGATGGGCCCGGCAACCTCGGCCTTGAAGAGCTGGCTGCCGCCCACGCCCAGCAGCGGCAGGATGGCCACGGCCAGGACCAGGATCCCCATGCCGCCGAGCCATTGCAGGAAGGTGCGCCACACGTTGATCGACACCGGCAGTTCGTCCAGCTTGACGAGCACCGTCGCGCCGGTGGTCGTGAGGCCCGACACGGCCTCGAAGTACGCATGCGTGAAGTTGAGCGGCCGCCCGATGCTGTCGAGCGCCCACATCAGCGGCAGCGTGGCGAACAGCGGCAGCAGCACCCAGGTGCACGACACCAGGAAGATGCCGTGGCGCGGTTGAAGCTCGTGCCTGTAGTGCCGCAGGCCGCCCCACAACGCCGCTCCGCACACGAACGAGATCGCCGCAGAGATGGCCCACACGTGGCGCAGGCCGTCGGCATGCATCCACGACATCAACCACGGCACGAACATTCCGAACGAGAAGAAGGTCAAGAGCGCGCCGAGCACACGCAACACCGGAAGGAAGTCGCTCATGGGCGGAGCCGGCGGCGTCAGAAGAAAGTGGCGCTGACGCGGAACAGCTTTTCCACGTCGCGCAATTGGCGCTTGCGCGGCACGAAGACCACGACGTGGTCGTTGCTCTCGATCACGGTGTCGCCGCGCGCGATGATCACTTTCGCCGGCGTCGTCGGCGCCTCGCCGGCCGGGGCTGCGCCCTCGCCGAGCTCCGGCAGCCCGCGCATGATCAGCCCGACCTGCGCACCCTTGGGCAGCTGGAGCTCCGAGATCCTGCGGCCCACGACGCGCGAGGTCTTGCGGTCGCCCCGCGCCACGATCTCCAGCGCCTCGGCCACGCCGCGCCGCAGGCTGTGCACCGCCTGCACGTCGCCGCGCCGCACGTAGGCCAGCAACTCGCCGAGCATGGTCTGCGCGGGCGACAGCGCAATGTCGATCTGCGTGCCGTGCATCAGATCGGCATAGCTGCGCCGATTGATGAGCGCCAGCACGCGGCTCGCGCCCAGGCGCTTGGCCAGAAGGCTGGCCATGATGTTGTCCTCGTCGTCGCTGGTGAGCGAGAGGAAGAGGTCGATGTGCTCGATGCCCTCGTCTTCCAGCAGGTCTTCGTCGGTACCGTCGCCGTGCAGCACCAGCGCCCTGTGCTGCAGTTCGGAGGCGAGCTGCACGCAACGTGCCTGGTCGCGTTCCAGTACCTTGATCCGGTAGTTGCGCCCGGTCTCGATGAGCTGTCTTGCGAGCCGCAGCCCCACGCGGCCTCCGCCTGCGATCATGATGCGCTCGACGTCGCGACGACCGGTGTGGTCGTCGAAATGCAGCGCCGACAGCACCGCCTGGAGATGCTCGCGCGCCGACAGCACGAACACTTCGTCGCCGGGCTCGATGAGCGTCTTGCCCTCGCAGCCGATGAAGCGGTCGGGCTCGTTCTCGAGCCGGCGGTAGATCGCGACGATGCGCATGTCGGCACCGGGCACGCATTCGCGCAGCTCGGCAATGCTGTGGCGCACCAGCGGCGCTCCAGCCACCGCACGCACTGCCACCAGACAGGCCAGTCCGTTGGCGAACTCGCGCACCTGCAGTGCCTCGGGGTACTCGACCAGCTTGCCGATATAGCGCGTCAGCGATTCCTCCGGGCAGATCACGCGGTCGACGGCAAAGCCTTCCTTGCCGAGGAGCGGGCTGTCGTCCTTGAATGCATTGGAGCGCAGGCGCGCGATGCGTGTCGGAATGCCGAACACCTGGTAGGCCACCTTGCAGCAGACCAGGTTGGTCTCGTCCTGCGCGGCGCAGGCGATCAGCATGTCGGCATCGCGCGCACCGGCTTCGGTCAGCACGTCCGGCTCGATGCCGCTGCCCACCACGCCGCGCAGTTCGATGCGTTCTTCGAGTTCGCGCAGCCGCACTGCGTCGGTGTCGATGACGGTGATGTCGTTGCGCTCCGACACCAGCGTGCCGGCCACGCTTTCGCCGATTCGGCCTGCACCGAGGATGATGATTTTCAAGTGATGTCTCCCTGGCACGTTTTACACGCTCGAAGAGAATGGCGTGAGAGTGTTATTCATAAAGGGAAGCAGCCTACCGGCTGCCTGGGCTGGGTGCCACGCCCTGCGACAGCGGCAGTATCCAGTCTCGTCTGCATTCCAGCGACGAGCGCCGCCTTAGATCCGCGCGTCGACCCAGTGGAATGCCTGCGCGCCTGCTTCGTAGCCCAGCGCCTTCACGTTGCGCCACGGCGCCGGGGCCACTTGCGTCATCGGCAAGGGCAAGTCGTCGCGGCGGACCGCGCCCAGCACGAGCTTCGCGAGTTCTCTGCCGAACACCGTTCCCGGTGCGATACCCCGGCCATTGAAACCGCTGAACGAAACCACGTTGTGGTCAAGTTCATGAAATCGGGGCAGGGCGTTGCTCGTCATGCCGATCGTTCCGTACCACTCATGCTCGAAGGGCACGTCCTTCAACTGCGGAAAGATCCTCGCGAGCGCGCGTCGCGCCCAGTCCTGGTGGATCTTGCGCCCCATGCCCCGCAGAGCACCGACGCTGCCGAAGACGAACCGTCCCGCGGCGTCGAGACGGAACGAGGACAGAACCTGGCGGGTATCCCATGCACCTTGGCGTTCGGGCAGGATTCTCTGCGCGATCTCTCTGGGCAGCGGCGCCGTGGCGAGATTGAAATATGGCAGCGACACCTGCTCCGCCTGGATGCCGGGCCACAGCCCGTCGCTCCCGGTGTAGGCATCGGTAGCAACGATGACCCAGCTCGCGGACACCACTGCGCCGCTGCTCGTTGCCAGTTGCCAGCGCGACCCGACGCGCTCGGCCGCGGTCACGCGCGTCTGCGTGTGGATGCGCGCACCCGCCCGCAGCGCGGCATCGGCCAGGCCCCGCACATAGGCGAGCGGTTGGACGGTGCCGGCCCGGCGGTCCAGCAACGAGGCCGGATAGGCCCGGGTGCCGGTGAGTTCCAGGGTGCGCTTCGCATCGAGGACTTCCACCGGGGCGCCGAGTCCCAGCCACTGGCGCGCGCGCTCGGCAAGCTCGGCGACGCCGCGTTGGCCCACCGCGCAATGCAAGGTTCCGTTGCGGACGGCCTCGCACGCGATGCCGTGGCGGGCAACCAGGTCGAAAACGATGGAAGGCCCATTGCCCAGGAGGTCCAGCAGGCGCTGGCCGTGCGACTTGCCGAGCTCGCCCACCAGCACGGATGGCATGACCCACATGCCGGCATTCACGAGGCCCACGTTCCTGCCGGAGGCGCCAAAGCCGACGTCGAACGCCTCCAGCACCGCGGCGCTCGCGCCGCCCTCGGCGAGGTGAAGTGCCGCCGATGATCCGGTGTACCCCCCGCCGATGATCGCGACGTCGACCGCTATGCGCTGCGTCAGCGCTTGCGTCTTCGGCGCCGGCGGCGCCGAGGCCTCCCACAGGCCGTGCGAAAGCCGATCGGCGTTCATTGGGAAGCTCCGCATGCTCCTGGGGGTGTGGGTGAAGTTCAGCATTCTGCCGGCAACCACAGCTCGATCCCGAGGGTTCCTGCGCCTTTGGCCGACGACGGCCAAAGGCGGAAACCTACAAGAGGAGCGCACGTAGGCGAAGCCCTTGCTTCCATCAGTGGCTCCAGTATTCAGCCTGGCCAACCAGATGGACACGACATGAGAGCTGATGCACTGCCAAGCGCAACGAAGGTCGACACTGCGCGCCGCAACGCCGTGGTTTGGACTGCCTTCATTGACGAATACGAACTCGCCTTGCGCTCGGTCGAGTGCGACTACCCCGTGCTCGATCCCGATTCCACCGAATTCGAGGAAGACGTGATGCTCGAGGTCTACGAGGCGATGAAGGGTCTGGTGAAGCAAGGTACCCCGCCCGCTCTGGCAGTCAGGCTGGCTGCGGTCCAGCGCTTCGACAATTAGCGGCATCCCCTGCTGCGCCGGTCTGAGCCCCTTCAGTGAGCCATGGCCGACCTGCAGGTCGCCCACACGTCGACCTTCGCCTTGGCCAGACAACGCAGCCTGTCGCGTACTTCGTCGGGTCGACTTCGCGCGCTCCCCAGCGAGAGCCTGGCCTTGAACTCATCGTTCGCGAAAAGATCGGCGTGACCAAAGACGCTGTCGGCTGCGCTGTCGACGCTGATCGAAATGGAGACACCCCGGTATTCGAACGGCCGCGAGGAAGCTTCTTGCATAGGCGCCTCCATCACATGTCGCGGCGCGAGTGGTCTCGCGCGCCCAGCATGGTTTTCCACCAGGGCGCTCGAGCCCTCGGCATCGGGGGCAGCTCACCAGGAAGGGAGAAGCTGGCCAGTTCTTCCCTCCCTTTTTCGGTGATGGCGAGCACCTGGGCTGCGTCCCCGATGCCGGAAGGCGTCTGCGGATCCGATGACGCTGGCGTCAAGGCGATGACCAGACCGGCCGCTCGCAAGAGCTTGACCTGGTCGATCTCCGCCGGGGTGCGGAACGTGGCCGGCAGCGGAGAGCCGGCGAGCTGTCTGAGCATGTCCATGGCCATTTCGGGTCCTCCGTTTCTCGATGACCAATTGGGAGCGCCTTCGATATAGGAGCAGGCGGCGGGCTTTTCAAGAGGAAAGTTCTTCTGGCAGAAGCCGAATAGGAGTACCTTCCGCTCATGAGCACGAGAGCCGCACGTCGCGAGTACCTGGAGGCTGTCGCTGAATTTCAGCGAGCGCTCCAGGCGTTCTCTGTTGGCCTGGGCCGCGTCCTCGATCCGTCCCTGTCCGATCGCTCGCCGCAGGACGGCGTGCAACCGACGGCAATCACGGAGCTGCTCGGGCCCCGCAAGCCTGCTCAGCGCGCGCCGCGTGCTCAGCGGCTGATCGACGGCGCAAGGAAGGCGTGATATCCCGCTATCGCGGCCGCCCTGTCGAACACTCACGCCTCTCCGGCGTCTGAGCGGCACGGCCTCCTACAAGGGAGGGTTGATCGCCGTTCCAGCATTTTGCGTTCCGCCCGTGTCGACTGCTGGAATGCAAATACACCTGTCTGAACTTCGCGAATTGCATGCGGAGATGGAATCCGCTCGCACTGCGGCCAAGCAGGCGAGTGAACTGCTGATGTACGCCTTGAGCAGTTACCTGCGGGGCGAGGGCCAGGGGCCTACCTCGGACGAAATGCTTGCCGTCCAGGCAGCCAACGCGCGCGAGGAAGCGACGCTATCGGCGTACCTTGTTTGCCTCTACGCACTTGCAGGCGGCCGCCACGCGGATTCGTAGGATCACGCGAGTCAGCAGGGGATCATCTGCCTGGCCCACCACCGCCGGGGCCGCCACCACCGCCGGGGCCGCCACCACCGCCGGGGCCGCCACCACCGGGGCCGCCACCGCCGGGGCCGCCACCACCACCGGCACCGCCGCCACCGGCACCGCCGCCACTCGCACCGCCGCCTGCGCCACCGCCGCCAGCGCCACCACCACCGGCACCGCCGCCACCGGCTCCACCGCCACCGGCTCCACCACCACCGGCACCGCCGCCACCGGCTCCACCGCCACCGGCTCCACCGCCACCGGCACCACCGCCGCCGGCGCCACCGCCGCCTGCGCCACCGCCGCCGGCACCAGCACCGCCTGCGCCACCGCCACCGGCGCCAGCACCGCCGGCTCCACCGCCGCCTGCCCCAGCACCTGCGCCACCGCCGCCTGCGCCAGCCCCACCAGCACCTCCGCCACCGGCTGCGCCCGCAGCACCCGGGCCGGCGCCAGCCGCACCATCACCGGCGCTGCCACTGGCAGGGTCTGCGCTCGCAATTCCAACGGCCCCGCCCGCACCCGAACCTTTGGAGAGAGCAGCCGAGCTGGTCGCGCCAAAAAAGCCGGTTGTCCCGGGAGCTGCCTCGGGACCTCCACCTTGAGGTGATCGCGCCAGCTGAGTTGCTTGCCTAAAGCAAGGCACCTCCCCAAAGGGGTTGTGTCGGTCGCACGCGGCCGAGCTTCTTGTTGCCGCGGGAGGAGCCGCGGCTTGAAGCCGCGTGTCTGGTGGTCGCGGGGCAGGCGACGCCTCGCCGGCGCTGGGACGCACCTCGGCAACAGGTGGTCTCGCCAACGCCAGCGCCGGAGGCGGAGGCGAAGGAGGAAGAACAGGCGCCTCGGTCTTGGCTTCGAATGCGTTCGTCCCGGCAGTTCTCGGCTCCGGGAGAGCTTGCACTCTTGGCGTCGGCGCCTGCGCAGGTGTCGGTGGGGGTGGGGGTGCGACGCGCGCCGGTCCGGGCCGGATCTCGACTGTCATCACCGTTGTTCGGGGCGGCTGGGGAACGAGATCGTCTGGAGCGACCGCGTCCGTAGGTGCGACCGGGGTCTGCCTTGTGGCCTCCGTTGCCGGTGTGGCCGATTGAGATTGAGTGACTACTGTGGGGTCCGCGGGCGCCGCCGGCGGCGCAGCAGTGACCGCCGTCTGATCCCCAGCGCCTGCAGGCGCTTGAAGAGCAGTTCTCGCCGCATGGTCCACGGACGCGATAGCAGGCGGCTGGGGAGAAGCCGCTTCCGTTCGTTCCGCAGGCAAGCTGGTCGACTGCAACAGCGACGAGACCGCGCTCGAAAGCGGCGGGCTGCGCGCCGCATCGCGGCCCAAGTACCAGAAGACGAAAGCCCCATGCAACAGCGCGAGCACGATCAACAACCAGACGATGGACACGTCGACGCCGTGCGGCACGGGGATACCGGCCACGCGTCTGAGCGCCGAGGTACCGTGGGCAACAGGCTCTACCGCCGATGGAGAGCGCGGCGTCGTATGCATCCAGCGCGGCTCGCTCATGGTGGTGTCGAAGGTCGTCGTGCCTGAACGGATGCCCGAGAACTTGCCCGCGCAGCCGCAGCAGTACCTGGCACGGTCCCTGTTGGGCGTATGGCACGAGTCGCAAAATTTCGTCATACCGATGCTCTGGACACGGCAACGAGGCGATGCCGTGAAGGGGGCTCCATGTGAAGATTCACAAGTAGTTCGCTTGTCTTACATTGAAATGTGCCTGTTTGTAAGACGGCAACTGATGTTGCTGTCCCGCTCGTCACGAGCGTGCCCAGCCCGTTCCGAAGCAGAATCCTGATTCATCAACTTGGACCCCGGCGAGAAGGGACAACATGGAACTGGAAGAAGTCAACGCGCGGCTCCGTTCGCTCGAGTTGCGAGCTGTCGCCCAAACCGCGGCGATCGCGGTCCTGCTCCAGGAGCAGCCCAATGCATCGGCAAAACTGCACCTGGTTGCCGAGCACCTTGTCGACGCCCCCCCGATCCCGATGTCCGACGAGGACCTGGTGAAAGTCGCAGCGTACATACAAGCAATGCTCGGGGGCCCCTGGATCGACTGACATTGAGTCGAAGGTATCGGTCGACGAAGGCAAGCGCATTGCTCACAATCGCGCGATGAACAAAAGGCACTTCCTCGGTACGGCAGCACTCGCCGGCCTCATGTCTTCGATCCACGCATCGGCCGCGGAGCCGGCCCGCAAGAGCCCGGGTCTCCTGACCGTCAGCGGAGCGATAGGCAGGAGCAACCGCGGGGCCGTCGATCCGGCGCTCGACCAGTTGCTGGTGAAGCACGGCGTCAAGTTCGACAAGGCCTTCGTGTTCGACTCCGAGGCGTTGCGCCGCCTGCCGGTCGTTCGGATCAAGCCGACGCTCGAGTACGACGCCAAGGTGCATTCGCTCACGGGCCCGTTGTTGACCAGCGTGCTGGAGGCGGCTGGTGTGGCCGGCGATGCGATGCTGGCCCTTCGCGCGGTGGACGGCTACGTCGTGCCGCTGCGGATGGCCGACGCGCGCAGCTACCGGATGATCGTGGCCACCGAGATCGACGGCGCTCCGTTGGCGCTGGGAGGGCTGGGCCCGCTGTGGGCGGTCTACGAGGCCGATACGCTCGCCGCCTTCAAGGACAAGCCGCTCAAGGAACGCTTCGCCCTGTGCCCCTGGGGGCTGTACAGCATCGAGGTCACGCGCGGCTGATCGAGCGATCGGCTGCGCGGCTGCAGCGACATCCCATGACAGCCCCGATTGCGAGCGCCGCAGGCTACGGCACGCATGCTGCCGCCCTGTCGGAACAAGGCGGCGGGCCTAACGCACGAGCTCCCGATCTCGCCGACAGTCAGCTCCCACAGCCATGCAGGGCACATCCGCACATGGCGACATGCGACGCCTCCCCTACGGTTCACCCCGAACTGGCCGCAAGCCGGTTCGTTGTCAAGTGACCATTAACGAAAGGGAACGTCACACATGAAGATGCATAACCAACACCGTATCGCGCTAGGCGCATTGCTCGCGGGTCTTCTCGCCATGAGCGGATTCGCCCAGGCACAGTCCGTCGGCGTGGGCGTCGGCGTGGGCGCCGATGTCAACACATCGGGCTCCGCTGGCGGCGGCGCCAAGGCTGGCGCACGCACCGATGCGGGCGCGCAGACGAGGGCTGGCAGCGCAGGCACCGGCACGGCCACCGAAGCGGTCGGCAACGCGACGAGCGGCGCCGGCGGCACCCTCGGCGGCGTGGTCGGCGGTGCGACCGGTGCGGTGGGCGGAGCGACCAATGCCGTGGGCGGCGCCACGAATGCCGTGGGCAGCACGGTCGACGGCGCGGCCGGTGCTGCGGGCTCGGCCGGCGGCGCACTGAAGCCCAGCGGCGCAGGCGCCAAGGCCGGCGGCAAGGCTCAAGGGTCCGGCTCGCTCGGCGTCACCAAGTAAGCCAGGGTTCGGCTCGACAGAAGAAGCCCGCAGCGCTCGCGCGCAGCGGGCTTTTTTTTGATCGAGAATCGCGCGACACATGAAGATCGAAATCGACGACCTCTCGCGCCCCGAAATCCATGCACTGCTCGATGAGCACCTGCAGAACATGCATGCGGTGTCGCCGCCCGAGAGCGTTCACGCGCTCGATCTGGCGAAGCTGCGCCAGCCCGGGATCACCTTCTGGTCGGCCTGGAACGACTCGCTCCTGCTGGGTTGCGGCGCGCTCAAGGAACTGGATGCAGATCACGGCGAGATCAAGTCGATGCGCACCCCCAATGCGCTTCGCCGCCAAGGCGCCGGACGCGCGCTCCTCGCCCACATTATCGAAGTCGCAAGGTCGCGCGGCTATCGGCGGCTCAGCCTCGAGACCGGCTCGCAGGAGGCCTTCGAGCCTGCGCACCGACTCTACGAGAGCTTCGGCTTCGCGCGCAGCGGGCCCTTCGGCGACTATGCCGAGGACCCGTACAGCGTGTTCATGACGATGCGGCTGTAGCGCAGACGCAGTTCCACTCTCAACCGGTGATGATCGGCCGCAGAGCCTCGATCTCCCCGACCATGAAGTCGAAGAAGGCCGACACGCGCGGCGTGCGGCGCAGCTCCGGCAGCGCGAGCAGCCGCCAGATGCGCGTGAGCTCGGGGATCGGGCCCAGCACCTTCACCAGCTCGGCGTCGGCATCGCCCAGCGCCGTCGGCAGCGGCGCGATGCCGACCCCGGCCTTGACCGCGTGCAGCAGCCCGAGCACGCTGTCGTTGCGCGAAACGATCCGCGCTTCGGGCGCGACCTGTTGCAGCCAGGTCGCCACGCGATGCCTGGCCATGCTGTCGTCGAAGCCGGCCAGCGCATGGGTTGCCAGGTCTTCGACGCGTGCCGGGCGGCCATGCTGCGCGATGTACTGGCGGCTGGCGTAGACGGCCCATAGCGAATCCCCCAGCTTGCGGCCGACCAGCGCGTTGTAGTCGGTATCGCCCGAGCGCAGGGCGACATCGGCCTCGCCCTTGCGCAGGTCGAGATACTTGTCGCTCATCACGAACTCCACCCTGAAGGCCGGATGGCGCGCATGAAAACGGTCCAACAGACCGGCGCGCGTCAGGCGGTCGACCAGCGGCTCGGGACAGGTCAGCCTGATCACACCCGCTGCATTGCGCCTGGAGTCGGCCAGCTGCTGCTTGAAGGCCAGCACCGCCTGTTCGACGTGCTGCGCATGCGGCAGCATTTCCTCGCCGAAGGGCGTCAACCGGTAGCCGGTGGGATGGCGCTGCACCAGCGGCCGCCCGATCTGCCGTTCGAGGGCCGCAAGCCGGCGCTGGACGGTGGATTGATCGACCTTTAACGCGTGGCCGGCCGCCACCGTGCTGCCATGGCGCGCAAGGGCGACGAAGTACTTGAGGTCGTTCCAGTCGAGCATGGATGGGTTATGCACTTGTGCGGCCCCCTTCTGCAAGCCTGCGGCTTGTGGCGGCTGTGCCGCGCACCTACGCTGGAACACCCCAACGGCCCATCCACAACGAGGTTTGTCATGCTGCTGCGCACCGTCATCGCTCCCCTGTTTGCCTGCCTGGCCGCTCACGCGTGGGCGCAGGACGCCGTCCACACCGACAGCGACAAGTACCGCGCCATTCTGGAGAACGACTGCGTGCGGGTGCTCGAGTACAAGGACCTGCCGGGCGAGAAGACGCATCCGCACCGGCACCCGGATTTCGTGCTCTACGCGCTGAGCGCTTTCAAGCGCACGCTGACGCTGCCCGACGGCAAGGTGCTCCGGCGCCAGTTCAAGGCCGGCGACGTGATGTGGTCCGACGCGCAGACCCACACCGGCGAGAACGTCGGCGAGACCCCTACCCACGTGATCATGGTGGAGCTGAAGAGGCCCTCAGCCGCGAGCTCGTGCGGCAAGCAGTAGCCCACCCGGCCCGTTGGACTCACAGCAGCTCGTTGAACGCGTAGAGCACGTTGTCCTTGCAGCGGTGCCACAGCCCGCGGCGCGCCCACGCGTCGGCCTGCAGCTCGATGCAGTCGCGCGTGTCGCGCTCGAAGATCTCCTCCAGCTGAGCGGCCAGCGCCTCGTCGCGCAGGCCGAGCGTGATCTCGTCGTTGGTCTCGAAGGAGCGGTCGTCGAAGTTGCTCGAGCCGATGGCGCACCAGGCGCCGTCGATGGTCATCACCTTCTGGTGCAGCAGGCACTTCTGGAATTCGAAGATGCGCACGCCACCGGCCAGCAGCAAATGAAAGTTGCGGTGCGCGGCGTGCTGCACCATGGGCATGTCGGAGGCCTCGGTCGAGGGCACCATCACGCGCACGTCGACGCCGCGCTTCGCCGCTTCGCACAGCGCATCGATCGCCTCGCGGTCCGGCAGGAAGTAAGGGTTCTGGATGCGGATGCGCTTGCGCGCGACGCACACGACCAGATGGTGCAGGATCTTCACCGCCGGGGGCGAGCCTTCGGGCTTGATGCTCGCGACGTGCACCGCCACCTCGCCTGCGCGCTCGAGCGGCGGGAACACGGCGTCGCCGACGAACAGCTCGCCGGTGTCCTCCACCCAGTTCTCGCTGAAGGCGCCCTGCACCGCATGCACGACCGGCCCGCGCAGGCGCACGCCGAGGTCGCGCACGTGCTTGCGGTCCTGCCCGTCGCCGAGCCAGCCGTCGACGATGCAATGGCCGCCGACCAGCGCCACCTTGCCGTCGACCACCACCAGCTTGCGGTGGTCGCGCTCGTTGAAGACGCCGATGTGGCGCACATGGCGCGGGTGGTGCATCTCGAGCCGGCAGCCGGCCTCGCGCAAGCGGCGTATCGCGTCCTCGCCCATCTTCTTGCCGCCGTCGGCGTCGACCAGCACGCGCACCGGCACGCCGGCGCGGCGGCGCTCGATCAGCGCATCGACCACGCGCGTGCCGAGCACGCCGTCTTTCCAGAGGAAGGTCTCGAAGTGCACCGAGCAGGTGGCGATGCGGATCTCCTCGAACATGGCATCGAAGAAGGCGCCGTTCGCCAGCAGCTCGACCGCATTTCCCTCGTAGACCGCGCCCTGCGTCAGGCCCGAGAGCGAGGGCAGCAGCTCGGTGATTGGCGCGTCGCAATCGATGACGAGCCGCGGATCGCGATGCCGGCGGATCGACCAGATGACGAGCCCCAGCACGACGACCACCAGCGCCAGCACGAAGGCGAGCGCCGAGGGCCACGAGAGCGTTGCCAGGAAACCATCGCTCATGTAGCCCTTTCGCAGAGTGCCGGTGCGCCGGATCGTAAGCGCTGAGGCGCTGGAACGGGTGCTCTCGATATCCCCATGCCGCCACTGGTCATCGATATGCAACTTATCATGTTGCATGAAACGAGACAGCAAGTTGTCGGGCGTGCTGCACGCCCTGCTGCACATGGCAGAGATGCAGGAGCCGGCCACGTCCGAGTCGCTGGCCGCGGCGATGCAGACCAACCCGGTCGTGGTGCGCCGGCTGATGGCGGGCCTGCGCTATGCGGGCTTCGTGAGTTCGGCCAAGGGGCACGGCGGCGGCTGGGTGCTTTCCTGTCCGCTTTCGGAAATCACGCTGGGCGACATCTACGAAGCGCTCGGTGCGCCGCCGCTGCTCGCGGTGGGGCACCGCACCGAGAGTCCGGGCTGCGTGGTGGAGCAGGCGGTCAACGCGGCGCTCGACCATGCCTACCGCGATGCGGAGGCGCTGCTGATGGCCAGGCTGCACGAGGTGACGCTGGCCGCGCTGTCGAAGGATTTTCATCGCCGCATGGTGGCCGGCGATCATTCATTGGGAGACATTGCTCATGCTTCATGACGCTCTCATCGTCGGCGGAAGTTTTGCCGGCCTCTCCGCGGCGATGCAGCTCGCACGTGCGCGCCGCTCCGTCTGCGTGGTCGACGCCGGTGCGCCGCGCAATCGCTTCGCCGCGGCCTCGCACGGCTTCTTCGGGCAGGACGGTGCGCCGCCGCTGGCGATGATCGCGCAGGCGCGCGAGCGGCTCCTGGCCTATCCGTCGGTGCGCTTCGTCTCGGACCAGGCGGTCGACGCGGCGCTCGATGGCGCCGGCGGCTTCGTGGTTTCGCTGGAGGCCGGCGAGCCGATCTCGGCGTCCAGGTTGGTGCTCGCCTTCGGCGTGCACGACATGCTGCCGGAGATCGCCGGCCTGCGCGAACGCTGGGGCGCCAGCGTTCTGCACTGCCCCTACTGCCACGGCTACGAGTTCGGCGGACGCCAGTTGGGGGTGCTCTATCGGGGCCCGCTCTCGTTGCATCAGGCACAGCTGATCGCCGAGTGGGGGCCGACGACTCTGTTCCTCGATGGCGAAGAAGTGCCGGACGATGCCGAGAGCGCTGCGCTGCACGCGCGAGGCATTGCCATCGAGCCGGGTCGCGTCCTTGCGCTGGAGGGCGGCGACACGCCGCGCTCACTCGCCGGCGTTCGCGTCGTGGATGGCCGGCTGGTGCCGCTGGACGCGCTCTACATCGTGCCGCGCACCCGCATGAGCAGCCCGCTCGCCGAGCAGCTCGGATGCGCCTTCGACGACGGCCCCTTCGGCCCGGTGATCCGCACCGACGCCCTGACGCAGAGCACCGTCGCCGGCGTCCATGCCGCGGGCGATGCGGCGCAGTTCATGCAGAACGCCACGCTGGCCTCGGCCGATGGCGTGCTGGCCGGCGTGTCGCTGCACCGGTCGCTGGTCTTCGATCAGCGGTAGCCGGCCTCGTTGGCGTTGTGGATGATCCAGATCAGGTGGCCGCTGGAGAAATCGCCCATGCCGCCGCCGGCGAAGATCAGGCGGCCCTGGCCCTTGTAGGTCATCTCGAAGCGATGACGGTCGGCGCCGAAGTAGAACGGGATCCAGGCCTTGCCCGTGATGTAGGCGCCCTGGTCGGTGGGCGGGCCCGCGAGGTCGATCACCTGCCGCGCCGGCATGCCGATCTGCAGCTTGCTGAACTTGCTGTTGGGCGCGGGGTTGCCCGTGATCTCGCCCTCGTAGTCGTTCAGGCCCTTCACGGTGCGGCCGCTGCCGGCCTCGACCTTGGATGAATCGACCACGTTGCCTTGCGCATCCATGCCAGCCTTGGCGGGGCCGCCGCTCGAACGCGCGGGGGCAGCCGGCTGCGGTGCGGGTGCGGGTGCCGGCGCAGCGGCCGGCGCCGCCGCAATCCTGACGGGCTCGGGCGCTGCGCAGCGCTCGAGATCCACGATCTTCTGCTTGCTCTTGGCCACGAAGCGATAGCCGGCGACCTTGGTGCTGACCTGGCCGCCCGCGAAGCCGGGGGCGGCGGTCCTGCAGCGGAAGTAGGTCGCGTCCGTGTCGTCGACCTCGTAGTGCCCGGCCGGCACGCCGCGGCCCTTGGCCTTGGCCAGGTTCAGCGCCACCGTCTTGCCGACCAGCTCCTGCCTGACGCTCTTCTCGTTGCCGTTGCCGATCAGGCCGGTGAGTTCGTCGTAGCTCATGCCTTCGGGCACGGGCGGGGCCGGCGGCGCAGCCGGCGCCGGCGCGGCCTGGGGTGCGGGTGCCGGGGCGGCAGCCTGCGTCGCGGTGCCGGACTTCGTCGCGCAACCCGCGGCGAGCATGGCGATGGCGGCCGTCATGGCCAAGGTGCAAAAAGGAATCCTCAAGTTCACTGTCGATACTCCGTTGTTGGTATGTGGCGCTCGCATTCGAACGCGAGCGGCATTCTGGCCGAGGATCGAAAGTGCGGTAGCATCTTTTTCCCACCCCCCACTTCCCGACTGTCCAGCCAACGCACCGCCAGCGGTGTGCAGCCAACAACAACCGGAAGGGACTCGCCGTCCCCGTTGTTCATGCTGCGCGCCCCGCTGAGACGTCTCTGGCTCAGGATTCATCGCTGGACCGGCCTCTCGCTCGGTCCGCTGCTCGCCCTCACCGCCTTGCTCGGCGCCGTGCTGGTGGTGGCGCTGCCGCTCGACCGCTACGCGCATCCCGCCTTCTTCGTCGCACGCACGGCCGCGGACGCAAGCGCAGCGGCGCTGCCGCTCGAGCCGCTGCGCCAGCGCCTGCTGGCCGAGTTCGGCCCGGACACCAACCTCACGCTGCGCCCGCCGCGCAAGCGCGGCGAGACGCTCTGGGTGTTCGTGCGCGGCAAGTGGGACGGCACGCTCTATCTCGATCCCGCGACAGGGGCGGAACAAGGACGGCGCGGCACGCACGAGGGTGCATACAACCTGCTCTTCGAACTGCACAGCAGCCTGCTGCTGGACGACGCAGGCAAGGGCATCCTGGCCGTCGCGGCGCTGGCCTATCTGTTCCTGCTGGTCACCGGCCTGGTGCTCTGGTGGCCCGCGCGTTGGCCGCCGACGCTGCGCATCACGCTGAACCGCGGCCTGCTGCGCGGGCTGTTCGACCTGCACCGCACCGGCGGCGCGCTGCTCGGGCTGCTGATCGCGGTCTCGGTCTCGACCGGGGCCTACATGGCCTGGCGGCCGCTGGGCAACTTCATCTCCACCGCGATCGGGCAGCAGCCCGTCAAGCCGCCCGTGGTTCCCAAGGAGGCGCCGGCCGGCCCGCGGCTTTCTCTCGACCAACTCGTGGCTCGTGCGCAGCAGGAATTCCCGGGCCAGCCGATCGGGTACGTGCAGGTGCCCGCCAAGGCCGACCGTCCGATGCGCGTGCGCTTCCGGCTTGCCGACGATCCGCATCCGAACGGCATCAGCTCGGTCTGGCTGCATCCGCGAACGGGCGAGGTGCTGGCGGTGCGCCGGTGGCAGGAGCTCGACGCCGGCAACGCCGCCGTGGTGGTGATCTATCCGCTGCACACCGGCGTGCTCGGCGGGCCGGCGCACGAAGCCGTCACCGCCCTGCTCGGCCTCGTGCTCGGCGGCCTCGGCCTGAGCGGCGTCTGGCTCTGGTGGCGCCGGCGCGCCGTGGGCGCCGCCCGCAGCAACGCGCTTTCGAGCCGCACGACGTCCTGAGCCAGGCCGCCTTGCGCTCGCAGATTATTCATTCGAAGGAGAAACCTTGTCCCCCCAAAAGACCCGCGTGGCCGTCGCCATCGCGCTGCTTCAGATCAGCCTGCAAGCCCTCGCCGCCGACGCCGACCCGGCGCCCGGCGCACAGCTGGAAACGGTCACCGTCACCGGCGACTGGCTCGGCAGCCCCAGCGAAACCAAGGTGCTCGAGCATCCCGGCGCGCGCACCATCGTCGAACGCAGGCAGATCGAGGAAAGCGGCTCCACCAGCGTGCGCGACGTGCTGCGCCAGATCCCCGGCGTGCAGGTGCAGGAAAGCAACGGCACCGGCGGCAGCGACATCTCGCTCAATGTCGGCGTGCGCGGGCTCACGTCCCGGCTGTCGCCGCGTTCCACCATCCTGCTGGACGGCGTGCCGCTGGCCTATGCGCCTTATGGCCAGCCGCAGCTGTCGCTGGCGCCGCTGTCGCTCGGCAGCCTCGAGGCGGTCGACGTGGTGCGGGGCGCGGGCTCGGTGCGCTACGGCCCGCAGAACGTGGGCGGCATCATCAATTTCGTGACGCGTTCGATTCCCCGGCAGTTCGCCGCCGACGCGAGCATCGGCGTCGAGAGCGCGAGCCACGGCGGCGGCGTCAAGACGACGCCGGGCCTGTTCGTCGGCGGCACCAACGAGCAGGGGCTGGGCCTGGCGCTGCTGTATTCCGGAACGCACGGCGACGGGTACCGCAGCAGCAACGACAGCACCAGGATCGACGACGTGATGCTGAAGGGTTCCTACCGCTTCTCCAAGTACGACGACATCGCGCTGTCGCTGCATCACTTCGAAGGCAGCGGGCGCATGCCGGGCGGCTTGACCACGGCGCAGTACGCCGCCAACCCCTTCCAGTCCGACCGCCCCTTCGACGAATTCACCGGGCGCCGCACCGACGGCTCGATCAAGTACACGCACAACGACGGCGTCAACAAGTTCGAGCTGCTGAGCTACTACACCGACTCCTTCCGCGGCAGCCACATCGAGCAGGAGGGCACCGGCGCCACTGCCGGCCAGCGCCGCCTGACCGCAGCGCCGCGCAACTACAACACCTTCGCCGTCGAGCCCCGCTACTCGCGGCTCTTCGATTCCGGCAGCGTGGTGCAGGAGGTCAGCGTCGGCTACCGCTACCTGAAGGAATCGAGTTCGGAAGTGGCGACGCGCAGCGCGTACTACCGGCCGCGCGCGGGCTTCGATGCCTACACGCTGGCCTCGCCGACCTACCAAACCAGCGCTGGCGGCACGACCGCGCATGCGTTTTACATCGACGACCGCATCGACTTCGGCAACTGGACCGTCACGCCCGGCGTGCGCTACGAAGCCATCCGCACGCACAACGACGTGGTGAACCTCACCGGCAACAGGATCACCAGCACCCTGTTTCCGAAGATCGATTCCAACGAGGTGCTGCCCACGCTGTCGGTGATGTACCGCATGAGCGACCGCTGGTCGCTGTTCGCGAATGCGGGCGTCTCCTTCGGCCCCCAGCAGTACGCGCAGCTCGCGCAGGCCACGGAGGGCCTGCACCCCGAGAAGGCCAACACCTACGAGATCGGCACGCACTACAAGGGCGAGGCCTGGAGCTCCGAGCTGACGCTGTTCAACATCGACTTCGACAAGGAATTGCAGCTGGCCCGCTCGATCGTCGGCGAAGGCACGTGGACCGACCTGGGCGCGACGCGGCATCGCGGCCTGGAAGCGGCGATGCGCTACGAACTCGGCGAGTTGAACGCCGCGCTCAAGGGCCTGTCGGTCTATGCGACCTACACCTACACGCAAGCCATCTCCAAGGCCGGCGTCTTCGCCGGGCGCGACCTGCCCTTCTACTCGCGCCAGGTGGCATCGCTCGGCGCGCGCTACCAGCGCGGCCCCTGGACCTTGAACGCGGACGTGTTCGCGCAGTCCAAGCAGCGCTCGCCCGGTTCGCCCGACCCGGGCGCCCAGTACGTCACGCTGGAAGATGCGAGCGGGCGCCTCGGCGACATTCCCGGCTACGCGACCGTGAACCTGCGCGCGGGCTACGACTTCGGTCCGCGGCTGAGCAACCTGAAGCTGGCCGTCGGCGTGAAGAACCTGTTCGACCGCCGCTACTACACGCGCTCGGTCGACAACAACGGCGGCAAGTATGTCGGCCAGCCGCGCACGCTGTACGTGCAGGGCTCAGTGGCGTTCTGAGCTAGGGCCTGTTGACAGGCCCTAGTCGACCGTCCGGGGTTCTTCGGCGCAGGCCTTCGCCCGCCCGAAGGACCAGCCGAGGTTGATGCCCGCGGCGGCCAGCAGGATGGCGGCCACGCCGAGCAGCTGCACCGCATGCAGCCGATGGCCGAAGGCCACGAAGTCGACGACGATCGCGACGATCGGGTAGACGAAGGACAGTGCGCCCGTCACGTGCGTCGGCAGTTTCTGAATCGCGCCGTAGAGCAGCACGAACACGAGCCCGGTGTACACCGCGCCCATGATGAGGAAGTTGCCCCACGCCTGGCTGTCGGTCGGGAGCTCCGCCCAGTGGGCGAAAGGCGCCAGCATGAGGATGCCGACGCAGACCTGGATGAGCGCGATCAGGTGCGGCGGCGTGCCGGTGAGCTTCTTGGTGATGATGGCGGCCAGCGCATAGAAGAAGGCCGCGCCGAGCGCCAGCAGGATGCCGATGAGATAGCCCGGGCCGGCGTAGTCGGCATCGGGCTTCGCCTGCACGATGAGCAGCACGCCGATGAAGGCGAGGCCGAGCCACATGAGCTTGTTGGCGGTCAGCCGCTCGGAGAACAGCAGCGCGCCCAGCACGACCAGCATGAAGGGCTGGGTGTTGTAGACGGCGGTGGCGATGGAAATGGACGCGCGCGAGAAGGAGGCGAAGATCAGCACCCAGTTGAGCACGATGGCCGCACCGCCCAGCGCAGCCCAGCCGATGAGGCGAAGCGGGAGCTTGCCGCGCAGCATGCCCATGGCCGCGCAGACGATCAGGAGCGTCGCCGCGCCGAAGGCGCAACGCCAGAACAGCAAGTCGATGATCGGCAGACCCGATTGCACGACGAACCATCCGATGGTTCCGGAAATCACCATGGCGGCGGTCATCTCGACCGTGCCGCGCGTCCTGTTGTTCATCGCCAGCCCGTTCAACGTCAACTGTCTAGGATGCCACGCGATGCGTGCGCTGTCTGATCAAATTCCTGAATGCCCTTCCGAGCGGGTAAAAACGAATACTTCCATTTTCAAGATGCCACCGATTCCACGATGAGTACCGTTGCCCATTCGTACCGCTACGCCCACGCATCCTTTCTTTCCCGCGAAGAACACCGCCCCCGGCTCGTGCTTGCGACGGCCGATGCGAGCGGCGAGGCGCATCCTTACTTCTTCGAAGGGCGCCTGCTTTCGCCGCGTCTGGTGTCGGAATTGCTGACGACGCTGCAGCTCGTGGTCGGGAGCCGCTTCTTCACGGCGGCCAACTCATTGGCCAAGGCCCTCGCGCTGGCCGATCCGGTCGTGACCTCGGGCGGCGGCATGCTGCGCTTCGAAGGCTTTTCGTCGTGCTGCAGCACCTATGCCCGCGTGGACCTGCTGCGCGAGGCTTACGAGGGCGAGCTGGTGGGCAAGGGCACGACCAATGTGGATTTCAATGCGCCAATGCGCGCGGCGCTGGCCCAGGTCAGCGACGCCCAGGGCCTGGAGCTGTCGGTCGGGCGCGACGAGCTGAAGCTGCGTTCCGGCACCCATGAAGTGGTGGAGCGCAAAGTGGCACTGCCCACGCGCTGGGTTCGAGGGATGGTCGAGGTGCAGTCGTACATGGGCTCGATGCGCAAGTGCTTCGAGGCCAGCGCGCTGGAGGCGCAGCGCTTCATCCGCGGCCTCCCGCGCGCATCGACCAGCCGCACGCCGCTGTGGGTCGCGATGGGGCCGGCCGGGCTGCTCGCGACGACCCAGCCCGTCGACCATGGCGTGCGCGTGACCGAGACCGCGCGGCTTCGCGTCCTGCAGCCGCTGATGGCGCGCGCAAAGAGCCTCGCGGTGTACACGGACGACAACCGGCAGACGAGTGCGTGGGTGCTGGACTTCGGCTCGGTGCGTTTCACGCTGGCGCTCAGCGCAGAAACCTGGCGCGGCTTCTCCGGCGAGGGCCAAGCGCTGCGCGCGCTGCTGCGGCACGACGAGGTTCGCGCTGGCGCCTTCGACCTGATACGCGCCAAGCTGCAATGGCTGCCCTCGCTGGACGTGGGGCCGCTCTCCGCGGAACTGTCGCTGCCTGATGCCGCCGTCGAGGACAGCCTGCGTGTGCTGGGCGCCAGCGGCCTGGTGGGCTACGACGTGTTCGAGGCCCGCTATTTCCACCGGGTGCTGCCGCTGGATCTGTCGCTGGTCGATGACATGCACCCGCGCCTGCGCGACGCCAAGGCGCTGTTGGAGCAGAACGCGATCACGGTGCACCATCGGTCGCCGCTGGATGCGTCGGTGCAAAGCGGCGACGTGGTGCATCGGGTGCGCGAGGTCGACGGCGAGCTGCGTTGCACCTGCCCCTGGTTCGCCCGCCATGAGGGGGAGCGCGGGCCGTGCAAGCATGTGCTTGCGGCCGAGGCCAGCAAGGCGCCTGCTGACTGATCTTTTCTTGCAAGGACCGCAATGGCGACTGTGTTTTCGCCGGGCACGCCGCTCGAGCACCATGTCTATTCAGGCCACTATGAACGAACGATCGATTGCATCCGCGCGATGCCGGCCGGCGAGCGCAAGTCGCAGCGCGCCAGCCTACTCGCGATGCAGAAGCTGCTGGATGCGGCGCGATGGGCATCGGACGACGCGCGCTACGCTGGATGGGGAACGGCGCCGACCCAGGCGCAGTCGCGCGCGGCCCATGGCGCGCTGGTGCTCTGCGGGACGGCCAAGGACGTGGCCGCGGGCTTCGTCGATATCGATGACCTGATCGCGCTGGCCAGCGAGTTCGATCCGCCCTCACTGGCCGGCCTGGCGGATGCCTTGCTGGAGGCTGGGCCTTACAACATTCGCACGGTCCAGCGTCTGATCGCGGCGGGCGTGGTTGCACGGCCCGACGGCGACGGCTATGCCCTTGGCCTGATCGCGCTGCCGCGCGCCTGCGGCCCGAAGTTCAGCATGGCGGACTTCTTTGCCCAGGACCCGGGGCTCAAGGGCGTGGCGCTGCGGGTCTTCGACGTGGAAGGCACGTCCGACGTCAGCCTGGCGTCGATCGACAAGTACCAGCATGACACCAATGCCTGGAGCCGGATTCTCCTTTCGCTCTGTGCTGAAGGCGTTTTCACCCGCGCCATCCTGCTCGACAAGACGCTCGACTGCCTGGGGCACGACTGGCCGCAGTTTCGATCCGGCTGGTTCTCGCGCTTCCACGCCGAATTGGCGCCGACGCTCGACGAGGTGCGCCCGCGCGCCAACCGCTACCTGCGCATGCTCGCCAGCCGCATCCCTCCGACGGTGACGATGGCGCTGGAAGTGGTCAAGCGCCTGGCCGCCGCGGACCTGATCGATCCGCATGTGCTGGCGGAGGCCCTGCAACCGGTGATGGCCTCGGGCACCAAGGGCCAGTTGGAAGCCGTACTGAAGTTGTGCGAGGCGGTGCGCCAGCGTGCGCCATCGGCGGCCCATGCGCTGTCTCTCACTGCCTGCGCGGGCTTGTTCCACGAGTCGCCGGAATTGCAGAAGAAGATCCTGCAGCGCCTGGACACGTGGGGCGCCGACGAAGCCGTGCGCGCCGAACTGCGCCGCTACCTTCCGGGCATCGCCGCGACCAACCGCGCGCTGCTGGTCGCGCTGATCGGAGATGCGGACGAGCCCCAGCTGCCGACCACACCCGGTGCGGATCGGCGGCAGGCGAGCGCAACGATGCCGGCGCAGTCCGTGCTCGATGACAGCCGCGTGCTGACATCCGCCGACGGCCCGGACCCGCTGGTCGAGCGCATCGCCCATGTGTTCGAGCACGACGGGGACATCGACGCCTTCGAATGCGCCGCGGCCGCGCTGGCGCGGCTCGCACCCCTGCCTGCCGAGGTGCTTGCTTCGCTGGCGCCGGTGCTCAAGCGGGCCGGCAGACTGCGAAGCCCGGTGGCATCGGAGCTGGCGCGACTGCTGGTCTTCGTGACGGACGGAAGGCGCCTCGAGGCCGAGCCGATGGTCGATCACGGCGGCAATCCGAGCGCCGTGCATGCATTGCTGATCGCCCGCACGCAGGACCTGATGGATCTTGCGGCACAGGGCAAGCGGGTGACGCCGCTGTCCACGCCGACCCATTGCCGCGGCTTCATCGCACCGGGACTGCTCATCGAACGCGTTCGCGCGCACCAGCAGCATGGCGCCGCGAGTACGCGTGACGAGCAAGCGCTTGCGCTGCTGCGCCTGGCGCCGGCAGCGACCGACGAGGACCGCCGGCTCGCCCGCACGCTGGACGATTCGCCGTTCACGCGTGCCTTGCGCTACGCGCTGGGCGATGCGATCGCGCCCGGCGGCGACGAGGTGCTGTTCACGGCTGCGGCGCGCATCCGTCATCCGGGCGCCGACGACGAAGTCCTGGCGGCGGCGTTCGGCGATGCGGGGCCCGACGGCGCGCGGGTGGCCGGCTACGACTGGCAGGTGACAAGCCGAAGCTCGAGCGTCGGGACGACGACCTACCACCATCACGACCTGATCGTCCGCGCCCTTCCGGATCGACAGGAGAAGAGCGAACACCTCGCGGTCATGCGGCACCCGCCGCCGAATCCGAAGGCGCGCCGCCACTACCGCTGGTGGAGCTTTGCCGGCATCGACGAAGCGCTGATCCGCTATGCCTCGACCCTGCTGCCGAGCGCACTCGAAGCGTATTTCGCGGAGGGTGCACGGGCGTTGGGCAACAACCTCGACTGGCGGGAGGCGCAGTGGCAGAACAAGGCGTATCTCGAGCCGCTGCTGGATGCCACGGTCAGGCCCGGGCCGATGGCGACACTCATGCTCGGGCTGGCGCTGGCGGGCAAGGAACCGGGCCAGACCGCGCTGGCCATCGACTGCCTGGTCAAGGCGCATGCACAAGGGCGTCTTGACCTCTCGCTGCTGGCCGGCACCCTGCAACGCCTGCTCGCAACCCCGCTGGTGAAGGCGCCCCGCTATCGCAAGAGCCTGGAGGCGGCGCTGCGCATCGATCCCTCCGTGTCTTCGGCCGTCATCGAGCTGCTGTCCGCGGCGATGACGGCGGGGAGCCCGGGCGAAGCGCCCAAGGACCTCGCGTCCTTGCTCGAACTGCTGCAAGAGCTGCTGGTGAGCGAGGGCAAGTCCTTGCCGGAGAGCACAAAGAAGGAGCTCGCCGCGCTCAAGCTGAGCGGGAAAGGCAGGGCGCTGCAGAAGGCGCTGTTGGGGAACGATTCATCGGCGTCGAGATAGCGCAGGCGTCAGCATGTCCGAGTCCCTCCCCTCGACCCTCTTCGACGCCGCCCTGCGCGGCATGCTGATCGCGTTGCTCATGCTGCTGGCCCTCGTGCTCGCCCGCGATCGGCCGCGCCTGGCTGCCGCGCGCGCGGGCGTCGCCTTGACGTTGGGTTTGTGCGTGCAGGTCCTTGCTTCCACGCCGACGTTCGAGGCGCTGGCGCCGCGCCTGTGGCAGGCGCCGCTGGTGGCGGTGTCGGTGGGCAACGCGGTGCTGTTCTGGGTGTTCGTGCAGGCGCTCTTCGATGACGACTTCGCGCTGCGGCCGATGCATGGCGCGGCCTGGCTGGCGGTGGCCGTGCTCGCCGGGTTCAACTGCGCGGTGATTGCCGGCAGCGCCTCGGTCGTGGCACCGATCACCGTGGGCTTGCAGCGGGGCGTGCCGCTGCTGTTCGCGGTGCTGGCCGCGCTCGCGGCCGCTTCGCATTGGCGCGCGGACCTCGTGGAGGGGCGGCGCCGGCTGCGTGCGTTCATCGTGGCGGCAGGCATCGCCTATACCGTGGTGATGTTGCTCGCTCGTCTGGGCTCGCCGCAAGGGCGGTTGTCGGGCATGACGGCCACAATCGATGTGCTGCTCCTGCTGCTGATCGTGGCGGTGGTCGCATGGCGGATGCTGCGTCTGACCGGCTCCGATCTGTTTCCGCCCGCGCGCGTCGCCGCTCTTGCGCTGCCGCGTGCGGAGCCGGCCAGTCCGCCTCCACAGCCGCCCCCCGACCCCGCCGACGAACGCCTCGCGGAGGCACTGCAAGGCCTGATGACCGACGCGCGCGCCTACCGCACCGAAGACCTGACCGTCGCCAGCCTGGCCGCGCGGCTCGCCGTGCCCGAGTACCGGCTGCGGCGGCTGATCAACCAGCGGCTGGGGCATCGCAATTTCAATGCCTTCGTCAATGGTTTCCGGCTCGAGGAGGCGCGCGCCGCGCTAGCCGACCCGGCCCGGCGCGAACTGCCGGTGTTGACGATCGCGCTGGAAGCGGGCTTCCAGTCCATCGGCCCCTTCAATCGGGCATTCAAGGCCGCCACCGGCCTCACGCCCACCGAATTCCGGCGGGAAAAGCTGGCCGATTCCTGAAATCGGCCAGCCTGAAGCCGCAGCTTGCAGACTTCGGCAAGACGCGGCGGGTGCGGCAGGGCATCGTTGGGGTCACCGAGGGCATGGGCCTTCGCTGACGATGAGGAGTTCGATTCGATGCGTTCATTCTGTTTGCCGGCCCTGGTGCTGGCGCTGCTGTCCGGCGTGGCACAGGCCGCCGTCGGCCTGAGCGAAATCCCTGCGACAGCGGACGACGGCCCCGTCACGCTGTACTACCCGTCGAGCGACGAGGCCCGGCCGGTGCAGCGCGGGCGCTTCACGCTGACGCTGGCGCCGCAGGGCACGCCGGTGCGCGGCAATGGCCGGCTGGTGCTGATCTCGCACGGCTCGGGCGGCTCGCCCTGGGTGCACGCGGACCTGGCGCGCAGCCTGGTGGAGGCCGGCTTCGTCGTCGCCATGCCCGAGCACCGGGCCGATAACTACAGGGACGGCAGCGACCCCGGCCCCGACAGCTGGACGCGGCGGCCGGCCGAGGTGTCGCGCGCCATCGACGCGCTCGGGCGCGACGCACGCTTCGCGCCGCTGCTGAAGCTGGACAAGGTCGGCGTCTACGGCATGTCGGCCGGCGGCCACACGGCCTTGAGCATGGCAGGCGGGCGCTGGTCACCCGCGGGCTTCAAGCAGCATTGCGAAGCGCACCTGGTGGAGGACTTCCAGACCTGCGTCGGCCTGATCACGCGGCTGACCGGCGGCCCCCTGGACGGGCTGAAGAAATGGGCGGCCCTGACCGTGATCCGCCATCGCTTCGACGACGCCGCGCCGCGTGTGCATTCCGATGCGCGCGTGGCCGCGGTGGTGGCCGGCGTGCCCGCTTCCGCCGACTTCGACATGGCCTCGCTGGCCGCGCCGCGCGTGCCGCTCGGGCTGATCACCGCCCAACAGGACCGCTGGCTGGTTCCGCGCTTCCACAGCGACCGGGTGCTGCAGGCCTGCCTGCCGCGCTGCGCGCATATCACCGATCTGTCCACCGGCGGCCATGGCGCACTGCTGTCGCCGCCTCCCCCGGAGCTCACCGGGCTCGCCGGCGAGATGCTCAACGACCCGCCGGGCTTCGATCGCCCTGCGACGACGGCGGAGGTGGACCGCAAGACCACCGCCTTCTTCACGCGGCACCTGCTGCCCTGATCGGCTGTCGACCCCTTAGCTCGCGACACCCACGGTGATGGTGCCGGTGTAGCCGGCCGTCGCGATGCCGCTCAGCGAAGGCGTCTGCGCGGCGATCTGCGCCGCGGTGTTGTCGCCGAACACGTTGTCGCTCGCGATCGTGACCTGCGCGAGGTTGGCCGAGCTGCCGCTGTAGAGGCTGCTGTTGGTGCCGTACACCGAGGTAGCGATGTCGCGCGGCAGGCACATCTGCGAGGTCAGCACCGCGTTGCTTCCGGCCGTGGCGGTGGCCAGGCTCTGGAACACCTCGAAGTGGATGTGCGGGTAGCGGCCCGCATAGCAGCCGGGGAAGATGGTCTGGAAGGTCGCCTGCCCGTTGCTGTCGGTCACCTGCATGCCGCGCAGATAGTTCTCGGCCGGCAGGTCGTAGATCGAGTACTTGCCGGTCGCGTCGCAGTGCCACAGGTAGATGGCATAGCCGGCCAGCGCGGCGCAGGAGGCGTTGGTGTTCACCAGGCTGATGGTGAGCGCCATGGGCAGGCCGGGCGCCATGGTGCTGGAGCTGCCGAAGCTCGAGCGGATGTCGCTGCGCACGATGCCGCTGGCCGTCAGCACGTTCGAGACGCTGCCGTTCGCCGAGTTGGTGCCGTCGCTCGGATAGGGCCCTGCGGTCTCCGCCGGATCGGCGATGCAGCCGGGCGAAGAAGTGGTGGTCGTCGTCGTGGTCGCAGCGGTCGAGGAGCTCTCGTCGCGGCGCTGGTCGTGCCGGTCGAGGACAGTGCGCTCGGGCTGCCCGAGCTGTCGCTGCCGCCGCCTCTGCAGCCTGCAAGCACGGCCGCACCGCCGAAGCCGGACAGCCACGCGAGCACGCGGCGCCGCTCCCCGGTTTGCCGCAGGATCATCTCCAGGTCGTAAGCGAGTCTGTGGTCATGCTCGTGTGCCGGCGCGCCGGGTTGGCTGGATGTCATTCGCACTCCCTCCTTGGATCATCGAGCGCCCGAGTCTCGGCGAGCGCGCGCGGATCGGCAACGATGGCGCAGCCAGCATCCAGGCCTTCAATTTTTCTCCTCAGTTCAGTGCCTGTGCATCGGATCGGGCGCGAGGAATGTCTGCAAGTCGTCCCTGCCGATCTGATAGGTCCCGTCCTGCCGGTGCACCGCAAAGCCCAGGCGCTGATTGATCGACAGCATGGGTGCGTTGGCCTTGGCGTTGTGCGTGATCATCGTTCGCACTTGCGCGTGGCGCTCGCGGACCAGGTTGAGCATGGCGGCCTTGACGCCCTTGGCCAGGCCCTTGCCGCGCCAGGGCCGCGCCACGGCGGTGAGTTGCTGATAAACCCGCTCGGGAAAGCGCGCATCCCAGCTCGCGTCGCACATCGCGGCCACTTGGTCGCCGCGGCGCAGGAGCACGAGGAAGTGCTCGCCGCCGCGGCGGTCCATGTCCTCGTACCAGGTGGCATAGCCCTGCAGTTCGTAACGCATGCGCGGGATGTCCAGCGAATCCAGCGGCTGTTCGTTGATCAGCGCCGAGAACGGCTCCATCAGCGTGGCGAGCCGCTCCATCGGCACGCGGCCCGCATGGACCTCCCATGCCAGATCGCTGCCGGGCACAAGGGCTTGTGCCTGCCAGCGCGCAAGCTCGTTCCAGTCGAGGGCATCGAAGGAAAGGCGGTTCTCCGCGCTGCGGTAGTTGCAGCGGGCGCCGATCGCGGCCATGAAGGCGTGGCCGTCGGGGGTATGCACTTTCATGGTGGCCATCGTTTTGCCGCTGCCCTGCATGAACGAGAGCAGCTCGCCCAGCAATGCCTTGCCGGCACCTTGTCGGCGATGAGGACTCAGCACGCCGCCCCAGACGTCGACGAAGGGGGCATAGTCTTCGCCGCCGGGCGAACCGGGGCGGCGAAATCCCAGGATCAGATTGCCCACGAACTCGCCGTCGCGCAACGCCATGATGCGTTGCGATTCGTGCAGCGGGCGACGCAGGCGCAGATCGTGTTCGAACTCGGCGTTGGACATCACCGGCTCGCCGGGGTGGTCTTCCTCCTGGCGCGCACGCCGGTAAGTGTGGAGCTTTGCCCAGTCATGGGCCGATGCGGTATGGGGATCGAAGGGGCGGGTCTCGATGGCGGTCGAGCCCTTTGTCATATCGAGCATGGATTGCCTTGTTTCTCGCAGACGAACGCAGCCGCTGCAGGCGCATGCCTGCGGCGGCGATCTGGAACTTGGACGGTTTGAAGCGGGAGGAACCCGGCGGCTGGCGGCGCGGTTCAGCAGGCTGCGCGAGACGCAACAAACCGGATGAGTGCAATGGATTCAGTGATGTGACTTTCCATGGGGCACCTCCGGTGTGTTGGTTTGAATGGGCTGCGCATCTTAGCCAGGTCTTCGCCCATTGGCGACAAGAAATGGCCCTGAGCGCGAGGATCGCCGAGACAATGCGCGACATGCTCAAGAGATCGCTCCTGCCCGCGCACCTGTGGGTGCTCATCGCGGTGTACTTTGTCGCCAGCCTGGCGCACTTTGCTCACAACGCCGAGTTCATCGCCTTCTATCCCAACATGCCGAGCTGGCTCACCCGGGAGCAGGTGTATCTCGCGTGGCTGGCGGTCAACAGCCTCGGCGTCGCTGGCCTGCTCGTCGCCCGGCTGGGTCTTCATGCGCTTGGCGTGCTTCTTGTCGGCGCATATGGTGCCCTCGGGCTCGGCGGCCTCGCCCACTACACCCTGGCGCTCTGCTCCGAGCACACGCTTGCGACCAACGCGACCATATGGGCTGAAGCTGCCAGCGGCTGCATGCTGATGCTCGCTTCGGCGCTGCTGCTTGGGCGCCGCATCGCACACAAGCCATTTGCGGCCTAAGCCGCAGCTTCATGAACCAGCCTTGTAGATGACGCTGAAGCGCTCGCAGACCACAGGCATGACCTGGCTCGGCTCGCGACCGATGCGCGCGCACTCGCGGCCAAAGTAGGCCCAGTGAACGCGGCGCCAATAGTCCAACGACCTGTCGCCTTCGCCCTCGCTGGCGGCGAACTCGGGTGTGACCTGCTCGAACGGCAGTACCTCGATTTCCAGCGTCTCGATGACGCACATGGGCTTGCCGTCCCAGCAGGTGACGACGCTGAGGCTGCCCGGCTTTGGCGGCGAGACGCCCGCGTTCCCGTACGTCCAGGCAAGACAGGCAGTGGCACGCTTGACACCGGCGAGCACGAGCTGCGCCAGTTCGTTGGCGCCGGCTTCGTTGTCGTGGAAGTGGAAGGCCTCGAAGAACCGGGCGGAGCGATCTTCTCCCACCTCGGTGCAGAAGTCCTGCCAGAACGCGGCGATGCTGGGTGGAATGTTCATGGCAACAGACAAGAAGCGGCGGGTCTGTCGATCATGGCAGACCCCCCAAGAAACCCAGTGATCGGATTGCGCCGGCCGGCCCGCTTGATGCAAGATGCCCGGCCTGGGGCGCACCGGCGCGCGAAGGAGCCGACATGGCGATCACCGATGGACTGCGTGTGGATTCACCCGTGCGGCGCATTCGCGACCTGCCCGGGCCGCGGGGCCTGCCGCTCTTGGGCAATGCGCTGCAGATCCAGCGCGAACGCCTGCACCGGACGGCCGAGCAATGGGCACGCGAGTACGGCGAAGTGTTCAGGTTCCGCATCGGCTCGCGCGAGTTCGTCGTGGTGTCGAACCCGGAGATGGTCGCCACGATGCTGCGCGATCGCCCCGACGGCTTCCAGCGCACCGACCGGCTCAATGCCGCGGCGCGCGAACTGGGCTTCAGCGGCCTGTTCTCGTCCAACGGCGAAGACTGGAAGCGGCAGCGCCCAATGGTGCTGCGCGGCCTCGACCCGACCCACATCAAGGCCTTCCATCCCACGCTGGTGAAGGTCACGCAGCGCTTCGAACGCCGCTGGCGCCGGACCGCGGAGGCCGGAAGTCCGATCGATCTGCAGTCGGACCTGATGCGCTACACCGTCGACGTGACCGCCGGCCTGGCCTTCGGCACGGACATCAACACGGTGGAGTCGGACGACGAGGTCATCCAGACGCACCTGGACAAGTTGCTGCCTGCGTTGTTCAAGCGCGTGCTGTCGCCGCTGCCGCATTGGCTCTGGGTGCGCAGGCGCGCTGACCCCGCGCTGGGCGAACACCTGCGGGCGCTGCGCAGCGCAGTGGACGGATTCATTGCCGGTGCGCGGCAGCGGCTCGCCGATCAGCCGCAACTGCGCGAGCACCCGGGCAACCTGATCGAGGCCATGGTCGCGGAGCGCGACCGGCCCGGTTCCGCACTGACCGACGAGGACGTTTCCGGCAACGTGCTGACCATGCTGCTGGCGGGCGAGGACACGACGGCCAACACACTGGCGTGGATGATCTGGGCGCTCCATTGCCATCCCGAGGTCGCGCAACGCGCCGCCGCGGAAGTGCGCAGCGTGATCGGCGAGGGATCGCATCCCACCCACGAACAGCTGGGCCAGCTCGAATTCGTGGAAGCCTGCGTGCACGAGACGATGCGGCTGAAGCCGGTCGCGCCCATCATCATCCAGCAGGTCGTGCGCGATACCGTGGTGGGCGGCTTGGCGCTACCGGCCGGCACGCCGGTGATGTGCCTGATGCGCCCGGCGGCCGTGGACGCCGCGCATTTCCCCGACCCGCAGGCGTTCCGGCCGGAACGCTGGCTCGCTGCGGAGGGCACGGGCCGCGCCGCGGGCTCGGCCAAGCGGGTCGCCATGCCTTTCGGCGCCGGGCCGCGCACATGCCCGGGCCGCTATCTCGCGCTGTCGGAGATGAAGATGGTGGCCGCGATGTTGCTGGGCGCATTCGACATCGCGGACGTGTCCACCACCGACGGCACGGACGTGCAAGAGCGGCTCGCGCTCACGATGTCGCCCGTGGGGCTCCGGTTGCGGCTGCGCGTGCGGAAATAGCTGAAGGCGTAGCGAACCTGATCCTCAGTGGCACGCGAGAAAACCCGCCACCGCGTCGTTGACCAGCTCCGGATGCGTGACCGGCCCCATGTGCCCGAGCCCGGCGAATTCCATGACGGTGACGTTGGCGAGCGCACCCGTCAGCAGCCTCGCCACCCCGCGCGATGAAGCGGGCGACTGCCCGCCCACCATGTACAGCACCGGCAGATCGAGCGCGCGAAACGCACGCAGGGGCGTCGGCTCGCAGAAGAGCGCCCTGGCCCAGCCGGCGACGTTGACCATGGATGCGGCGATGGGCGGCTGGCGCGCCTCGGGCATGCCGGCCCAGCTTCCCGGGCCCATCCAGTAGTCGATGAAGCGCTGCGCGGCGGCAGCGGGGTCGCCGGCATCGATGGCCGCGGCGGCATCGGCCACAGCCAAGCGGATGCCGTTCGCCGCCTCCTGGCCTGGCGCCTCCTCTTCGAGCAGCGCGAACAGGGTCGGCTCGTACAAGGCGATGGCGCGAATCCGCTCGGGGCGGGCGAGCGCGGCCACCAGGGCCACCGCGGCGCCGTAGGAGTGCCCGACCAGGAAGAAGGGATCGCCGGCCTCGGCGAAGACGGGCTCCAGGAGCGCGACCTCGTCACTCAGCGTGACGACACGGTCCGCCGGCCAGGCGGGACTGCGGCCGGCGCCGAAGGAGTCGGGCGCGAAGATGCGATGGCTGGGGGACAGGCGCTCCATCAGCGCACGCCATTGCGACGAAGCGCCCGCGTTGGCGTGGATGCAGACGACGCCTGGGCCGGCGCCGGTCTCGCGGAAATAGGGGATTTGCGACTGTTGCATGGGCATCGACTGTCGTGCCGATGCACGGGCTACGTCCTGTCCGCGCGTCGGGCATGCCTGCCCGAACGTCCGCGCCTCGCCGCGCTCAGCGCGTGTGCGGCAACCTGACCTCGCGCCCCTCGGCCTGCGCCAGGAGCTGGGCAATCGCATCGGCCGCCATTTCCAGGCGCTTCACGTCGCGCTCCTCGAGATGAGCGCCCGGCTCGAAGCTGAAGCCGCACAGCATGCCGTACAGGCTGCCGTCCGTGAACCGGACCGGCACGCCGATGTGCGCGCCCATGCCGTCGTAGTAGGCGGGCAGGCTGTTCGCGATCCGCACGCGCGTGACGTCGGGCACGAGGCAAGCCATCCGGCCGTCGATGATCCGCTGGCAGATGGTCTCGTCCAGCGGATGGAACTGCCCCGGTTGAATGATGTCTTGCCCCGGCTTCGAAGCGATGTGGCGGAACACGCGGTTTCCGTTGACGAACTCGCCGACGAACAGCACTTCGAGCTTGAGCTGCTCGCGCACCACGCGCAGCAGGCTGCCGATGGAACGCTCGATGAGGCCGGCGTCCGCACTCGCGGCGGCGTCTGCCGTGATGGCGGCGATGCGCGTTTTCCAGCCCTCGGGGTCCTCCGGTTCACCGCCGGAAATCGTTCTCATGTATATCCAGTTTCATGAAACGATCCTAAGCGCAGCCCGGCGATTTCGCGCGTGAACAATGGCCTCGAAAGGCACAGAAACTCCAATGGACTTGACTCGGTGCGCGGCGTAGCATCGTTTGCCCTTGCCGCCGGCGCGCGGCGACAAGCCCATGTCCCGTCGCTTCAACGGAGGTGCGTATGAGCTATCACCTGGAAGGTCGCCTGCTCGAGGTTTGCAACTGCAATGTGCTGTGTCCCTGCTGGATCGGCGAGGACCCCGACAACGGCACCTGCGACACCATCGTCGCGTGGCGCATCGACAAGGGAACGGTGGACGGCGTCGACGTGGGCGGCAACACCATCGCGGCCGTGGCGCACGTGCCCGGAAACATCCTGGAAGGCAACTGGACCGCGGCGATCTTCGTCGACGAGAACGCCTCCAAGGAGCAGGAAGAGGCACTGCTCAAGGTCTACACCGGCCAGGCCGGCGGGCCGGTGGCTGATCTCGCCAAGCTGATCGGCACGGTGGTGTCGGTGGAGCGGGCGCCGATCCGCTTCACCGTGGTCGAGGGCCGGGGCGAGCTCGAGATCGGCAAGGACTACTACGCCGAACTCGAGCCCTACCTCGGCGCGACCGGCGGCCAGACCACGCTCTCCGACACCGTGTTCTCGACGGTGCCGGGCGCGCCGGTATTCGTCGGCAAGGCGCCGACCTACCGCTCGAAGAACGCAGCCATCGGCATCGATCTCGACATCAAGAACCACAACGCCCTGCAGAGCGTCTTCGTGTTCGACGCATGAGCGCTATATGGGGTGCTGCGCCGGCCGGCGCCACCCGTCACCGCCGCGTGTTCGTGCCGGTGCTGGCCGCGCTGGTCGCGCTCGCGTGGCTGGTGCTGTGGGCCTGGGCGCGCAGCCCCTACGGACGCTATCTCGAGCACGGCGACTGGACCGCCTCGGGGCCGGCGGCCTTCCTGTGCCGCGTCGTGCCAGCGGGCGATGTGCTCGTGCCCGCGATGCTCTATGCCGTCGCGTGGATCCTCATGACGGCGGCCATGATGCTGCCGACCACGCTGCCGCTCATCAACGCCTTCGACCGCCTGACGGCCGAGCGCCCGGACCATGGGCGCCTGCTGGCGCTGCTCGCCCTGGGCTACATGGCGGTGTGGGGCGCGTTCGGCCTGGCGGCGCATGCGCTGCACGGCGCCCTCCTGGCGCTGCTGGCCAACTCGCCCACGCTGGCCTGGCATGGCTGGACGATCGGCGCCGCGACCATCGCGCTGGCCGGGGCCTTCCAGTTCAGCAAGCTCAAGCACCGCTGCCTGGAGAAATGCCGCACGCCCTTGAGCTTCGTCATCGAGCACTGGCGCGGGCAGGCGCAGGCGCGGCACGCGTTCGCGCTCGGCGTGCACCACGGCTTGTTCTGCGTCGGCTGCTGCTGGGCGCTGATGCTGCTGATGTTCGCGCTCGGCACCGGCAGCCTCGGCTGGATGCTGCTGCTGGCCGCGGTGATGGCGGTCGAAAAGAACGTCCGCTGGGGCCATCGCCTCAGCGCGCCGCTCGGCATCGCGCTGCTGGCGTGGGCCGGGGTCCTGGTGGTGGCCCATGCCTGAAGCGCGCGAGGGCCCGCCCGGCCTGCGGACCCTCGCGCTCACCGTGGCCGCCATGCTGGCCTTCGCGGCCAACTCGCTGCTGTGCCGGCTGGCGCTGCAGCAAGAGGCCATCGACGCGGCCAGCTTCGGCAGCATCCGGCTGGTGTCGGGCGCGATCACGCTCGCGCTCATCGTGAAACTCCGGTCGCGCCCGCCGCCGGCCGAGCGCACCGACTGGCTCGCGGCGGCCATGCTGTTCGCCTACGTCGCCTTCTTCTCCTTCGCCTACCTCAGCCTGTCGGCCGGCACGGGGGCGCTGATCCTGTTCGGCGCGGTGCAGCTGACGATGCTGGGCGTCGGGCTGCGTTCGGGCGAGATGTTCGGGCCGGTCGCCTGGTCCGGCTTCGTGCTGGCGGTCGCGGGCCTGGTGTACCTGATGTCGCCGGGCGTGACGGCGCCGCCGCCGCTCGGGGCCGCACTGATGGCCGTCGCGGGCGTCGCATGGGGCGTGTATTCGCTGCGCGGCCGCGGCGTGGCCGACCCGCTGGCGGCCACCGCGCGCAATTTCGTGCGGGCGGCGCCGCTCGCCCTGCTGCTGAGCCTGGCGCTGGCGTCCCGAGCGCATGCGAACGCGGCCGGGATCGCGCTGGCGGTGGCCTCGGGCGCCATCACCTCCGGCATCGGCTACGTCATCTGGTATGCGGCGCTGCCGGGGCTCTCGGCCATGCGGGCGGCCACGGTGCAGCTGTCGGTGCCGCTGATCGCGGCCTTCGGCGGGGCGTTGTTCCTGTCGGAGGCGATCACGCCGAGGCTGGCCCTGGCGTCCGTGGCGATCCTCGGCGGCATCGCGCTGGTGCTGATGGGGAAGGCGCGCGCGGCTAAGCCTGGAGTTTGAACAGGCTGGTCGCCTCCAGGTCCAGCACGAGCAGCTCGCGCTGGTTGAACAGGCGCCAGCGCCAGCGCAGGATGCCCAGCGTGGGGCGCTTCTCCGAGCGGCGCACGTCGATCACATCGGCCACGAGCCGCAGCGAATCGCCGGGGCGTACCGGGCTCGGCCACTTCACGTAGGCCAGGCCCGGCGAGGCGAAGGACTCGGAGCCGGCCAGCGCGGCCTCGGTGACCAGCCGCATCGCGATGCCGCCGGTGTGCCAGCCGCTCGCGATCAATCCGCCGAAGGGGCCTTCGGCCGCCGCCTCCGGGTCGGTGTGGAACCACTGCGGGTCGTAGGCCTTCGCGAACTGCAGCAGCTCGGCGTCGGTGACGAGGTAGGGCCCGGCCTCGATGACCTGGCCCGCGTGGAACTCGGCGAACTTCATGTCCCGAGCTCAATAAGTTTCGAGATGCAGGCGGCCTTCGCGCTTCAATGCCGACCCTACCGTGTCCCAGTCGAGCCCGGCTTCGACCGCCACGTCGCGCAGCGCGAGCACCACGCCCTCTTCCATGCTCTTCAGGCCGCAGACGTAGAAGTGGCTCTGGCCGTCCTTGAGCAGCGCGGCCAGGTCGGCGGCGCGTTCGCGCATCGCGTCCTGCACGTAGCGCTTGGGCTGCCCCGGCGTGCGCGAGAAGGCGAAGTTGATGTCGATGAAGTCCTTGGGCAGGGTCTGCAGCGGCCCGAAATACGGCAGCTCCTGCTGCGTGCGCGCGCCGAAGAAGAGCATCAGCTTGCCGCCTTCGAACTTGCCGCTCTTGCGCAGGCGCCGGCGCCATTCGGTCATGGCGCGCATCGGCGCGCTGCCGGTGCCGGTGCAGATCATCACGATGTGCGACTTCGGATGATTCGGCATCAGGAAGGAGCTGCCGAAGGGGCCGATCACCTGCACCTTGTCGCCCACCTTGAGGTCGCACACGTAGTTGCTGGCGACGCCGCGCACCGGGTTGCCCTGGTGGTCCTGCAGCACGCGCTTCACCGTCAGCGAGACGTTGTTGTAGCCGGGCCGCTCGCCGTTGCGCGGGCTGGCGATGGAGTACTGGCGCGCGAAATGCGGCTTGCCGTTGGCATCGGTGCCCGGCGGGATGATGGCGATCGACTGGCCCTCCAGCACCGGGAAGGGCATGGCGCCGAAGTCGAGCACGATGTGATGCGTCTGGTTCTCGTAGCCGGCTTCGGTGCAGTTGAAGTTGCCGACCACCGTCGCGGTGGTCGGGCTCTTCGGCGGGAACAGGTTGGTGTAGGCGTGCGCGGCCGACCAGGGCGGCACGGTGGCGCCGTACTGGGCGGAGTTGAAGGGCACTTCGCCGGGGGCGGCCGGCGGCTGCGGCGCAGGCACGGCCTGGGCCTGCATCACCACCTCGCCGGCCGGGGCGACGCCCTCGGCCTCCAACTGCTCCGGCGTGAGCTCGGCCGGCAGCTCATCCCAGGTGAGCTGCTCCTCGATCGAATAGGCGCGCGCCACCGGCATGGTGCGCCAGTTGTCGATCGAGCCCGTCGGGCACGGCGAGATGCAGGCCATGCAGCCGTTGCAGACGTCGGCGCGCACCACGTAGTTGCGGTCGTCGTGCGTGATCGCGTTGACCGGGCAGGTGGCCTCGCAGGTGTTGCAGCGGATGCAGATCTCGGGGTCGATCAGGTGCTGCCGGATGACGCCGATGTCGATGGTGGCCGTTTCCATGTTTTCTCTCCTTGCCCTCTCCCCTTGGGAGAGGGTTGGGTGAGGGGTGCGTGTCGTGGGTCCGCCGCTGCCCTCACCCCTGCCCTCTCCCCGAGGGGAGAGGGAGTTAATCAGCCGAACCTCACGTACTCGAAATCCACCGGCTGGCGGTTGATGCCCATCACCGGTGGCGCGATCCAGCCGGCGAACTTGCCCGGGTCGACCACGCGGCCCATCAACGATGCCACGAATGCGAAGTCTTCGGCAGTGGGCAACCACTCGTCCTTCTTGGCGGCCCATTCGGCCTCGTTCACCACGCGGCCCTCGGGCGACATCTTGATGCCGGCCAGGGCGCCGATCTGGCGATTGAAGGCCTTGTGCGGCACGGTGAGACGGGTCGGGATGCCGGCCTTCTCGAGCACCTTGTTCCAGCGACCGACGCCGGCCACCGAGTCCTTGATGAAGTCGTCGCGCAGCACTTCGTTCAAGGCGTTGAGCATCGGTACGTCCTTCTCGACGAGCTGGCCGTTCACCACTTCGAGCACCTTGTAGGTCTGGCCCTTGAGCACGTGGTCGTCGGCCCGCTTGCCCTCTTCGTAACGGCCCTTCAAGCCCGAGCTGTAGAAGGTGGCGGCATTGCTCGACTGGTCGGCGCCGAACAGGTCGATGGTCACGCTGTAGTGGAAGTTGAGGTAGCGCTGGATCGTGCCGAGGTCGATGGCACCGGCCGCACGCACCTTCTGCGGGTCGTCAGTCTTCAGCTCGTTCATCACCTGCGCGGTGCGCTGCAGCACGCGCGAGACGCCGCTCTCGCCCACGAACATGTGGTGCGCCTCCTCGGTCAGCATGAACTTGGTGGTGCGCGCCAGCGGATCGAAGGCGCTCTCGGCCAGCGCCGACAGCTGGAACTTGCCGTCGCGGTCGGTGAAGTAGGTGAACATGAAGAAGGCCAGCCAGTCCGGCGTCTTCTCGTTGAAGGCGCCGAGGATGCGCGGGTTGTTCTCGTCGCCCGAGGTGCGCTGCAAGAGCGCCTCGGCCTCTTCGCGGCCGTCGCGGCCGAAGTGCTTGTGCAGCAGGTAGACCATGGCCCACAGGTGGCGGCCTTCTTCCACGTTGATCTGGAACAGGTTGCGCAGGTCGTACATGCTGGGCGCAGTCAGCCCGAGGTGGCGCTGCTGCTCGACCGAGGCCGGCTCGGTGTCGCCCTGCGTGACGATGATGCGGCGCAGGTTGGCGCGATGTTCGCCGGGGACGTCCTGCCAGGCCTTTTCGCCCTTGTGGTCGCCGAAGTGGATCTCGCGGTTGGCATCGCCCGGGTTCAGGAAGATGCCCCAGCGGTAGTCGCGCATCTTCACGTGGCCGAACTGGGCCCAGCCCTGCGGATCGACGCTCACCGCGGTGCGCAGGTAGACCTCGTAGTTGGTCGAGCCGTCGGGGCCGACGTCGTCCCACCAGTTGATGAAGTTCGGCTGCCAGCCTTCGAGCGCGCGCTGCAGCGTGCGGTCTTCGCCGAGGTTGACGTTGTTGGGGATCTTCTCGCTGTAGTTGATCGTGCTCATCGCTGTTCCTTGGGTTGTGGCTGGGTTGTTCAGACGCGGTTGAGGTCGAAGCCGGCCTTCTCGCCGGTGCCGTAGACCTTCAAGGCACCCTTCTCTCCAACGGCGTTCGGGCGGTTGAAGATCCAGTTTTGCCAGGCGGTGAGCCGGCCGAAGATGCGGGTGTTCATGTTTTCCTTGCTCGCGAAGCGCAGGTTGGCCTCGAGGCCGGTGAGCGCGTCGGGCGACATGGCGGCGCGCTCCTCGATGGCGATGCGGATCTCGTCTTCCCAGTCGATGTCGTCGGGCGCAGCGGTGACCAGGCCGAGCTTCAGCGCTTCGTCGGCGTCGAGCGACTTGCCGATCGCGCCGCGCGCGGCTTCCATCGGCGCGGCCTCTTCGTAGAAGCGGCGCGCAAGGCGGCTCTGGTCGTTGACCATCGGGAAGAAGCCGAAGTTGAACTCGTTCAGCGTGAGCTTCGGCGCGCGCTCGGCATCGTCAGGCAGCGCGAGCATGTAGGCACGGTCGGCCGCGAAGGCGATCTCGGCCAGCGTGCCGGCGAAGCAGGAACCGCTCTCGATCAGCGCGAACAGGCTGCGCGAGGAGACGTCGAGCCGCGCCAGCGTGCGGCGCAGCGCGCCGATGGTTTCGCGCACCAGCCAGTGGTCCTTGTTCGCCAGCATCGTCTTGTCGCTGGCGAGCACGGCTTGCGCATCGCCCTCGGTCTTGAGCAGCCAGGTGCCGATGTCGAGCTCGTTGGTGCGCAGGTTGAGGATGGCGTCGTCGAGCTGGCGCGCCATCGCGAGCGGCCACCAGACGGCGCCGGCCGCCTCGATCGCGGCGATGTCGGCCGGCTGCGCGCCCTTCGGCGCCTTGACGGTGAAAGTGGCGGTGCGGCGTGCGCGGTCGATCTCGACCGTGACGTGTTCGTAGCGCAGGCTGTCGGCGCCGTCTTCGCGTTCCAGGCGCGTGAGCGCAACGCCCTTGCCGTCGGCCGGGCGGTCGCTGCCCTCGGCCAGCTTGGCGGCGCGCTCCTGCACCGCGGCGCCGAACTGCGCCGGCTTGGCGATCGCATCGACCAGGCGCCACTCGACCGCGCGCTGGCCGCGCACGCCTTCGACGCTGGTGCAGAAGATGTCGGCCAGGTCGTGGCGCACATGGCGCTTGTCGGTGACGCGGGTCAGGCCGCCGGTGCCGGGCAGCACGCCGAGCAGCGGCACCTCGGGCAGCGAGACGGAGGAGGAGCGGTCGTCCACCAGCAGGATCTCGTCGCAGGCCAGCGCCAGCTCGTAGCCGCCGCCGGCGCAGGCGCCGTTCACGGCCGCGATGAACTTGAGCCCCGAGTGCTTGGACGAATCCTCGATGCCGTTGCGCGTCTCGTTGGTGAACTTGCAGAAGTTCACCTTCCAGGCGTGGCTGGAGACGCCGAGCATGAAGATGTTGGCGCCGGAACAGAAGATGCGGTCCTTGCCGCTGGTGACGACCACCGAGCGGACTTGCGGATGCTCGAAGCGCACGCGGTTCAGGGCGTCGTTGAGCTCGATGTCCACGCCGAGGTCGTAGCTGTTGAGCTTGAGCTTGTAGCCGGGACGGATGCCGCCGTCTTCGGCGATATCCAGCGACAGGCGGGCGACCGGGCCCTCCACGCTGAGCTTCCAGTGGCGGTATTGCGTCGGGTCGGTGCGGTAGTCGACGCGGGCGGGATGGGCAGCGGTGTCGGTCATGTCGAGGTCTCCTGGGTGCCGTCGGGTCTAGGAAGAATAATGCATTTGTCTGGCGACAGAGCATGCATCATGCTGCATGTTTCCGGACGCGTCAACCCTGCGACGGACTTTTTTACGTTCTTCTTTTCGGCGCGTTCAGCCGGCGCGGCTCATCGCCTCCCGCACCGCCGAGCGCAGTGCGTGGAAGCTCTGCGCCAGGTCCCGTCCGCTGGTGTCGACGCTGAGGTCGGCCTTGGAATAGAAGGCGGCGCGGCCGGCGAGGATGCGGCGCAGGTCGTCCATCGCCTCCTTGCTGGCGGCCATCGGGCGGGTGTCGCCCTGGGCGGCGACGCGGCCCATGTGCTCCTCGGGCGCGGCCTGCAGCCAGACGGTGGTGCAGTGCGCCAGCAGCTGGTTGAAGGTGGCGGGGTCGGAGACGATGCCGCCCGGGGTGGCAATCACCACCTCGCTGTAGATCTGCACCGTCTCCTCGAGCGCGCGGCGCTCGTAGCGGCGGTAGGCGTTGGTCCCATAGAGGTCGTGGATCTCGCGCACGCTGCAGCCGGCGAGCTTCTCGATCTCGCGGCTCAGCTCGATGAAGGGCACCTCGAGATCGTCCGCCAGCATCTGGCCCAGCGTGGACTTGCCGGCGCCGCGCAGGCCCACCAGCGCGATGCGGCGGTTGCGCGCCGGGTCGCCGGCGGCGGTGCCGAGCAGCTCGCCGAGCGCGATGCGGGCGCGCCGCAGGTCGGCCTCGTCGCGGCGCTCCAGCAGCTCGCGGATCAAGAGCCACTCGGGCGAGCTGGTCGTGACGTCGCCCACCAGCTCGGCCAGCGAGCATTGCAGCGCGGTCGCCACCTGCTGCAGCACCAGGATCGACGCATTGCCGATGCCGTATTCGAGATTGGCCAGGTGGCGCTCCGAGACCTCGGCCGCCTGCGCCACGGCCTTGCGCGTGAGGCCGCGGCGCGCGCGCAGGTTGCGCACGCGCTCGCCCAGCGCCACCAGCAGGGGGTTCTTCGCTTCCTCGGCCGGCAGGGCCGGGTCCGCGGGTGCGGTCAGCACCGCGTCGGCTCGCTCATTCATGTCGCTCCTTCATCTCCTCGGTTCACCCCTATCCGGGTAAACACCATATATGCACTATATTGCTTGACACCTTTTGTGTCGATGCTTATGGTTCGTGCACAGGCAAGATACTGCACGCAGCGAATTGCCGCAAGTTCCACCCACGCAAGAGCCCACCACGATGTCCAAGGAAGCCTTCCACCAGATCGTTGCCGACGTGACAGCGCAGCTCGCCGGCCGGCCGCTCGATGACGAGCTCGACCGCTGGCTCAACACCGTCCACGGCGCCGGCAGCCCCGCCTTCGAGCGCCTCAAGCAGGCCTGCATCGACGGCGTGGCCGAAGGCTGGCTGTGCGATCGCGAAGGCGGCGGCATCAAGTACGGCCGGGTCTTCAAGGCCGAGGACGCGCTGCACCGCTTCTCGGTCGACGTGGTCGACATGAAGGACATCGCGGGTCCGCACCACACGCACCCGAACGGCGAGATCGATTTGATCATGCCGCTGGAGGGCGACGCGACCTTCGACGGCCGGCCGGCGGGCTGGTGCGTCTATGCGCCCGGTACGGCACACCATCCCACGGTCGCCCAAGGGCGTGCGCTGGTCCTTTATCTCCTGCCCGAAGGGCGAATCCAATTCACGAAGGCCGTATGACCGAACTCCTCTCCAACTACGTCGCCGGCCGCTGGCAGGCCGGCAGCGGCGCCGGCACGGCGCTTGTCGATCCGGTGCTGGGCACCGAACTGGCCCGCGTGGACGCCACCGGGCTCGATCTGGCCGAGGCCTTCGGCTTCGCACGCGACACCGGCGGCGCCGCCCTGCGCGCGCTCACATATAAAGAGCGCGCCGCGCTGCTGGGCGCGGTCGTCAAGGTGCTGCAGGCGAACCGCGACGCCTATTACGAGATCGCGACCGCCAATTCGGGCACGGTGAAGAACGACTCGGCCGTCGACATCGACGGTGCGATCTTCACGCTCGGCCAGTACGCCAAGTGGGGCGATGCGCTGGGCGATGTGCGCGCGCTGCGCGACGGCGATGCAGCCAGGCTCGGCAAGGAGCCGGTGTTCCTGGCGCAGCACCTGCAGGTGCCGACGCGCGGCGTGGCGCTCTTCATCAACGCCTTCAACTTCCCCTCGTGGGGCCTGTGGGAGAAGGCCGCGCCCGCCCTGCTCTCGGGCGTGCCGGTGATCGTGAAGCCCGCCACCTCCACCGCCTGGCTCACGCAGCGCATGGTGCGCGACGTGGTCGAGGCCGGCGTGCTGCCGGCCGGCGCGCTGTCGGTGATCTGCGGCAGCTCGAACGGGCTGATGGACCAGCTGCAGGGCCTCGACGTGGTCTCCTTCACCGGCTCGGCCGACACCGGCGCGGTGATCCGGTCGCATCCCGCGGTGGCCCAGCGCTCGGTGCGCGTGAACATCGAGGCCGACAGCCTGAACTCCGCCCTGCTCTTGCCCGATGCGGCGCCGGGCTCCGACGCCTTCAACCTGCTGGTGCGCGAGGTGGTGCGCGAGATGACGGTCAAGGCGGGCCAGAAGTGCACCGCGATCCGTCGCATCCTGGTGCCGGCTGCGGTCTACGACGCGGCGGCCGAGGCCATCGGCGCCAAGCTGGCGAGCATCACGGTCGGCAACCCGCGCAACGAGAGCGTGCGCATGGGCTCGCTGGTCAGCCGTGCGCAACTGAATGCCGTGCGCGAAGGGCTGGAAGAACTCAAGGCGCAGGCGAGCGTGCTGCACGACGGCAGCCAGGCCGCGCTGGTCGATGCCGATCCGGCCATCGCCGCCTGCATCGGGCCGGTACTGCTGGGCGCGCGCGATGCCGATGCCGCGCAGCGCGTGCACGACGTCGAGGTCTTCGGCCCGGTCGCCACCCTGCTGCCCTACCGCGACGTCGAGCATGCGATCGCGCTCGCGCACCGCGGCCAGGGCTCGCTCGTGACCTCGCTCTACGGCGCCGACGAGGCGGCGCTGGGCCAGGCGGCCGTGCAACTGGCCGCGAGCCATGGCCGCGTGCACGTGATCACGCCCGATGCGGCGCAGGCCCACACGGGCCATGGCAACGTGATGCCCCAGTCGCTGCACGGCGGCCCCGGCCGTGCGGGCGGCGGCGCCGAGCTGGGCGGCCTGCGGGCGCTGGACTTCTATCACCGCAGGAGCGCGGTGCAGGCGAGTCCGGCCGTTCTGGCGCAGCTCGGCCTGGCGTCGAGCTGAGATGCGCCGAAGAAAAAACGGGACCCGAGGAGACACGATGAGCCTGCCAGCATCCTTCAATTTCGCCGAACACCTGTTCGCCCTCAACCGCGGCCGCGCGCAGAAGATCGCCTATGTCGACGACCGCGGCACCCTCGCCTACGGCCAGCTCGAAGAGCGCGCACGCAGGCTCGCCGCGACGCTGCTCGCCTCGGGCGTGAAGCGCGAAGAGCGCGTGCTGCTGCTGATGCTCGACAGCAGCGACTGGCCGGTGAGCTTTCTGGGCTGCCTCTATGCCGGCATCGTGCCGGTGGCGGTCAACACGCTGCTCACGACCGAGGACTACGCCTACATGCTCGAGCACAGCGGCGCCAAGGCGGCGCTGGTGTCGGGCGCGCTGCTGCCGGTGCTGCAGGACGCGCGGGTCAAGGGGTCGAACGCGCTCCAGACGCTGATCGTCTCCCAGCCCACCGGCGCCCTGCCGGACGGCGCGCAGGATTTCGAAGCCGTGATCGCTGCGCATGAGCCGCTGGCCGCACCGGCCGCCACCGCGCCGCAGGACCACGCCTTCTGGCTCTACTCTTCCGGCTCCACCGGAAAGCCCAAGGGCACGGTGCACACGCACGGCAACCCGTGGTGGACGGCCGAGCTCTACGGCAAGCCGGTGCTGGGGCTGACGGAAAGCGATGTCTGCTTCTCGGCCGCCAAGCTCTACTTCGCCTACGGCCTGGGCAACGCGCTGACCTTCCCGCTCTCGGTGGGCGCGACGGTGCTCCTGATGGCCGAGCGGCCGACCCCCGATGCGGTCTTCAAGCGCTGGACCGGCGCGCACAAGCCGACGGTGTTCTTCGGCGCGCCGACCGGCTTCGCCGGCATGCTGGCATCGCCCAATCTGCCTGCGCGCGAAGCCGTGTCGCTGCGCATGTGCTCCTCGGCCGGGGAAGCCTTGCCGGGCGAGCTCGCGCAGCGCTTCAAGCAGCACTTCGGCTGCGAAATCATCGACGGCATCGGCTCCACCGAGATGCTGCACATCTTCATCTCCAACCGGCCCGGCGACATCCGCTACGGCACCACCGGCCGGCCGGTGGACGGCTATGCGATTGAGCTGCGCGGCGAGGACGGCAAGCCGGTGCCCGTGGGCGAAGTCGGCGACCTCTATATCAAGGGGCCGAGCACGGCGGTGATGTACTGGGGCAACCCCGAGAAGAGCGCCGACACCTTCCGCGAGGGCTGGACCAAGAGCGGCGACAAGTACTCGTGCGACGCAGAGGGCTACTACACCTACGCCGGCCGCAGCGACGACATGCTCAAGGTCAGCGGCATCTACGTCTCGCCCTTCGAGGTCGAGGCCACGCTGATGCAGCACCCGGCGGTGCTCGAGGCCGCGGTGATCGGCAAGGAAGACGCCGACGGGCTGACCAAGACCAAGGCCTACGTCGTGCTCAAGTCCGGCCAGTCGGTGACGGACGAGGAGCTCAAGGCCTTCGTCAAGGAGCGCCTCGCGCCCTACAAGTACCCGCGCTTCATCGAGTTCGTCGACGAACTGCCCAAGACGGCGACAGGAAAGATCCAGCGCTTCAGGTTGCGCGAGCGGGAGCGGTCATGACTCCCACGCCCGAATTCGCCGCCATCGAATGGCGGGGGCGCCCCCTGCGCCTCGAGTACGTGCGCATTGCACCGGAACGCAGCGACGCACCCCTGCTTGTGTTCCTGCACGAGGGCCTGGGCTCGATCGCGATGTGGAAGGACTTTCCGCAGCGCCTGTGCGAAGCCGGCGGCTTTCGCGGCCTGGTGTTCTCGCGCCCCGGCTACGGCCGCTCCACGCCGCGCGGGCCCGAGGAGACCTGGGATGTGGACTTCATGCACCGCCAGGCGCATGAGGTGCTGCCCGCCTTCTTCGAGGCCATCGGTCTCGAGGAGAAACCCTGGCTCTTTGGCCACAGCGACGGCGCCTCGATCTCGCTGTTGTACGCAGCACGCTTCCCCGATCGCGTGGCCGGCCTGGTGGTGCTGGCGCCGCACATCTTCGTGGAGGACGTGACGGTCGCCAACATCGAGCAGGCACGGCTGGCCTATCTCGAGACCGACCTGCCGAAGAAGCTGGGCCGCTACCACGACGACGTGGATTCCGCCTTCTGGGGCTGGAACCGCATCTGGCTGCACCCGCCCTTCAAGCAATGGAACATCGAGGCCGAGCTCGATGCCATCCGTTGCCCGGTTCTTGCTATCCAGGGCATCGACGACGAGTACGGCACACTCGCGCAGATCCGCGGCATCGCCGGGCGCGTGCCGGGCACCGAGTTGCTGGAGCTGCCCGACTGCGGGCATTCCCCGCATCGCGACCAGCCCGAAAAAGCGATAGTGGCGACCGTTTCATTCGTCGACGAACGGAATCCCCGGTCAGGGAAAACTCGTGTTTGAGAGATAAATGATTTACCCTTAAAGTATCTGCGCTCGCGCAGGCGCGTCGTGAAGACACGCGCCCCGACCAGCCGCCCCGTCTTCAAGCCGTTCCCCTTTCATTTCAATACCAACGCCAGGAGATCACCATGAGCACCCGCATCGCCCGCACCACCCTGACAGCCCTCGCGCTGGCCTGCATCGCCACGCTGGGCCACGCCCAGCAAGGCAAGCTCAAGGTCGGCCTGATGCTGCCCTTCAGCGGCACCTTCGCGGCGCTCGGCGTGGCCATCGAGAACGGCTTCAAGCTGCACGTCGAGGAAAAGGGCGGCAAGCTGGGCGGCCGCGAGATCGAATACATCAAGGTCGATGACGAATCCGACCCGGCCAAGGCCACCGACAACGTCAACAAGCTGATCAAGCGCGACAACGTCGACGTGATCGTCGGCACCGTGCACTCCGGCGTCGCGATGGCGATGGCCAAGGCCGCCAAGGAAAGCGGCACCGTGCTGATCGTGCCCAACGCCGGCGCCGATGCGGTGACCGGCCCGATGTGCGCGCAGAACATCTTCCGCAGCTCGTTCTCGAACTGGCAGCCGGCCTACGCGATGGGCGAGGTCGCGGCCAAGCAGGGCAAGAAGACCGCGATGACCCTTACCTGGAAGTACGCGGCCGGCGACGAATCGGTGGCCGGCTTCAAGGAAGGCTTCGAGAAGGGCGGCGGCAAGGTGGTGAAGCAGCTCACCGTGCCCTTCCCGAACGTCGAGTTCCAGGCGCTCCTGACCGAGATCGCGGCGGCCAAGCCCGATGCGGTGTATTCCTTCTTCGCGGGCGGCGGCGCGGTCAAGTTCGTCAAGGACTACGCGGCGGCCGGCCTCAACAAGAACATCCCGCTCTACGGCCCCGGCTTCCTGACCGACGGCACGCTGGACGCGCAGGGCGAAGCGGCCCAGGGGATGCTAACCACGCTGCACTACGCCGACGGCCTCAACACGCCGCGCGACAACGCCTTCCGCACGGCCTACGCCAAGGCCTTCAAGCTGCAGCCCGACGTGTACGCGGTGCAGGGCTACGACGCGGCGCAGATGCTCGCGATCGGCCTGACGGCCACCAAGGGCGACATCACGAAGAAGGCCGAGTTCGCCGCTGCCATCGAGAAGGCCAAGATCGACAGTCCGCGCGGCGCCTTCACCATGGGCAAGTCGCACAACCCGGTGCAGGACATCTACCTGCGCAAGGTGGAAGGCAAGGAGAACAAGATGGTCAACGTGGCCGTCAAGGGCCTGGCCGACCCCGCGCGCGGCTGCCGTATGTGACCCACCCCGTCCCTCCGCTCACTTCGTGTAGCTCGACTCCCCCCTCAAGGGGGCGACACCAGCGGCCCGGCAAAGCCGGTTCCGCGGTGTCTCCCGAACATCGCGGCGCTCGCGCACGCTCTCTTCCAGAAAGCTGAGACCAACGTGGACCTCGGTACTTTTCTAGTCCAGTGCCTGAACTCGGTTCAGTACGGGCTTTTGCTATTCCTAGTGGCCTCCGGACTGACGCTGATCTTCGGGATCATGGGCGTGATCAACCTGGCCCACGGCAGCTTCTACATGATCGGCGCCTACATGGCGTTCGCGCTCTCGCCGCTCTTCGGTAACCAGTTCATCGTGATGCTGCTGGCGGGCGTGGTGCTGACCGCGCTCTTCGGCTACGTGCTGGAGTGGGCCTTCTTCAGCTACCTCTACCAGCGCGACCACCTGCAGCAGGTGCTGATGACCTACGGGCTGATCCTCGTCTTCGAGGAGCTGCGCTCGCTGCTCGTCGGCAACGACGTGCACGGCGTGCCGGTGCCGCCCTGGCTGGACGGCAGCTTCGCGCTGGGCAGCCTGATGAGCTATCCGTGGTATCGCCTCTTCGCCTCGGCCGCCTGCATCGTGCTCGCGATCGGCCTCTACTACGTGGTGAACCGCACGCGCCTGGGCATGATGATCCGTGCCGGCGCCAGCAACCGCGACATGGTGCGCGGCCTGGGCATCGACATCCGCCGGCTCTACCGCATCGTGTTCGCGGCCGGTGTGGCGCTGGCCGCGCTGGCGGGCATGATCGCAGCGCCCATGTCGTCGGTCTATCCGAACATGGGCGCGAGCGTGCTGATCATCTGCTTCGTGGTGGTGGTGATCGGCGGCATCGGCTCGATCACCGGCGCGCTGGTGGCCTCGCTGCTGGTGGGCTTCGTCGACACCTTCGGCAAAGTGTTCTTCGCCGAGCTGAGCGGCATCGGCGTGTATGTGCTGATGGCCATCGTGCTGATCTGGCGTCCCGAAGGTCTGATGGGCCGCAAGACTTGACATGAAGAACTTCTCCCTTTTCCTTCCCTTGATCTGCGCGATCGCACTCGCTGTGCTCGGGCCCTTCCTGGGCCCGTACCTCAGCGACCTCGTGGTCAAGGTGATGATCCTCTCGATCTTCGCGCTGAGCCTGGAGCTGCTGGTCGGCATGACCGGCCTGGTGAGCCTGGGCCATGCGGCCTTCTACGGCATCGGCGCCTATGCGACGGTGCTGGGCTCGGGCAAGGACGGCGGCTCCATCGCCGTGCTGCTGCCGATGGCGATGGGCTGCGCAGCCGCCTACGCACTGGTGACCGGCGCGCTCAGCCTACGCACGCGCGGCGTGTACTTCATCATGGTCACGCTGGCCTTCGCGCAGATGGCCTTCTTCGTGTTCCACGACACGGCGCTGGGCGGCGGCAGCGACGGCATCTACATGTACATCCGCCCGGTGCTGGGCGCGCTGGACATGGAGAACCGCAGGGTGCAGTTCTATTTCGTGCTGGGCGCGCTGGCCTTCACCTACGGCCTGCTGGCGCTGATCCGCCGCTCGCGCTTCGGCGCGGCGCTGGCGGGCATCCGCGTCAACGAGCAGCGCATGCGCGCGGCGGGCTTTCCGGTGTACGGCTACAAGCTCGCGGCCTTCGTGATCGCGGGCGCGCTGGCCGGGCTGGCGGGCTTCCTCGTCGCCTCGCGCGACGGCGTGGTGAACCCCGAGCTCTTGGCCTGGCACAATTCGGGCGAGGTGCTCCTGATGATCATCCTCGGCGGCCTGGGCCACCTGCGCGGCGCGGTGATCGGCGCCGTGGCCTTCACGCTGCTCAAGGAGCTGCTCTCCACCCACGCGATCGTGGGGCCGCTGGCCGACCATTGGCAGTTGACGCTGGGCCTGGCCATCATCGCCTTCGTCGCGCTGCTGCCCAAGGGCATCGTCGGCATCCGGCTGCGGCCGGCGCCGAAGGAGGCCGTGGCATGAGCAAGCTACTGGAAGTCGAAACGCTCACGCGCCGCTTCGGCGGCCTGGTGGCGGTCAACGCGGTGAGCCTGGAACTGCACCTCGGCGAGGTGCACGCGGTGATCGGCACCAACGGCGCGGGCAAGTCCACGCTGATCAACATGCTCTCGGGCGAGATCGAAGCGTCCGACGGGCGCATCACGCTCGACGGCGAGGACATCACGAAGCGCGCGCAGTTCCGACGCGCGCTCGCCGGCGTCGGCCGCAGCTACCAGCGCACCACGATCTTTCCGGAGTTCACCGTGCAGGAGAACTGCCGTCTTGCCGCACAGGCGGCCTCCCCGCGGCCTTGGGCGATCTGGCAGTCTTCGCAGAGTTGCAAGGACAGCAATGCCGCCGCCCGCGAGGCGCTGGAGGCCGCGGGCCTGGGCGCGGTGGCCGGCCGCGTCGCCGGCACCCTGAGCCATGGCGCCAAACGCCAGCTCGAAGTCGCGATGTGCCTAGCCACCAACCCGCGCGTGCTGTTGCTCGATGAGCCGCTGGCCGGCATGGGCGCAGAGGAGACCGAGCGCATGCTGGGCCTGCTCGCCAGCCTCAAGTCCACGCACGCGATCCTGCTGGTGGAGCACGACATGGACGCGGTGTTCCGCATCGCGGACCGCATCACGGTGATGGTGAACGGCACCGTGATCGCCACAGGCGATCCGGCTTCGATCCGCGTGAACCCCGAAGTGCGCACGGCTTACCTGGGCGAGGATCACTGAGATGCTGCAGATCGAAGGCCTCAACACCTACTACGGCGACAGCCACATCCTGCGCGGCGTCGACGTCGCGATGCCGGCCGCCACCTCGGTCGGCCTGCTGGGCCGCAACGGCATGGGCAAGACCACGCTGATCCGCTCGCTGATGGGCTACGTGCGCCCGGCCTCCGGCCGCGTGAAGCTCGACGGGGACGACGTCACCGGCTGGGCGCCCGAGAAGATGGCGCGGCGCGGCATCGGCTACGTGCCCGAAGGCCGCGGCATCTTCCCCAACCTCTCGGTGCGCGAGAACCTGATGATGAGCGCGCGGGCGGGCATCGACGGCAAGCGCGCCTGGACTTTCGATCGCGTGATGGCGACCTTCCCGCGGCTGACGGAGCGGCTCTCGCACGGCGGGCAGCAGTTGTCGGGCGGCGAGCAGCAGATGCTCTCCATCGGCCGCGCGCTGATGACCAACCCGCGCTTGCTGATCCTCGACGAGGCGACCGAAGGCCTGGCGCCGTTGATCGTGGCGGAGATCTGGCGGGTGATCGCCGACATCCGCACCACCGGCATCGCCACCCTGATCGTCGACCGCGACTGGCGCAAGGTGCTGGCGCACACGGACCAGGCGGTGGTGATGGAGAAGGGCCGCATCGTACGGCACGGCGCATCGGCCGAGCTGGTGGCGGCGCCGGATGCGCTGGAGGAGTTGCTCGGTGTCTGAGCAAGCACGAGAGCCCCGTCGCCGCAGCTTCTGCGACGACGTGGCGCTCGTGCGCGATGCGGCCGGCCAGCCTGTGGCCCGCACGCGCGAGGAATGGGTGGGCGTGCCCACAGCGCTGTTGCAGATTCCGGCGCAGGCCGAGAGCGGCCCGAAATACGCCGACGCACCCACGGTGCTGATCGCGACTTCCGGCCGCGGCCGGCGCTGGTACAGCCGTGGCGGATCGGAGCGGATGCTGTCGACCTGTCCGACGATGATCGAGCTCTACGACACCGGCTACGAGATCGACCATGCGCGCTGGGAGGGCCAGCCCGGAGAGTGCATCGCGCTGCGCTTTCCGACTTCAATGGTGACGGCGCTGCTGCACGACGAAGCGGCCGACCTGCACATCGAGACACGGCACGAGGTCTTCGACGAGCAGCTCGTGACACTCGGCACCGAGCTGCTGCGTGAGGCGCGCCGCAGCGCGAGCACCGGGGCGCTGTACGTGGAAGGGCTCTCGATCGCGATACTGGGCTTTCTGCGCGAACGTCATGGCACGGCGTGCGCGAGCACGCCGACAGCACCCGTGCCGCGCCTGTCCGCACGGCAGCGCGCCTGCGTGATCGACTTTGTCGCCGCGCACCTGGGCGAGGACCTGAGCGTGTCGCGGCTGGCCGAACAAGCCGCTCTGAGCCCATTCCATTTCGCGCGCGCCTTCAAGGCCTCCTTCGAGCTCTCGCCGCATCGCTACGTGCAGCAGCAGCGCATCGACCAGGCCGCGCGCCTGCTGCGCTCGGCTGCCGATCGCTCGATCGCGGACATCGCCTTCGAGCTGGGTTTCTCGAGCCAGGCCCATTTCACCGAAGTGTTCCGGCGCCACACCGGCACCACCCCCGGTCGCCTGCGCGAACACTGAGCCGATCGCGCAGCTTCCCGATAGCGCGGCGCAGTTTTTCGACATACGCGCGCCGGCATCGACTCTATCGTCCCGGGCAGCGGACAAGCACGCCGCCATAACGACTGGAGACAACGCGATGAACTGCTCTTCCCCTCTCACGCCTCCTCCCGCGCCACGCTGGCCCAGCCTGGGCGCGGCCGCTGCATCCACTGCCTTACTGTTCGGCTGCGGCGGCGGTGGCGGCTCGCCCGGCTTCGCGTTTCCGCCCGCGCCTGCACCGGCGCCCGTGGCGCTGGTCTGCGACGACACGCTCAAGGCCGCGTTCAAGCCCGACGCAAACACCACGGTGACTTTGGTCAAGCAGTTCAAGAAGGGCGACGACCTGAACCTGAACGGCACGCCGAGCGGCAGCGCCGCCGCCAACGACTTGTGTCTCGTGAAGCTCAATGTCGGCCCCGGCAACCCTGGACCCGCAGACGCGCCATCGACCTCGCCCGGTATCGGCATCGAGGTCTGGCTGCCCGCCAAGTCGGCCTGGAACAACCGCGTCCACGTGCTCGGCGGTGGCGGCTTCGCGGGCGAACCCTCGATCAGCGCGCTCGACCGCGTCGGCGGCGGCGGCAATGGGCCTTCGACGATTGCAGGCACCGAAGGCTCGGTCAGCGCGATCACCGACGCGGGCCACGCCTCCAAGACCCCCTTCGCCGTCTTGGATGGCTCCTTCGCCATGAAGCCCGACGGCACCATCAACACCCAGGGCTGGACTGACTTCGCGAGCCGCGGCATCCACGAGATGAGCGTCAAGGCCAAGGCCCTGGCCGCCGGCTTCTACGGCAAGCCGCCGCAATTTTCATACTGGGACGGCTGCTCCACCGGTGGCCGGCAGGGCCACATGGAAGCGCAGGTCCATCCCGAGGACTTCGACGGCATCCTCGCGGGCAATAGCGCCATCAATTGGACGACCTTCATCACCGGCGAGCTCTATCCGCAGATCGTGATGCAGCGCGACCTCGGCGGCGTGCCACTGACGTCGGCGCAACTCACACTGGCCTCTTCGGCCGCAGTGAGCGCCTGCGACGCCAACCTGACCGGCCAGCACGACGGCTTCATCAGTGATCCCGGCAGCTGCAGCTACAACCCGGCGCAGGACGCCGCGGTGCTCTGCACCGCCAGCGGCGGCACCAATGCCACGGCCGCCTGCCTGAGCACGGTGCAGGCGCAGGCCATCAACAAGATGTGGTACGGCCAGACGCGCGACGGCAGCGTGCCCTCTCCCTCGGTCGACATCGGCTACGGCACGACGCTCGCCTCGAACCAGCTCTGGTACGGCCTCACGCGCGGCACGGCGCTCAACAGCCCGCTCGCACCGGGATTCGGCCTTGCCGACTCGGTGGCCGGCGAGCCCGCGCCCTTCCTGATCTCCGTGGACCAAGTCGCGCTCAATCTGCAGGATCCGACGATCGCCGCGCCGACATTCAAGAACGCCACGGGCAACGGCGCGAACCGCTGGAAGTCGCTCACCTACGACCAGCTCGCGAACGCCAGCGACCGCGGCCTGGCCTTGCAGACCTCCTTCAGCCACATCAACGCCAACAACCCCGACCTCTCCAGGTTCCGCGATCGTGGCGGCAAGATGCTGACGTACCACGGCTTGGCCGACACGCTGATTCCGGACGCGGGCACGCGGCACTACTACGAACGCGCCGCCGCTGCGATGGGCGGTATGGACGCGCTGCAGAAGTTTTACCGCTACCTGCCGATTCCTGCGATGGGCCATTGCGCCGGCGTGGGCTCGGTCAATGGCCTGGCCGGCGTGAGCCCCGCGGCCAACCCGCCGCTGCCGGCACCGAACCAGCTCTTCACCGCGCTGACGGACTGGGTCGAGAAGGGCGTGGCGCCGGACAAGCTGGTGCTGCAGAACTCGGACAAGTCGCTCGCCCGGCCGCTGTGCACCTATCCGAAGAAGATCGCCTATGTGAGCGGGGATCGAAGCCTGGCTGCGAGCTACACGTGCCAGTAAGCGCTGAGCTGCCTGCTTGGGCTCAGTACCCAAGCGGCACCGCACGCTCCGGATCAGCCAGGATCAAGGCCGCGCGGTACGCCGAGCGCCCCGCTTCCTTGGTGAGCTCGCTCAGATCGTTCCAATCCTGCAGGCGCTCGCTCGGGGACGGCGCAGCCGAGCGGTTCAGAAGCATTTGCGTCACGCCCAGCAGGGCAGCCGCGGACAGCAGGCAGAACTGCGCAGCCGATCGACCGTCGCCAGCAACTATCGCCTGCGAGTTGGGAGAAATCGTGTGCATGGCGAGTGCCGCGAACGACAATCCCAGCCATGAAAACCACCTCCTATGGTGTGCTCATCGTCAACGAGCAAGGCCAGCTCCTGCTGGCCCACGCAACGGGGCAGAAGCACTGGGACATTCCCAAGGGCGGCGCTTCAGCCGGCGAGTCCGCGCGCGAGGCGGCCATTCGCGAAGTCCGGGAAGAGACGGGCATCGAACTGGCTGCGGATTCGATGGAGGAACTCGGGCGCATGCCGTACCTCTCCAGAAAGGATCTCCACCTGTTCCGTGTGGTCCTGCATACGCGCGATTGCGACATCGCGGCATGCAGGTGCACGAGCTTCTTTCCTCACCACGCTTCAGGCGTGATGACCCCCGAAGTGGACCAGTTCAGGTGGGTGGACATCGCCGACATACCGGCTCTCGCGGCCAGGTCGATGACCGCGCTGCTGCGGACGCTGCCCGGCTTCGAGGCGATGCCGCCGGCCGACACTGTTGCCTAGGCCGCCAGCTTGACTGAAGCTTGCACGAGCGACGCGGGCTTGGCCGCGACGACCCCACGGGCCGCCCGCTCGTCCGCCATCGCGCGCACCAGCGCCCGGTCTCCCGCCCGCCTCGCCGCCTCGATCACCGTGAGGTGCAGCAGGTCGCGCTGCGCATGGCTGCCGCCGAGCGGGCTGCTGGCCGCGAGCACGGGCAGCAGCAGCTCGGCGCAGCGCGCGTAGCGGCCGGCCGCGAAGGCCTGCAGGCCGCGGGCGGCAGGCAGTGCCACCGCGGCGGCAGCTTGTGCGCCGGGACGCCAGGCCGCGTCGCCGATCGCGGCGATGCCCGCGTTGACCGCGCCTTCGTCGCCGGCCGCGGCCAGCGCCATCACGGCATGCACGTCGTTGAAGGCGTGGGCACCCCACGCGGCCTGCAGGCGCCAGCGTGCGGCCAGGGCCTGCCAGCGCGCCGACACATCAGCACCGCGCAGGGTGAAGCGCCACAGCAGCGCACTGGCGTCGTTGAGGTTCAGGGCGATGGCTTCGGGCGCGGGAGTGACCGCGTCGTCGTAAAGCGCGAGCGCCGCGTTCATGTCGCCGCCGGCCATGTGCATCAGCGCGAGATGCCAGTGGTTGTGGACGGCCATGCCGCAGTCGGTCGCCCAATGGCGCTGCGTGGCCTTCAGCCAGCGGATGCCGTCGTCCGCGCGGCCCTGCATCTCGCAGACGTGCGCCACCGCGTGCACGGCCCAGCTGTCGTGCGGCTGGAGTTCGACCGCGCGCCGGCCGACGGCCTCGGCGCGCGCGTACTCGTTGCACTCCTCCAAGCCGAAGGCATGCATGCCGAGCAGGTAGCCGTAGCCTTGGTCGTCGGTACTCCACTGCGTCAGCGAGCGCGCGACGCGGTCGCGCAGCATGAAGGAGTGGCCGAGAAACAGATCGCCGATGTGCGCGAGCTGCAGCGCGAAGAGATCGCGCGGATGGTCGATCAGGTGGCGGCCGAGCAGCTGGTTGGCGCGCAGCAGGTCGCCGCCGCTCCAGGCGCCGAGCGCTGCGATCAGCGACTGCTCGCGCTCGCTGGCCTTCTGCGGGCTGGCGGCCGCGGCGTCGACGCAGGCTTTCGCCATGCCGTGCAGCTGGCCGTCGAAGCTGCCGAGCAGCATGCCGGCCATCAGCAGCTGGCCGGAGACGAAGCCGGGGTCGCGTTCGAGCACCGGGGTGAGCACGGCCACCGGATCCGCTTGGAAGCCGTGGAACAGATCGAGCGCGTGCTCGTAGGCGGCGAGCGATGCGCGGTCGGTGGTGGAAAGCGCCTGGCCGTGGGCATCGCGGAGGGTCGTGGTCATCGGAATGGCTCCTTGGGGGATGGTTGAGCGGATTGCGCATCGAGCGTAAATTGACCCCTCTTCCCAGCACGAAGCCATTCCGGCAACAAGACTGACGAATCAGCCAATGGCCACCACCACCGCGCCGCTCCCGCAGATCGCCATCGTCGCCACGCCGCTGAGTTCCGCGTCGGTGGTCTACGGCATGTACGAGATGTTCAAGTGCGCGGGGCGCGACTGGTCGTGGGTGCTGAACGGGCGCTACGGCGAGTCGGTGCTCGATCCGGTGATCGTCGCCTCGCACGCCGGCGAGGTGACGGGCTGCAACGGCTTGCCGATCCGCATCGACATGCCGATGTCGGACTGCGCCGCGCCGGACGTGGTCTGCGTGCCGGAATCGCTGCTCGCGCTCGACCACCGGGAGGCCGGGATGTTCGCGCGCGAGGCCGACTGGCTGCGCCGCTGCCATGCCGGCGGATCGCTGATGACGACGGCCTGCTCCGGCGCCATGCTGCTGGCCGAGGCCGGCCTGCTCGACGGCCACGAGGTCACCACGCACTGGGCGTACTGCGAGACCATGCAGCGCCGCCATCCGACGGTGCGGGTGCAGGCCCAGCGCGCACTGGTGGCCACCGGCGAAGGGCACCGGCTGGTGATGGCCGGCGGCGGCAGCTCGTGGATGGACCTGGCGCTCTACATCATCGCCCGCTGCGTCGACGTCGAGACCGCCATGCAGGTGGCGCGGCTGTTCCTGATCGACTGGCACCACGTCGGCCAGCAGCCTTTCGCGCGCGTGGCGCGTTCGAGCCAGGTGGAAGACGCGCTGATCGGCCGCTGCCAGGCCTGGATCGCCGAGCACTATGCCGACCCGGCGCCGGTGGCCGCGATGGTTCAGCAGAGCGGTCTGCCGCAGCGTTCCTTCCAGCGCCGCTTCAAGCTGGCGACCGGCATGGCGCCGCTGGAATACGTGCACACGATGCGCATCGAGGAGGCCAAGCACCTGCTCGAGACCAGCGAGCTGCCGGTGGCGGCCGTGGCGGAGGAAGTGGGCTACGACGACGCCGCCTTCTTCGGCCGCCTGTTCCGGCGCCAGGTGAACCTGACGCCGCCGCAGTACCGACGGCGCTTCGGCGGCTTGCGCGCGGCGCTGTCGCTGCACGGCAGCGCCTGAGCGGCAGCCCAACGAAAAAGGAGCCGGCGATGAAACATCTAGATATGTCCGACGCGCAGCGCGCCGAATTTTCCGACCGCAGCCTTCTGGCCATCAACTCGAAGGGCCAGGAGGTGCTGCACGGCTTGAACTTCGACGAGTCGCAGTTCTTCGTCGAGTGCATGCGGGAAATGCCGTCCGGCGCGGCCGAGCTCGACCGCTATGCGGATCTCAGCCGCCGGCACGAGGCCGCCCGCTTCAAGCTCGCATCGGTGGACGACGAGAGCACGGGCGAGGAAGACGGCCCGCCCCGGCTGCCGGGCAAGTTCTGAGCGCTACTCGACGAAGCGCCGCAGCCCTTCCAGGTCGACTACGGTGATGCCGCCGTACTCGATGCGCAAGAGGCCCGCCTCGCGCAGCCGGTTGAGCGCCGCGTTGCAGCGCTGGCGCGAAAGGCCGGAGAGGTTGGCGATCTCTTCCTGCGAGGTCTGCAGGTGCACGTCGCTGCCCGGATGCAGCCACGGATGGAACAGGCCGGCGAGCGCGCGCGCCACCTGGCTGTCGGCATCGAGCAGCCGGTGCGCCGCATAGTTGCCCATGAACCAGTGCAGCCGCTCGTTGATCTGGTTCAGCAGGAAGTGGTTGAAGCTCATCTGCGTGCGGTGCAGCCACTGGAAGGTGTCGAGCGGCAGCACCGCGACGCGGCTGTCGCGCAGCGCGATGATGTCGGCAGAGCGCGGCATCGCGCGCAGCAGCGTGCCCTCGCCGAACCAGCTGCCGACCGAGAGGCCGCCGAAGGTGACGGAGCGGCCGTCGCTCGAGGTCATCGACCATTTCAGCAGGCCTTCGAGCGTGCCGTACCAGTGCAGCGGCGTGTCCCCGCGGCGGCACAGCGCGGCGCCGGCGGCCACCGACTCCTCGCGCATGTCCTCGAGCACGCGCGCCTGCGCCGCCGCGTCCAGCCCGGGGTACCAGACCGATCGCTGCAGCAGCTCGGGAATCGACAAGGACGCCGGCGGTCTCTGGCTCGGCCTGGTGTGCGGCATCGACGCTCCTGCTGGCTGCGGCTCGTAAACCCTGATCTCAAATGTCATCGCGATGACTGCCGGGGTGGCAGCCGCCAAAAATAATAGCGCGCCGTCCACAGGAGAACGCCCATGTCCAAGCGCAAAGTGATCGTGACCATCGCCCCCACGGGCGGCATGGCGCACAAGTCGCAGAACCCGCATCTTCCCACCCAGCCCCAGGAGATCGCGGCGGACGTGGTGGCCTGCTGGAAGGCCGGCGCCAGCGTGGCCGCGATCCACGCGCGCCGGCCGGACGACGGCGCCACCTGCGACGCCGAGGTCTACCGCGACATCAACCGCCGCATCCGCGCCGCTGGCTGCGACATCGTGCTCAACAACTCGACCGGCGGCGGCGTGCACGGCGACATGATCAAGCCGCTGCCCGGCGGGCGCTGGGAGATCGCCTTCGACGAGCGCGTGAAGGGCATGGACGCCGGCGCCGAGATGTGCACGCTGGACGCAACCACGCTGAACCTCAGCTTCGAAGGCCGCGAGATTCTGATGGACACGCCGCTCACCAAGGGCCGCGAACTCGCCGCCGGCATGAAGGCGCGCGGCATCAAGCCCGAGTGGGAGGTGTTCAGCCCCACCCACATCCTGCAGGACACGACCACGCTGATCGAGGAGGGGCTGGACGAGGCGCCCTACTTCATCAACCTGGTGATGAACGTGCACCGCAACTTCCAGAACGCGATGCCCTTCTCGCCGCGGCACCTGCAGATGATGGTGGACACGCTGCCCAAGGGCGCGATCTTCTGCGTCAGCGGCATCGGCCCCTCGCAGCTCGAGGCCAACATCAGCGCGCTGCTGCTCGGCGGCCATGCGCGCGTCGGCCTGGAGGACAACCTCTACTACCGGCACGGCGAGCTGGCGACCAACCTGCAGCTCACCGAACGCATCGTGCGCATCATCCGCGAGATGGACATGGAGCCGGCGACGCCGGCCGAGGCGCGCGACATGATGGGGCTGCCGCGCATCGGGCTGCCGCGCCCCGAATTTGCCGTCTGAAGAACGATCCAAAGAACTTTCGAGGAGACACACCATGACCGATCGCCGCCACTTCCTTCACACCCTGGGCGGCGCCGCCGCGCTCGCTGCCCTGCACCCGCTGGCCGCACTGGCCCAGACCCTCGAGCAGGTCAAGATCTACTA